>JAXGWV010000013.1:0-15351 GCA_040773125.1 Candidatus Dojkabacteria bacterium
GAAGAGAAAGAAAAGAAGAGCTAAAAAGAGTTTCATCAAAAATAAATCTTCAAAACTTATTGAAAAAATAATATTTGATGAAAATTAAAAAATCGTTAAAACTACTCTTTCTCTTGAAGCTTTTCTTTTCTGACCTTTTCAGTTACGTAGAAATTTCTCTTAAATTTACCCTTACCCAACATCATCTCTGTCAAAGCCTGAATATGTGGAATAAAATTAAAAGTAAGCATATTGATTGATATAAGATAGGTCTCTGCAATATCTAAAATGTTTCTCCACCATTTCCAATTTTTGGGGATAGGAGAAATTTTTCTTCTCAGAAACACAGTCCATATGTTTGCAAGCATTGCAACGGTAAACACAATACTCAATATCTTTGGAAGATTGTATGCAAACACTGTATATTTATATCCAGGATTTATGAAGGATACAATCATTAAGCCGAAGGTTAGAACAAATACAATTGTAAATAGCCACATTTGATCAACTATTGCTTTAATCATATTAAATTTTTTAAAAGCTGATATCCCACTCCCTTTCCTAAGTATTATAGATAGTGTAATCGGGAAAGGAATCTTCCCCCACCCCCATCGATATTGTTGTTTGTAAAAAGAAATGTGAGTACTAACAAAATCTTTGTTTTCAACCGCATCATTGTAAGTTGGAATATACACTTCTCTTCCTTTGAATGTTCCTTTACTCCTAATCATTGCGTTCCAGTAGAAAGCTGTATCGTCATTAGGAATTTCTGGATCCCAGAATTCAAATTTCTTCAAAGTATTAAGATTTACAACATATGAGGAGAAAGTATCTCTGGTGTATATTTCTTCATTTCTAAAGATAGATTTTGAAGATTTCTCTATTACCCAAGAATAAAGTATGGCCATTGTGGTCATTGAGGAAAAAACCCTAATCAAAGATGGTACGTTCCACAAGTTGTTATTAAAAGTATGAATGGCAGAAGTATAAAAGGAATTCTCTGGCTCTTCCGCGGTCAAATAGCTATATACAATAGAAGATAGATATTTAGGATGTGGCCTAAGATCAGAATCACATGTAATAAGGAGGTAATCTGATAGATTCTTTCCATCCTTTTCAAGTTGCATAACAAAATTTCTTGCAGCATAATTAATATTGGCCCCCTTAACACCGACAATTTCCCCCTCTATGCCAAAAGGGTGGACGAAATATATCATACTCCCAAATTTGTCTCCATATTTCTTCTTTAATTTTGTAAAATTCTCAATTTGTAAATCTTTTTTCCTCTCCTCTATTGCCATTACAACATCAATTTTTTTTGTATCAATTTCACTATTTGCCCAAGCTTTAAAGGACGGTTCCAAAATATCATATGTCTCTCCATATACGGGACAAAGATAAATAAATCTCATTCTCTCATATCTAGGATCATTAAGTTCCTCTATTTCCTTGTTCCAATCTGTTGCAAGTGATTCTTCCATCCTCTTCACTCCAATATATATCCCAATATTGAACTTTATTGACCTAAAAAACCAGTACGAAACCAAGAAAACCATGTAAATGACATATGCTGTATTCCATTTAAAGATTGCAAAAACAAAGGGAATTAGAAAAAGGAGCCAGAATAAAAGCCCTGGTAATATTTCAAAGACCCTTCTTTGCCAAAAAGGTAAATCTACAGGGAAGCCAAGGTACCTATCTTTTGGTCGAAATGTTTTGTTTGTTTGTTCTTCTTTATCTTCCATTGGAATATAATCAAATTACTGGCGGAGAGAGTGGGATTCGAACCCACGATACAGAAACCTGTATAACGGTTTTCAAGACCGTCTCTTTCGACCACTCAGACATCTCTCCAGCAATTGACATTATACCAAAAAATAAGCTAACTCCATATATTTCTTACAATACTCTCAAGAGAAGGCTCCTCTATGTCAATATCCTCTACATCAAATTTCTCAATCAATGCTTTTGTAACCTCCCTTATTTTTTGCCTATTTACAAGTATTAATCCAATTTTACCATTAAATTCCAATATCTTTCCCAAACCTGATATCTTTCTCTCCTGTTGAGGAACAGGTAATACAAATCGAACAAATTTCTCTTTAACAAATTTCTCTGCTAATTCAGTTAATCTCCCATCAAACAATAATTTCCCCTTATCAATGATGATAACCCTTTTACAAAGGTTCTTAATGTCCTCCATATTATGACTCGTAAGTATAACTGTTGCCTTATTTCTCGCTTGATAATCTGCCAAAAAGTCCCTTAACTTTTGTTGAGATACAACATCTAGCCCAAGAGTTGGCTCATCAAGAAAAAGAAGCTCAGGAGAATGAAGAAAAGATGCAACTAGTTCACATTTCATCCTTTCTCCCAATGATAATTTTCTTACAGGAACATTTATTGATTCGGAAATTCCTAATCTCTCTACCATCTCTGCAAGATTTTTCCTAAAAAGTGTATCCTCTATCTGGTATATTTCTTTATTCAAAAGAAATGTTTCCATTGCAGGCAATTCCCACCACAACTGACTTTTGTTTCCCATTACGAGAGAAATTCTCTCCAAAAAATCATAATCTCTTTTTTGAGGTATATAACCTAATACCCTAACCTCTCCTTCATCTGGGGTAAGAAGCCCTGTTAAACATTTAAGTGTTGTAGTTTTACCAGCACCATTTTGACCGATAAAACCCACAAACTCTTCCTTGTAAAGATTAAAGGATATATTGTTAACAGCCTTTATCCTTTTTTGGGAAACCTTAAATTCCTTTGACAAATTTTTCACTTTAACCACTATTTTTTTCTTCATCTCAAAACACTTTTAGTTGTTTTAAAGCTTATTTTAGCTACTTTTTTTAGCTCTTCTTGACCTTTCTGTTTTACAAAAAGTTGTGCTCTTTCAATAACATTTGAAGACCCCTTAGGAAATTCAAAATTATATAGATTACTCATCTCCTCCATTTCTTGAAGAAATATTGCTCTAGCAAATACTGAAGCACAAGCAACTGCAATATCCGACTCTCCTTTATGATACTGTTCAAATGCGATTGAGCTTCCTAATTCCCCTAATTCATCTAATACTCTACTCTTTTTACTTGAAAACTGATCAATTACAACTTTTTTGCACTCTATTCCTTTACTCTTCAAATCCAAAAGTGCCTTTTCTATTACAAAAGAGTGTTGTCTTGCAAGAAGAATCGCAACATTTCCTGTTTCCAAAATTAATCTGTTGTATTCCAGTGGATATACAATCGATATGTATTTGTAAGGATAATCTTTTATTTTCCCATACAATTCCATAATTTTTCTGTCTGAAAATTTCTTTGAATCTGCCACTCCAAGAGAAATCACTTTTTTAAAGAATTCTTCATTTACAAAACAGGAAGCAACAACCAATGGTCCAAAATAATCACCTTTTCCTACCTCATCCACCCCTATGTGAGGATTAAATTCATTCACATTATCACTTCCCTTTATCTGACCTACAAGAAAGTCAAAATCCTCTTTCCCTTGAAAAACAATTTTCTTGCTTGTGTAAAGTGAGACAACCGAACCATCCTTATTTCTCATACGTAAAAGAATGTACTCATTATTACTTTCCTCTTCTGCCCAACCTGCAGACAAAAGAATCTGCTTTGCCAAATTTGCTTCCTGGGAATTTAGTTGTATTGAGACTGTATTTTGAGTCATTAATTTTTACTTACTATCTGACCTTGAGATGTATCAATAACCTTGAACCCCTTTTCCTCAATCTTTTTTCTTAATTCATCAGCCTTTGCATAATCTTTAGATTGCTTTGCATCAATTCTTTCCTGTAGGAGAAGATCCAATTCCTTGTTTTGACCTTTTTTATATACACCTCCATCACTTGATATCGCCTGATCAAGATTTAATCCTAGCACTTTATCAAAATCTATAATTGTTGCCAATTTGTCTTCAGGGAGGTTGTCTGATTTGAGCATCTCGTTTATCAAAGCCAATGCTCCAGACATGTTTAAATTGTTGCTGAGCTCATCCTTAAATTCTTTCACATACTTTTCTAGAAGTTTTCCTTTCTTTCTACCCAATTCTTTTACCTTATTGAGAATTGCCAATCTTGAATTTCTCGCTCCATCCAAAGCTTCCATGGAAAAACTAATCTTAGTTCTGTAATTTACGGAAAGAAAAAGGTATCTAATATCCAATGGGTCATATCCTAATTTAACTATCTCAGGTAATGAATCAGCACCTTTGCTTTTAGAGATTTTCTCATCCTCTTTGTTTACTAACCATTCGTTATGTACCCAATACTTTACAACTGGATGACCAAAAGCTCCAATATTCTGAGCCCTTTCATTCGTATGATGTACAGGAATATGATCTACTCCACCTGTATGAATATCAAAATGTTCTCCTAATATTGCAGTTCCCATTGCAGAACACTCAATATGCCAACCAGGAAAACCATCACCCCAAGGAGATGACCAATTCATCAAATGATTTTCATATTTCCCTACTTTTTTCATCCAAAGAACGAAATCAGCTGGATTCCTCTTTTCAGGATCTACACCAACATCCTCTCTTGCCCCTACTTTCTTTTCATCTAATCTCTGTCCAGTAAAAATGTTGTAATCTGGAATTTTTGTAACATCAAAGTAGACAGCTTGCTTTGTCTCATATGTAAAACCTCTCTCCTCCATTTTTTTTACAATCTCAATCATTTGATTTATGAATTCAGTAGCCCTTGTCCAACCGTATTCAGAGACTTTTTCATAATTTAAATCGTTTGGGATTTCTTTCCCATTAGGTGCTAACATATTCAAAGCCCTAAAGTCATCCAATACTGTATTAATATATTTATTTGCTATATCAATCGGTTGTATTCCCTCTTTCTGTGCCTGTCTATCCATTTTATCTATTCCAAAATCATCTCCAAAATCATCCGTAGAAGTCATATGCCCAACATCAGTAATGTTCATCACTCGTTTAACCTTATACCCAAGATAGAGCAATGCTCTATGAAGAATATCCCAGTCTACATATGCCCTAATATTCCCTAAGTGCATTCTATAGTAAACTGTTGGGCCGCAATTATACATTGAAATTTCTCCCTCTATATTAGGGACAATTTCTACAACCTCTCTATCTATTGTTGAGTATAGTTTCATTAAATATTTCTCCTCCCCTCCAATGCTTTTTTTAATGTTAATCTATCTGCGTATTCTAAATCTGCACCAGTTGGCAAACCCATTGCCAATCTTGTTAATTTAAGTTTACCCTCTTTTAAAAGATTTTTGAACATGTCATAAATATAGCTGGCTGTAGCCTCTCCTTCTAGGCTTGGGTTAGTAGCAATAATGACCTCAAGTTCGGGAGTTTCAGATAATAGCTCTTGTACTCGTGCTTTTAATTCTTTGAACCTTAACTCATCCGAAGTAATTCCATCTGCTGGTGAAATTACCCCTCCTAGTACAAAATACACTCCATCGTAAACACCAGAATTCTCGAATGCTACAACATCTAGAGGCTCCTCTACAACACAAATTCTATCCTTTTTTCTTAAGGGGCTGGAACATATATCACACTCTTCCTTTTCTGCGACATTGAAACACTTTTTACAAGTCTTCACACTCTCATCCATTTGGATAAGTGCATTCGCTAGTTGGGTTGCATCTCGATTCGGAGATCTGAGGTAGTGATACGCCATTCTCGAGGCAGACTTTGGACCAACCCCCGGCAATCTACTAAACTCATCTATTACTTTTTCTACACTTTTTGGTAATACAGACATATTCTAAATTACTTTCCAAACATACTCTTTAACTGGTCCAAATCAACATCTTGAATCATTTCTTTTTGAAGCTTTTTCTGATAATCCTTGAATGCTTCCTTCATCCCCTTTTTAATCTCATCAGACATATCGGGATCTAAATAGGCATCATCAATAAAGATGTCTTCAAACTCTTGAGCTCCATTCATATATATTCTTACCATACCATTTTTTGACTCTCCTTTTATCTTTCTTTCTCTTAATTTGTTCTGCATTTTTTTTGCTTCATTTTGCATTTTCAGCAATTCTATTGGATTTCCGATTCCCATACAATTATTTAATCAAAATTAGATGAATATAATTATACTACAAAGTGAGAGGAAGCACAGGTCATGGAGAAACTATACACCATCAAAGATAGCCTCAATATCATTAATCTTGGAAGTCTCTCTGGGTTTAAAAATTCTTTTTGCTTTCTCTGAAGGCTTAGGGGTTGGAAGATTTTTTAAAACAGTCTCTGCATCAGTCTTCTCTACTGGTCTCATCGCAGGATTAACATCACATTCAACATTACATGGAATTCCATATATCTTTGTAAACACCTCAGAAATAATATTCTTACTCTTTGGAACCTCTATTCTTTCTTTGTAGAAAGAGAAAGGTACTTCCATATGTAATATCCCCTTTTCAAAAGAGATTATGTGAGCTGTCCCAACGAAAGCATATAAATGGTGATTAAAAGGTCTAATCTCTTCAATAAAACTCTCCCACCTATTATTAATCTCCTCCAAAGAGACATCCTTTACATTCTCTTTTCTCCCTAATTCTTCTTTAGAATCTTCAACAATTGGGATTCTTTTTTTAACATCCCTATTTACAATTTTAACATCACTTTGGACATTAGGTTTCATCATTTCTGGAATAATCATCTCCAAAACAAGTGTTTGATTATTTGCATATCTAATTCTATTTTCTGCTTCTAAGAAAAGATTAATTAATTTATGTAATTCTCGAATATCTACATCTTTGATATATGGGTATTCCTTCTCTATAGTTCCTCTTATCTTTGCAGTAAAAATTCTTCTTAAAGTATCTAAAACATATGAGGTAAATTGTTGTAAATTTAAACCTTCAGATTCCAATCCTTCAATTATCTCCAATGCTTTCCCTCCATCTCCATTTACCAAACTGGATAGAAGTAAAATAACTTTTTCCGAATCTGGTAACCCTAAAGTCTTTCTTACTTCTTCAAGGGTTATTTCAGATTTGCTTTGCTCTTGACCACTATATACTACATCCATCAATGAGAGTGCATCTCTATAACTACCCTTAGCATTTTGCACTACTATATCCAAAGCTTCTTCCTGAATTTTAATTTTCTCCTCTTTACAAATTGCTTTAATCAAATCTCTTATCTCTTTATCTGTTCCCAATCTAAAATCATATCTTTGACACCTTGAAAGAATTGTAGGTGGTAATTTATGTACATCTGTAGTTGCCAGAATGAAGATTACATGTGCAGGCGGTTCCTCAAGTGTTTTAAGAAGAGCATTAAATGCCTCTGTGGTTAACATATGGACTTCGTCTATGATATATACTTTGTATTTACCCTCACTTGGTGAAAACTCAATTCTCTCTTTTAGCTCTCTAATCTGATCAATCCCTCTGTTTGAAGCAGCATCTATCTCCATTAAATCTAAAAAAGTACCATTTGCAATTGCCTTACAATGATCACACTCCAAGCAGGGATTTCCATCTTTTAGAATATTTGTACAGTTCACAGCCTTAGCCAAAATTCTTGCAGTAGAAGTCTTCCCAGTACCCCTAGACCCCACAAAAAGATACGCGTGAGCTAGCTGATTTTTTATGACAGCATTTTTCAGAAGTTTGGTTACATTCTCTTGACCCATAATTTGGTCAAAATTCTGAGACCTATATTTTTGATACAGTACTGAGGACATGCTCATATGTTAGTTCAATTCAAAAAATTTGCCAAGAGAAAATTATTTACCCAATCCTTTGATATTTTCTACAGCTTCTGAAAGCATCTGAGTATAAAGCCCATAACCTACCGAATTAATAGCTCCAGATTGATTTTTCCCAAGGATGTCCCCTGCCCCTCTGATTTCCAAATCTCTATTTGAGAGCAAAAAACCAGATCCTAATTCCTGAGAATTTTTTAATGCTTCTAATCTTAATGCCGAATTCCCCTTAAGAGAATCATAAAAGAAATAGGCATAGGCTTGCTTTTCGGACCTCCCAATTCTCCCCCTTATCTGATACATTTGTGCTAGTCCCAACATTGTTGCATCATCAACTATAAGTGTATTCACATTTGGGATATCTAGACCATTCTCAATAATCGTAGTACAAAGCAATATTTTGGCATCTCCTTCAACAAAACTTTGCATATTTTCAGACAAAGTTTGAACACCCATCTGCCCATGAATGAATTTAACTTTTGCCTGGGGGAACAACTTGTCCAATTTCTCATATACATTTTGAATCGTTTCAACTCTATTATGAAGGAAATATACCTGCCCTCCTCTGTCCAGTTCCTTTTTTATAATTTCCTTGACCTTTCCCCAATCAAATTTCCCAAAATGATTCTGAATTTCAATTCTTCCCAATGGAGGTGTCGAAAGTACAGATATATCACGAATTCCCATCAATGCCATGTTTAATGTTCTAGGTATCGGAGTAGCAGTCAAGGAAAGAACATTTGTATTTAATTTTTTTCTCTTAATTTTCTCCTTCTGTTTAACTCCAAACTTCTGCTCTTCATCTATAACTAGTAAACCTAAATTCTTAAATTGAATTTCCTCATTTAATAGTGCATGTGTTCCAACAACTATATCTACACTACCCTTTTTAAGCTTTTCAATAATATCCTCTCGTTCTTTTTGAGGAACTAGTCTAGATAGTGCCTTTATAGATATTGCTGTACCCTCAAAACGTTTTTTTAGCACAGAATAATGCTGCTGTACCAAGATGGTAGTCGGTGCAAGAAGAGCTGCTTGGAATCCAGCATTTACAACTGCATACATTGCTCTCATCGCGATTTCAGTCTTCCCATATCCTACATCTCCAACAAGCAATCTATCCATAGGTCTCCCTTTCTGAAGATCTTTTACCAAGTGACTGGTTGCTATGAACTGATCGTCAGTATCCTTATATTCGAATCTTTCAACAAATGCTTTGAAGTCGGCAAGATCATCTTCATTAGAAAGTACAGGATTAATATTTACAGTCTCTCTGAGAGCATAAAGTTGAATTAACTCTTTGGCAATATCCTCTGCCCTTTCCCTCGCTTTTTGAGATATTCTTCTCCAGCTACCACTATTCAAACCCGTTAAAATTGGTTTTGCCCTCCCTGCTCCGATATATTTAGTTATTTTCTGTGATGCACTTAAAGGGACAAACAGTCTATCACTTCCTGCATAAGCGATTTGTATGTAATATCCTCCTTCTCTCTTCTGTAGGTCAACAAACTTCCCAATTCCATGATCTTCATGCACAACATAATCACCAGGAATTATCTTTTTAAGAATTTCTATTGAGCCTGGGTCAATATTCCTGTTTTTCTCCCAGAAATCTGACAAATCAAGCTCTCCCAAAACTTCCATATCTGTTAAAACTAGAAGCTTTACAGAATTAAATAGAAAACCTTTTTTAATAATATCTTTATACCTACCATTTAGGAGGAATATGCTATCGAAGGAACTTTTTAGTGACTTATCAACTTCTAGTTCGTATCTATCTACATTGTTTGAGAGATATATAATTTCGTAGCCTCTATTTTTAAAATTTTTAACAATCTCTTTAGTTGCATGAACAGATGAGAACACTTCCATTCCTGGGATGGCTCGGATTCCGAGACTCACTGCCTCTTCTTCTCCAAGTCCCAATCCTTCTTTAAATGAAATCTTTATCCTCTCTCCTGCATCTTCATTTCCTATTAATAGTGTGGTTGAGGAATCAACTATAATTCTTCTCTGAACACTTTCAATCTTCTTTCTAGTTGAACTTTCAACTATATCAATACTCTCAATATTATTCCCAAAAAGACTTATTCTTAAAATATTCCTCATACTAAAAGGCCATGCAACAATTACATCCCCCAAAACAGAGTACTCTCCTTCTCCCCATACCCTTTCGACCCTTCTATATCCCAAATCTTCAAATACCTTTACATCAAATTTGTCTCCAACCCTTATCTCCACGATGTTTTCCTTCTTCTTACTATCCTGGGAAGTTGATAGCCAAACTACATTATTAAGGATTAACCCCAGTAGTTCAGCCGAAAATTCAAGGAACTCTTTATCAACTCCCGTGATAGCTTTCCTGTCTAGAATTAAAGGCTTAATCCCTTTACACTTTGAAACGAATTTTTCACTTATACTATCCATCTCATCGAAACTAAAGAAGAATTTCCGCAAGTATTACATTTACAATATCATCCATTACTTCATCAAGAATCATTTGTTCATCTTTTGAGAAATTTTTTAATACATACTCATCTCCAGGTATATCTTTTTCGTTTCTGTTTTCTATTCCTACTCGAACTCTTTGAAATTTATTCGTTTTTAACATATCTTCAACATCTTTTACCCCATTATGCCCTTTTGGAGATTTATTTTTTTGAATTTTGTATTTTCCTAGAGGTATATCTAAATCGTCATGTAAAAGAATGAAATTTTCCTCTAAATTCTCAATCCCATACTTTTTTACAACCTTACTTACCGCCTGTCCGGAGTTATTCATAAAAGTTAATGGCTTCTGAAAGATTACCAAAACCTTAGAACCTTGCTTTAGGAAAGCCAACTCCGACATGAAAGTAGATTCCTCTTCCCAATCTGTAACTGTATAATTTTTTTGAAAAAGAAATCTCTCTCTTAACCTATCTACGAGAAGAAAGCCTACGTTGTGTCTATTTTTTTGATATCTTTTTCCTGGATTCCCCAGACCTGTTATTAATTTCATCTAATATATTGTGCAATATATCTTCTTGTTTTACAAACATGTCCTCTTGAATTTTTTCTTCAGAGAATTCCCCTATATGGTTATACCCAACAATGTGAAGGATTCCATGAATTACATCTCTAATTACTTCCTCCTTAAGAAAATCTGTATGCGTGTTTTTCTTAATATATTCAGGACAAATGTACACTTCTCCAACAAGTGGCTCATGTTCGATATTAAAGGATAACACATCTGTAACAGAATCAACTCCTCTATACTGTCTGTTAAGTGCTTGGATGTATCTCGCTGAGACAAATATTATACCCAAGCTATAGAAGTTGTACTCAAAAAAATGCTTTTCAAGAACTCTCTCAAATTCTTCCTTAGAAAAAGGGGCTTTTGAAAACACTTTCTTTAGCGTATCCCAATTTGAAATCTCTAGAATCATAGCTATTTAAGATGCTCTAATACAACATCTTTAACAACATTCCCATCCGCTCTACCAGCCACCTCTTTCATTACTGCCGCCATTACCTTCCCCATATCTTTAGGCCCTTCTGGTTTAATTTCTGAAATCACTTGCTTAACAATTTTGGCTATATCTCCAGCTGCCATCTCTTCTGGTAAATATGATTTCAATACATCTAACTGTCTTTTTTCCCTTTCTGCAAGCTCCATTCTACCGATTGCAGTAAACTGCTCAACTGAATCCTGAACCTTTCTTACTTCTTTTTTAAGAATTTTCTCAAGTTCTACATCCTTTAATGGTTCATCAGAGGCTTTTTGTGCATTAATCATTGAAGCTAGGGCTAATTTGAGGATATCCAACTTATCAGTATTACCCTCCTTTGTTGCAGAAATCATGTCTTTTCTAATGGTTTCTATTAGCGACATTTTGATATATATGAAATTATCTAGCTCTTCTCGCAGCTGCTCTCCTTCTTCTCTTTCTTTTTGCCCATTCTTTTCTCTTGGCAATATCAAGATCTGCTTTTCTAATTCTGTAAGCTTTGTTTTTATATGTTTCTAAGATTTTTTCTCTTAATACTTCTCTGTGAAGTCTTTTAAGAGCACTGTCTATATTCTCATTAGAATGTACTATAACTGACATATTTACCTCCTTTAAATAATACTAAGGGTGATTATACCACACTATATAAAATTTTTACTATCTTTTTGATACTCTTTTTTCAAATCTAGATTTGTTCTCGTACGAGATTCTTTGCTTTACTGAATAAAAGGAATCAGTAATCCAAGACCACCCTAAACCTGTAAAGAGTAATATTGCACCTAATATTACAATATTTCTATAGTCATCAAAAATCCCTGTGTCTGGTTGCCCTGGCTCTCCTGGGACATTACACCTTGCTTCGATATTAGCTGATGCTTCTAAATCTCCTTCCCCTGTACCAGGGACTGCAATTACAGTATTCTCATAGATTCCGAAGTATTCCTTGTTAACACTTACTGAATATGTAAAGGATTTAGATTCTCCAGGATCAAAATCAGATAATGGAGAGGTTAAGCTCCAAGTAATTTTGCCATTTGATATAACTCCACCATTTGAAATGTTTGTTACTTTAGTCGGATCAACTTTGGGATCTAATGTGTCTTCTATTTTACTTATTGTTCCCGATCCAGATCCCGTATTTGTATTAGTTATAGTAATAGTGTAAGAAAGATTTGAAATAGGATTGGCTGTCCAGTCATTTACACATACTCCCACTACTTTCTTCTCAATATCCCATTCGGGATTTTCTGGTAATATCGTTATCATACTGTATACATAGCAAGGTACACCTCCAGCACCTTTAACATCATTCCAAGATATTTCTAATTTGTGAGAACCAGATACTAAAGTTCCACTAGAATTAAGAGTTCCTTTAACGGTAATCATTGGAACATCTTCTACCGCAGGGATTTTAGTTACTGGGACAGATGTGCCATCTAGCTTTACAATTATATTTGCATTTTGTACTCCATCTGTATCTCCTGTTACATATTCAAAAGGTATAGGCTTACCAAATTCTACTCTAGAAGAAGGTTGCTTTACCCACTTAGCTCCGACTGCATCACATGTATTTACAGGTGCTTGACCTACAGTGAAATCTGCATATGCATAGCATGGTACCCCTCCCTTTCCATGGATATCATTCCAAGATATTTCCAATTTGTGATTTCCTGGACTTAAAGGGCCTTCAATACCATTTAAGTTACCCTTAACTGTAATGTTAGTAGCATTATCTGTTGCAGGAATTTTAGTCACTGAGACATTCCTTCCATCTACCTTTACAATTATATTAGCATTTTGTACTCCATCAGTATCTCCTGTTACGTATTCAAAAGGTGTTAATTGACCGTATGGTATAGATGTAGCAGGCTTAATTACCCATTTGGCATTTCTTGCATCACATGTATTTTCAATCGGAGGCTCAGGACATGTACATGTAGAAGAGCAAGTACTCTGTTTACCACTTGCTGCTGTACATACTGATCCAGGAGGATCACAAGCTTCACTTCCACCCTTTGTACCATCCCCACAAATATTTGCTGGCTCAGGACATGTACATGTAGAAGAGCAAGTACTCTGTTTACCACTTGCTGCTGTACATACTGATCCAGGAGGATCACAGGCTTCACTCCCACCCTTTGTACCATCCCCACAAATGTTTGTTACTTTTTTCTTACATTTTTGACCACAAACCAAATATTTGTTATTGCATCCAGTACAATATTCTGTACATGTCACAGGAATAGCATCAGAAGGACAATCAGTTCCACTACATTTCTCATATCCAGAAGGGCAAGTAGGTGTACATCTGGGTTCAGTATCTCCACAATGATTTGGAGGACTTTTACATTCACAACTACCAGTAGCTGTATTACAATATGCTACTTGGGGCCAACAGCAACTAGTTTGATTATTACAATCAGATCCTTTAATACAGCCACCTGGAGGAGGAGTTCCACAAGGCTCTGTACATTGATTATCTCTTTCACAAGCATCTCCCTTATTACACCCGCATGTACACCATGGCCAATTTGGGAAACCATCCTTACATGCCTGAGTGCAACAACATGAAGATCCTGCCTCACTCTCTGTAGGAGCCACAGTTTTCTCTTGATTAACTCTCCATAGCAAATATCCTCCTGTACCACCTACAACAAGGAATAGAATAAGTAGTAAGACTATTGTTGTTTTTCTACTTGCATTTACTTTTATATTTGCCATAATTTCCCCCTATTATTTTATTCTCTTCTCTAATCTACTCCTTCTGCTCTCTACTTTTCTTCTCTCCATGTTCTTTTTCATTTCACTACCAGTAGATGAAATTACAGAATATGCTTTCTTCGGTAAAGTTGATACCCACGTCCAAGCTAAGCCAATTATTAATATCACAAAGCCAAATATCACAGTATTCTTTGAATCATCAAATATCCCAGTATCCGGAACAGTTCCATTCCCAGGAATAACAATAGGAGTAGTCCCCTGACATGAAATTTCAAGATACATTGGAGGCTCCCAAATCTGTCCTAAACTAGTCATATTACAACTTGGATGGAAATCTTTTTGCCCATCTGGTCCACTATATGCAAGAACATTTACTCCATACACTACTCCTGGTTGAGCATTCTGGATAACATAACTGTTTACATCCTCTGAAAGAGATATCCACACATCCCCTCCAGCTTCATTAAGCCAGTCACCTTTAGGAGCTTTATTTATTCTCGCAATATATTTAATTGCACCTGATACAAGATTCCAATTAATATTTATCGTGTTGTTAGCTCCACAAGACAATGTAAATCCGGTACAGTTAACAGGATCCGTTGGCGAGGTAGATCTAAATGTTGCAGTATATGTTGCACTAGCCTGTACATTTGTATCCGTTCTAGTTGCAATTGTCTTCCCATCACTCCATTTCTCGAATGCATACCCCGTATTAGGAGTGGCCGTTACCGCAGTACCACTTGCTCCTTTGTCAATTATTTGAGTTGTAGTCCCAGTTATTTTCCCCCCTGCTCCAGCGACATATGTTAATGTCACTTTATCAGCAGGAAGTACCTTAAATGTTGCAGTATATGTCGCATTAGCCTGTACATTTGTGTCCGTTCTAGACGCAGTTGTCTTCCCATCACTCCATTTTTCAAATGTGTATCCCGTATTAGGAGTAGCCGTAACCGCAGTACCACTTGCTCCTTTATCAATTATTTGAGTTGTAGTCCCAGTTATTTTCCCCCCTGCTCCAGCGACATATGTTAATGTCACTTTATCAGCAGGAAGTGCCTCAAATATTGCAGTCAAAACCATATTACTGTTAATCAGTTCTACTCTTGGATTGTCTGTTTTACCATCTTGCCACTTAACAAATTTATACCCTGAATTAGGAGCTGCACGATTCCAAATCTGTGAACCTGGAGTTAGATTCTGATATGTTTTCCCAGTTATATCATTCCCATCTCTATCAAATACTTTTCCTGAGCCAGCTGGAGAAACTAATATCCCTAATGTATATCCTGCATCCTGCTGAAAGACTGCAGTATATGTCGCATCCGAATTCACACTATTAATTGTTAATGTAGGGGAGGTCTTATCCCCAACTGTTCCTCCACCAGAACCATCCCATCTTACAAATTTATATCCACTATTAGGCGTGGCC
>JAXGWV010000014.1:0-15230 GCA_040773125.1 Candidatus Dojkabacteria bacterium
GTATAATTGTGATGTGTTAGTCGCACATTAACAGATAGGAGACTATTATGATTGGTTTGGTTCTTTCTTTAAGTGCAGTAATCTTTATAGTTATAAGTTTTCTTGTTTCAGTAATAAATAAAAAAAAGCAAAGGTGGACTTGGGGTTTTGTAGCGTTTATATCCGAAACATTTGCTTCAATTTGTATTTTTTTTCTTGTATCCTACATGGGCATAAAGCTCACTAATAACATGATTTTTGTGCTATTAGCCTTAATTTTTACGATTCCTTTTGCATTGATTGCTGCATTCCAAGCAGACGATTTGCGATTTTTGCAATAATCAAACAGAAAAACAAATGCGACTAATAGCCTAAGGTTAACTGATTTCATTTCTTTAGCCTTAGGCTTCCTTTTTCTCAGTAAATGCAGTAATAATTGCTTCTGCAATATTTATTGGTGTACCCTTTATTTTGGTTTCATAGGCCTTGAATCCTGGATGGAAACTGAATTCCTGAACTGCTAATTTGTTGTTAATATTCATAAAATCTACAGCTATAAAATCTGCTTTAAGAATTAAAGAAACTTTCTCTGCAATATCTTTCATCTTACTATCAGGTTTATTATACATTTCATACTCTCCTTTACTTACAGTCATGAAATTTCCTTTGGCTTTTCTTTTCCAACCTCCAATTACTTTTCCTAATTTAACAAAAACTCTGTAATCTTCACCCGTATCAGAGAATTCTTGTAGGAAGAAATTAGGATTAATCTTGTAATCTGACTCTTTTTCAACTTTAAACACATTCTTTTTAATAACTTCTTTCCCATTTATTACTTCAACTCGATTCTCCCCAGAATACTCTTTAGTAATTATTGGGAATTCTTTTAAACAATCTCTTTCTTTTGTGTAATCTCCATCAGTTCGGAAGTAACTATTAAAATATGGGATATTATTTATTGAGCAGAACTGAGCCATTGCAATCTTGTTGTAGTAGGGAAATCTCTTAATTGCTTCACTATTTTGTACAAGTATCTTTTTATCAGGATTTTCTTTGTTATATTGATCTACAAAATCTATGATATATCTTTTGTAATGGTATTCATGATCGTTATGTAGTGCATGTCCTCGGAAAATTATATGTGAATATTCAGTAATATCCTTATTCCTAGCCCTTATTACTGTTTTTCCTTCCTTAAATATGAATTCTAATTGGTCGTTATATACGAAATCTGATTCAATATTCCTTTTCTGTAACTCTTCAAGTAATCTTCTAGATCCTGTAGGTATTTCAAGATTTTTGCCTTTTTCACCCCTCTGCTTTTTATCTATGATTAGATATTTCATGCTATTTCTTTATCTAATTTATCGCTTCATTCTACCATTTGGAGAACAAATAGGGTAGACAACCCATAGTATTGATTCCCTTAACGTAAAATGATAAAATATGTACGGATATTACTAATGTTCTTTAACATTTTATCGGGTTAAATTTCTCCATATCGTTTTATAGATAGCTTTTTGATTACATATCTATGTAGTTAGGAAGCTATCTATAAGATGGCAAAAAAAATAAAAAATGGAGGTAGAAATGGATATATTGCATTTTAGTTATTTGTTTCTTTTCTTAGGTCTGGTGACACTTTATTGGTCGGCTGTTTTTGTTTCCAAGATGGATGTTGTTGCTTATATCATTCTGCGGGGGAGTTCTATGTTGGCATTTTTTGCCTTTCAATTTCTTTTTCTCCTCGCTAATGTTATGGAGAACGGCATAACTACAGATTCACAAATAATCTTTTTTGTTTTTTTCCTTTCCGATATCGCATTTTTTTATCTCTTCATCACTGACATTAAGAATATCTTGGAAGATAATTGGAAATTAGATGTGAAATACAAATTTGATAGGCTTAGGGATGATCTTGACGACGAGATAAATATGCGACGAGGGCTTGAAGACGACTTCAATAAGTTTTGCAAGAACGGAAGAAAGAAAGAACGAACAAAACCTGATAAATGATAACAGCCTAGGGCTTTGTAATGAGTAGAGTATATACTCTCTCAGTATTTTACAAATGTCCCTAGGCAATTTTTTTATATAACCTTAATCTTTTTAATATATCCTTTACTTTTATATTTCTTAACTATCTTCATCTCTTCTTTCTCTGATTCTTCTTTACTAACAACAATTAAATCTATATGATTAAATCCAAGTCCATCACTTTTTACAGCCTCCCAATCTCTATGATGAATAATTATTCCATCTAAAGATGCGTTTACTTTAAGGGATTCAATAGCTTTCCACTTCTCAAGTCCATCGTTAATTTCTAATCCATTAATTTTTATATATCCATCCTTATACTCTCCGATGACATCTTTCTCAGAGAAATAGGATCCCCAGACACTTTTCTCTTTAAGAAGGGTTAATATATCGGGGAGTGTATTTCCAATTGCAACAATTTTCTTTGTGTGATTCTCTTTAAGGAGTTTTTTTACGAATATTTCTACTACATATGATCTTTCTTTTCCTAATACTGGGAAGAAATTTAAATATGCTTCTGGCATTGTATTTACTTCTAATATTGCACCATTTTCTTTAGTTAATGGCTTGCTAATATCTTTACATAGGACATCTACCCCAAGAGTAAAAGCATGTATGGATGAAGCAATACTCTCTACTACATACTTAATTTCTTCTGAGACATCATCAGTAAAATCTTCTGTGATTCCTCCCTTACTCATACTTGCTACTTTTCTAACGGAAATTTTTTCGTTTAGTTTAGGGATATAGTCTAAAGAAAGATTTTGCTCTTTAAGATAGTCTGTAAGGGATTCGTCTATGATGATTGGTTTTAAAGTGTGTATTGGGCTAGAGGTATCTCTTTTTGGATCCTTGTTTGTTTCATTAATTAAGCTCTCTATCGTATGCTTCCCATCTCCAATTACAAAAGCAGGAATTCTTTTTGTTACAACTTCTAGCTTACCATCTATAACAAGAAGCCTGTAATCCTCACCAGGAACTTGCTCTTGAATCATAATCTTTTTCTGCCATTCCCCTCTTGGCTTTTCATTTACTACCTTAAGAGCAAAATCAAATGCTTTCTTAGCTTCGTCAAGAGTTTTTAACCCCACTACAACGCCATTACCCCCTGTAAGACCTGTTGGCTTTATTACAACTGGCTTGGAGAAATCTGACCATATCTCCTCAAGTTGACTCTTGTTATCAATTGTTTGCCATTTAGGTATCGGTAATCCTAATCTCGAAATCATTAGATTGGTAGACCATTTATCCTTCTGAATCTCTTTGGCATTTTTTGAGTCCTTACTTGATGATATGGAATAGATTATCTCTGATCCTTTTCCACAACCAAGTGTGTGATGTCTGTTAAAAGTCTTCTGATATCCAGATTTATTTGTCTGAATAATGGCTTCATCAAGAAGGGTGGGTGTAATCTCATATCCAAGTTCATATGCTGTATTCAATACTGGAATTGTTGTCATTGATGCAACTCTTTGTTTTATTAACTCATCTACAAGAAGTTCCTTACACTTCTCAAATGATATTTCCGAATTTCCCAGTTTTTGCAAGTAATCACTAGCTTCCCTCCAAAGAAAAGGTATTTTTGTTTCAATGTAAAGATAGTCTTGAACAAAGTAGAAATTCTCAATAAAAAGGGGATGATAATTTTTAACTAGATTAAGAATTTTTTTTAACGAGTCATTTTCCTTTGTTTCAATTATTACAGTAGAGTAGGTTGATATTAAGTTTAAACCTTGTAAAACTTGGGCTTTTTTCATACTTATTAAATATTAACTTAAATACTTATCTCTGATGTATTCCATAATTGGTATTGCAACCTCAACTTTTTTACCTTTGTTGACTTTGTAATGCAATCTTAATCCTGGGTTGTAGTTTACCTCATTAATTGAGCATTTACTTGGCTCTGAGATGTTTTCTGTAATAATATCAACTCCTCCAAATTCTGTATCCAATGCTTTTATAGCTCTTACTGCAAGTTTGTTGTAGAAATCATGAACTTCTCCCTGGCACTCTTCCGTAGTTCCTCCAGTTGTTAGATTGCAGTTATATCTAAGAATAACCTCCTCATCTTTTGAAGGGATTGATTCTAAGTTCATATTTTGTCTTTGTAATTTAAGCATAAGTTCATTATCAATAACTATCGGTAACATTATATCCTTTCTTCTTTCCTCGTTTTTTAATTCTATGAGTTTTCTTATTGAGTTTTTCCCATCACCAACAATGTGTGCTGCCTTTCTTCTGACCACGCCAATTACCTTATCTCCCAACACTAAAAATCTGTAATTATCACCCTGTATAAATTCTTCTCCAATTACTTTCTTACTATCCTCAGGGTTGTGTGATAAGTTAAATGCATTTTTATAGGCATTAAGCACTTGTTCTTCTGTCTGTGGTAGAAGAGAAACACCTTTACCTCCTAATTGTTGAGAGGGTTTGATTACTATATTCTTATAACTTTGGAAGAATTTTAAAGCATCAATTTCGCATGTTAGGATTTCTTGTTTAGGAACAGGTATCCCATGTTGCTCCAAAATCATATGAGTTAGATTTTTCCTTTTACAGATTGTGCTACTTGGAGTAGGAACTAGGGGAGTAACTGTATTAATAATGTACCAGTGTTTGTTTTTTACTTTAAATTCTGCCATTAGTCCAGGAACCAAAACATTGTATTCAATCCCTAGTTTATCTGCGGCTTCGACATAGTATGATAGATGGATATTTCCAGCTTCCTTTAAAAAATTCTTTTGTTCTCCCATTCTCTGAGTATTTAATATTAATTCTTAAACGTTTTACTAGTATCTATTAAATATCCTTTCAATGCTTCTCGACCAATAATTAAATGATAGTCTGAATTCTCTATTATTACCACTTCGATATCTTTAATCTCCCCTGAAATCTTTACTTTAATTTCAATAACTGGACGAACTTTTACATCCTCGCCATCAACAATTTTTGCAACTCTTTTGATATTTTCCTCTAAGGTTAATGCTTTAAGGTGATTGTCAATATACTCTTGAGCCTCTTTAATAGAGCTGAATTTTTTTGGAACATTTAAAGAGTTAAAATATTGTGTGGTAGAAAGAAAACCTACTCTGTTAGCAAAAGTCTCTGTTATCCTTGAAGTCTGAACGCCAGTGTCCATAAAGGCACGTCCATACTCTTTCTCAGGTTCTTTCTTTTTTGTTTTGTTATGGTGATAAACTAAAACTTTTTCATCAATTGTAACGACTTTTCGTCCACTAATTGCTTCAATACTTTCCTCAACTTCTCCTCCAAAAAGACTTTTTGCCAATCTAATTCCATGCTTAATATTCTTTACTTCCACATCCTTCACTTTTTCAAGTCTCCATCTGAGGCCAGCTTTGTTGGCTACCTGTATTCCAAGCCCTGGTCTTGCATTAAGTTCAAAAACAATTGGTCCATGTTCTGCATCTAAAGCAATGTCAACTCCAATATATCCCAACTTCGATACCTTTTGACATATAAGTGCAATCTCAAGGATAGTATCCCATTCAGGTATGTGGATTCCACTTAGGATTTTGTTTTCCTTTAAATCTTGTGTTGTTTCAATATCCTCATATGTATCACTAAAAGGAGAATTTGTTTTCATCTGCATAGAGTATGTCGTGATTCCAGTTGCAATATCAATCCCGGTACAAATTGCACCAGAATGAAGATTTGCAGTACCATTAGATCTTTTAGTTGGAATTCTTGTCATTGCCATAATTGGGACACCATTAAAACAGATTACTCGAATATCTGGAACACCCTTGTAAGAATACTGTTTAAGTAATGGATCAGTTTTTACCCTCTCTTCAATAATGGCGATATCTTTCTTGTTCCCCATTGAAAACCTTCCCTCTAAGATATTTTCAATGTGGAGAATAATGTCATTTCTTGTCATAACCTCACCATTAGGTCTAATCCATGCATACTGTCCTTTCTTTTTTCCATAGAAAACTATAATCCCATTTCCTCCAGTTCCTTGATTTGGCTTAATAACAAAGCTTTTTGGGAGAGAATCCCAATCTAGGAATCTTAATTGCTGTTTATTTCTAATGAGTTTGTATACTTCTGAAGTTTTAATATTCTCTTTAGCTAAAACCTTTTTAGTTAAAATTTTGTTATCTGCGATTCTCTTCGCAGATGGAGAATTATAGGGTCTAATATAGTCCTGATTTCTTCTATTTAAACCTAAAATGTCCTTATATTTACTTTTTTGTATCATTCTCTTTAAGTACAGATTTAAATCGGAAATATTCTTTAAGTCTTAGACCTTTAAATTGACCAATTATTAGATTAGCAAATATTAATAGTGGAATAATCCATAAATTGTTTATTACATAGTTTGAAATATAGTCTCGAGTAATTACAAACCATCCAACGGCTGCTATTAATATTGTCCCAAATAGTGCAGTAAAGGAGGATTTACTTGATTTTTGTACAAATTGTTTAGTAAAGAAATCGGAAAGTGTTGCTACAGAGATTAATGCTAGGGGAGGGACTGTGGACATATTTTCCAATCCTAAACCCATCTCATCAATTAGTATGATAAAGGTTATTAATGCAATACTTAAGAAGCAATAATTAATAGCAATTCTAGTTATGTAATGCATTCTAATTTTCTTCAGAACAAGGTGAGAGAGCAAAGAGACTACTATAACGACGAATGTTATTGCTAGACCATATTTCAATCCTGTGTAGGAGTAGGCAATTGCAAGTATAATAGGTGCATATATTCCATAAGATTTGGTTCCAAAAAGATATCTAAAGATACTAACAATTGTAGCGACAATAGTAATTGCTAAAAAAAGTTCTAATGTCTTTTCAGGAACTCCATGTTCTAATATCCATTGAGTAAAAGGAGAGTAATTCATTTCTGAAAATTAATAATTTAGATATAAATTATAAGGCAGATTCAACGTTCACATTATACCATTTTTGTGTTGTCAATACTATGTTTCCTACGGTCATATATTGTTTTTAGTTTTACTATCAGTGATGCTTCGAATATAATAATAAATATTTATGAAAAAGGTATTAATTGTAATCGGGGATGCTGGTGCTGGTCATCTCTCCTGTGCAAATGCAACAAAAAATGCAATAAAGAAATTGGATAATTCTATTTCCGTAGATATTATTGATATTTTTCAGTTTTCCAGAATGTCTCGGATGTATAACTTTGCTTTGTATTTAGTTAGTGGCTCAAAATTTATCGAATTTTTTTTTAATACCTCTTTTACCTTAATAAATAAGTCAAAGTTGTTTAGTGAATTAGCATATTTTTTTGCACTAAAACCGATTGTAAAACCCACCTTAAAATATCTTAAAGAATACAATCCTGATTTGGTTGTATCAAACAATGCGTTAACAGTAGAAGTCTTAAGTAGATGCAAGAAAGAATTTTCATTTAAATATGTAATTACTGTCCCTGATCTTGTAACAATGGTGAGGTGGTGGGCAAGCTCAGAGGCGGATTTAATTTTTTCTCCGACAAAAAAAGCTACTGAACAATTACTTTCTTTTAATCCAGATTGTCACATCCTTACAGGGTACTATCCATTAAGGGAAATAAAAGAATTTTCCCAAGAAGAAATACTCAGCTACAGAAAGATCTTTTGTGAGGAATATGATTTTGAATTTAAAAAGGAAACAATTTTGATTACAGGATGTGGAGTTTCTACAGCTTGGTTAGTATCAAAGTTAAAGAATTTCATACAAAATACTGAGTATCAATTAATCATCTTAACTGGTAAAGATAGGGTTTTAGAGAAAAGATTAAAGAAAAGATATAAAGGGAATAAAAAGATACATATATCAGGTTATACAAACGATATCCTAAAATTATTTGCAATTTCCGACTTAATTATTTCCAAAACTGGACCGGCTACTATATTAGAGATAGAGAAGCTAAATAAAAAGGCAATATTCACAGAACCCCCTGCAATACAAGAGTTTGGGAATGTGGAATATATCAAAAATAATCCCAATTTTAGTTACATTGGATCTAAGTATGAGCAATTACCTGAATTAATACACGAGATGCTAGCCAAAGAGGAAGTTAAATACAAAAGTGAAATCCAAGATGCTAATTCAATAGCAAAAATTATTCTAAAATTGTAAAATCATTCAATAGCAACCGTAAGTTTACAAGAAACAACTGTAAGTTGGTGGTTGCAACTGTTGGTTTAGACATAAAATTGGGCAGATAAATTAAATAATAATAAAATATGAGTTTTCAAAAAAATCTGGAATATCTTAGAAAGAGTAAAAAACTTTCTCAAGAGGAATTGGCAAGTAAGTTAAATGTCTCTAGACAATCAGTTTCTAAGTGGGAGTCTGGGGCAGCATATCCTGAAACAGAGAAAATGCTTGCGATGTGTAAAATTTTTGATTGCTCACTAGATCAGTTAATGAATGATGATATAGCGGAGATAGAGAAGAGTGAGGCTAGGAAATATACATTCAACGATTTATTAAATGAAGTAACAAAAATAATTCGAGGTACTATAGAAATGCTTAGTTCTATGAATGTAAAGTCCATAATAAAATTTCTATTTGAACTGGGTTTACTATTTGTAGTTGTTTTGTTGTTGAATATTCCATTCTCATATATTAATAGAATTGGTTCTTCATTCTTCTATAGCTTTGGGGCGACAGCAGGAGGGATCCTCTCAGGTTTTTGGGAGTTTCTTACACAAATAGTATATTTTGTAGTTGCCGTCTTGACCTTTTCATATATCTATAAGATAAGATTTATAGATAAATTCCACAGTGTACAAGAAGCTGTAGAGAATGAAAAAGAGCCTATTGTGGAAGAACATGTCATTGGAGAGAAAGAAGTTGTAAAAAATATTGAAGTCAAAAAGTATGACTTTGGCCTTTTTTCTTTAATTGGGAAGTTTGCAATTGCTTTTGTTAAATGTTTTGCCTTCTTTATATCTCTTCCAGTAGTCTTTCTCCTCTTTTGTGCTTCAGCAGGTGTATTAATAGGAATTGTATGGATGTTTAGTGGTATTTACTATTTAGGTGTTATCGTTTTTCTTCTTTCTTTCATTGTCTTTGCTGTATCTTTGCTTAAAGCTTTCTACAATTTTATAGTAGACCATAGAACTGATTGGAAGAAACTTTTTGTAGCTTTCATAATTTCGATAATAGGTTTGGGTATTGGTGCTGGGATTTCTTTCTTGGATTTCTCTAAATTTACAATAAGTCAGGAAGCTCCCAGTAGGGTGGTTTCTGACAAAAAAATTGTAGAATATCCCATGAGTGAAAACTTGATACTTTTTCCTTATGGTAATGTTTTAGAAGATTCATATGTAGTTGATAATTCCTTAGTAGATACTGTTAAAGTCGAAGTAGAATATTACGGAATGGTGACAGAGCCTGTAATTTCCATCTTAGAAGTAGATGGAAAAAGAGAGATACATGTATCTAGTAGGGCAGAGAGGAGTATTAATCTAAGGGTTATGTATAAAATATTTTTAGATGATTTAAAGAACAATACGATCTCAAACTATGCAGCCCTAGGTGATTTTAATGTGAAGGTGTATTCAAGTGAGGAGAATATTGAGAAGTTTAAAAGTAATTTCTACGAGAGATATAGAGAGGTGGAGACTCAGTATGGAATAGTAGAGGAGTATCCTGAGCATCTATCGTACTAAGAATATAATTGAGGAGTAAAAAAAGACCACCCTTTGGTGGTCTTTTAATTTCTTTTTTAAAAAGACTATGCTAATTCTACTGTAGCACCAATTTCTTCAAATTTTGCTTTGATAGCTTCTGCATCTTCTTTCTTTACTCCCTCTTTAACTACTTGAGGAGCTTTGTCTACAAGATCCTTTGCTTCTTTTAGTCCAAGCTCTGTAATCTCTCTGACTACTTTGATTGCACCAATCTTGTTAGCGCCACCATCCTTAAGAACAATATTGAACATTGTCTTCTCTTCCTCTGCGGGAGCTGCTTCTGTTGGAGCTGCTGCAACTGCTACTGGAGCTGCTGCTGATACTCCGAACTTATCTTCCATGACCTTTACTAGGTCCGCAAGTTCCAATACTGACAATTTTTCAACAATCTCGAGGACTTTTTTACCATTTTCAGATAACTCTGGTAATGTTTTCTCTTCTGCCATTTTTGTAAATATTTAAATTAAATAAAGTTGTCTAATTAAGCCTTCTTTTCAGAAATGCCCTTAAGAACCATAGTTAAACCTCTAACATTTCCAGTAACAGCATTCATAAATCCAGATAGAGGTGCTGACATACTGCCAAGTAATTTAGAGAGAAGGACATCTTTTGAAGGTATATCTGCTAATTGCATTATCCTTTCAGCCGAAAGGAACTCTCCTTCAAAAACACCACCCTTTGCATCTAACAATTTGCTTGTTTTTTGAGTTTCCTTGACTAATTTTGCAGGTCCAGTTGGGTCCTCTTCAAAGAAAATAATTGCGGTAGGACCATCTATCTCTTGTGTTTGTAAGGGTTGTTCTGTCTCCTGAAGGGCTACTTTAAATATGCTGTTTTTTACAACTGCAAAGTTAGCACCTACATTTTTTAACTGTACCTTTAACTTTGTTACTGTTGATGTGTCGATTTTATCTGGATTTACCAAAAGATATCCGGTTTTCTCTTTTAATATATCTTTATACTTCTCTAGTAACTCCGTCTTTTGTGAACGAGTCTTAGGCATATTCTTTAATTTCTTAATTAATTTGAATATATATTTATCTCGCAAGGATTTATTTTTCTACCTTGTTTCTTTGATAAATGAACTGGGTGAATTATATATGATGAGAGTGGAAAGGTCAAGTGAAAGATATCAAAGGATATAATCTGCATCGAAGAGAGATCAACCCTCCGATGTGCGGTGGACATCTCACACCGTTCAGTAGAGTTGCTCTATACAATTTTGAGATTGAACAGACCTCTCGATTATATAGGCTTTAGTATCAGTGATCTGCTGATACTAGAGCGGAGAGATCGATTTAACAAAAAACCGACCTCCAATGGCCGGTTGTAATTCACATGTCTGTGCAAGGCGTTGTATTGTACTTATAGTATATCAAACTATGGGGGATTAATCAAGAAGTAACAAAGGTTAAAATGTAGTATCTTCTACATAAAAACTAAGTGTTCTAGATGAGAGTTATTCCCTGCTGTATGCAATCTTTACACTAGGTCCCATGGTAGAGCTAAGATGCATTCTGTTAATCATTAATTCGGGGGTCTTCCCAACAACCTCAGAAATTGCGAGAATTGCTACATGAATATTCTCAATTAATTTTTCATCTTCCTGATTAAGCTTTCCGACACTCACATGTATAACTCCTGAAGGGTCGCATGCAAATGTTTGTTTCCCCTTTTTGTACTCTGAGACAGCGGAAGCAACATCATCTGTTACAGTTCCATTCTTTGGATTTGGCATAAGACCTTTTGGGCCTAATTCCTTTCCTAATACAGCAATCTTGGACATAACATCGGGTGTGGCGATAGCAACATCAAATTCAATTTTCCCTTCTTTTACATCTTTCATAATCTTCTCCATTCCAACAATATCTGCACCTGCCTTTTTAGCTTCATCTTCTTTATCTGGGTTACAGAATACTGCAACTTTTACATCTTTTGTAGATGTGGCATTAGGTAGAGATACTGCTCCCTTTAATGATTTAGGGTCCTTATCTTTGGGAAGTCTCAAATCAACATGCATTTCAAGGGATCCAACAAATTTAGAATATGACAATTCTTTTACTTTCTTAACACCGTCTTTTAGGTTATAAGAGATACTATTATCTAAATTTTTTGTTATTTTTATATATTTTTTTCCTCTTTTCATAGTTGGTAAATATTTATTTAATATCGGTTTCAATTCCCATTTGTTTTGCTGTGCCAGCAATAATTTTTGCAGCTTGTTTTGGGTCTGAAGTATTGAGATCTGGCATTTTAATCTCCACAATTTTGGCGATTTGCTCCTTAGTTAGTTTTCCAACTTTCTCTAAGTTTGGCTTTGCAGAACCCTTTTTTATCTTAAGTTCTCTTCTAATGAGTTCAGAAGTAGGAGGAGTTTTAGTAATAAAACTAAATGTTCTATCCTCATAGATTGTTAGCACAACTGGTGTTAAAATTCCATTATTTTCTCTTGTTTGCTCATTAAACTGAGTACAGAATTCTCCTGCATTTATTCCATATGGTGCCAAAGTTGGACCGATAGGGGGTGCCATTGTCGCCATTCCTGCGGGAATAGTTATTTTGATAATTTTTTTAATTTCTTTTGCCATATATTTATTAATTATTAACTAAAGCTTTGTTACTTGAGAAAGCTCCAATTCTACAGGGGCTTCTCTTCCTAAGAATGAGATGAGGACTTTTATCTTACCCTTAGTTGTGTCAATTTCCTGGACGCTACCAATAAAATCTGCGAAAGCTCCCTCTGTAATTTTAACAGCCTCGCCAACACTAAATGATGTTTGAAAAGATGGTTGTTCAACCTCCATAAACTTTGTAATTGCTTGAACTTCTGATTCTGCAAGGGGCTTAGGATATCTATCTGTTTTAACAAATCCTCTTACACTTTCTGTATTTTCAACTAAATCCCATGTTCTGTTGTTTAATTCCATTTTAATAAGAATATATCCAGGGAATATCTTCTCCTCTCTTATCTCTTGTTTTCCTTTCTTTACAAAAATCTTTTTCTGTACAGGTACCAAGATATCAACAATTTCATCTTGCATTCCTGTAGCTTCAGCCCTCTGTTTTAATTCTTTCTGGATACTGTTCTCATATCCATTCCTAATGTTCAATACATACCATTTAGCATTTGGATTCTCTTTCTTTGGAGCTTCAGTACTCTTTTTCTTAGTTATCTTCTTCTTTGTAACGACTTTTTTTGTAACTTTTTTCTTTTTATCTTCCATCTTTTTCTAATTAAATATTAAGGAACCAATCTCTAACTCCTGCAAATCCCAAATCAAGGAAGAGCATTATTACTGTTAGAATACTAGCTATGGCTAAGACATAAAGAGTCATATTTAATATCTCCTTTTTACTTGGCCAAGTAGTGTTTTTTAGTTCATTTACTATATTTTTTAAAGTTTTCATTTTCAAAAAGTTCCTTCAATTAACTTCTGGCAGGCCCACACCGACTCGAACGGTGAACTACGGTTTTGGAGACCGCCATTTTACCAATTGAAACTATGGGCCCTAAACGGTAAAGAGCATTTCAG
Source organism: Candidatus Dojkabacteria bacterium (assembly GCA_040773125.1). Taxonomy (GTDB): domain Bacteria; phylum Patescibacteriota; class Dojkabacteria; order SC72; family SC72; genus UBA5232. Next base: position 13,235 of record JAXGWV010000014.1, read on the forward strand.
TTATTTAACTTTTGTCTCCCTGTGTATGGTATGTTCATTACAAACTTTACAAAACTTTCTTAACTCTAATTTCTCTTTTACATTCTTTGTTTTAAATAGAGTATAGTTTTTGTTTCCACACTTTGTACATTTTAGAGCGATAATATCTCTTTTTATTTTTGCCATTCCCTGAACAAAGACTAATTTAGAATAATAATATGGGAAATACTAGGGTATTATATTGGAAAACAGTGAAGAGGTCAAATATTATGCATAATTATTAATAAATTCCTAAATTCTTTTTCTGTTTGGTTAGTTCCTCTGCTTCTTCGGGGCCATGGTAAATGAAATCTTTTCTGTCTAAATAATAATTCTCAGGATAGTTGAGAATATTGTCTATCTTCCTGTATGCCTCTAAAAGCCATGAGTATATTGGGTAGTTGTTTGAGGGGAGAATATTTGTTTGAATATCCTTAATAGAGTTGTCTCTATTGAGGAGAATGGCAACAAATTCATGTTTGTTAGTCTTGCTGTTAAATATTGATATTTTGTTGTATTGCTCAAATTCTGCACTATCTGGAGAATACTGTAGTTGTTGATCCCCAAACAGGGCATATGTAATATTAATGCCAGTTGGCTGATTTGAATTGTTAATTACCGATACAGTGCCTCCATACTGATTAAATTCCTCAATATTCCCAAATATGGAACTCATAATTGTTGATAGGTGAGGAACAGTTTCTTCGATTAACTCCTTTTCTTTGGCTGGAGTATCAACTGAGTTTTCAATATTGTACCATTCTGATGGCATAGTAATGTCAATAAATAATTTATGGGGCAAGTGGAGCTGGATCTGAGAGTCGAACTCAGGACCTCATTCTTACCAAGAATGTGCTCTAACCGTCTGAGCTAATCCAGCCTATTTGTTTTTAATATTCTCTTGATTCTTTAGAGTTTTAATAAAAAATGTAATCCAAATGGGTATCGTGATAACAGAAATCGCTACTGGGATACTAGGTGGGTTAATCTGTACTATATTGTCTGGTCTAAAGTAAATGTAATTTACTAAGAGATATGTTGCCATAGGAATACTTATTATCCCAACAAGACTATAACCAATTAAAGACAGGAAATTGTATATCTTTTTAAGCCAAACAAATTTTTCTTTTTTCTCAACAATATGTAAACCAATCCTGTGCAATATATAAATAATTATCATAGAAACAAAGAAAGACAGGCCATTTACAATATCTGATTTCTGCCTTTCACTATCAAAACATACTTTTTGGCCTTCGATATCCATTGGATTTCCTTGATAACACAAAGGCTCTGTCATCCCCCCCCCAATTTCGATAGGAGAGTTAACCTCTGATAACTCATAGGAGAAAGGGACTCCAAATTTGTAGGACATTAATGCATTCATGAAAATGACTAAACCAATAATGGAAATGGCTAGGGAGACTAGTGAAATCACGTAGAAATAGATATGGAGTAGGGTGTTTATGTTAAAGTTTATCTTTTTCCCACCATCTTTTGTGAAATAGACAACCAAGTATATTATTCCTCCAATAAAGAGTAATCCTCCGAGTCCGGCGAGAACAAAAAACAATATACCAGAAATCCCTCCCATATTATTCTTATTAAAGATTATTATTTCATATGCAGAGAATTGGATTTGAACCAATGTACCCCGAAGGGAGCGGATTTACAGTCCGCCGCGTTTGACCACTCCGCCATCTCTGCACAAGCCAGAGGAGAGATTCGAACTCTCGACCTGCTGTTTACAAAACAGCTGCTCTGACCAACTGAGCTACTCGGGCATTCAGAAAGAAGTTTATTATATATTGATAAAATAGTCAATTCAACAAAAGAAAGAGGGGGTACTCAACAGGAGGTAATAAATGCCCCAGAAGAAGGCAGAGTCATAGAGCTCTTAAAGATAAGTGGGAATCCTCAACTCAACCCCAAGGGGCTGAGCTATTATATCTTTTTGGATTCCCTAGCTCTTGTTTGTGGA
>JAXGWV010000015.1:0-14320 GCA_040773125.1 Candidatus Dojkabacteria bacterium
ATCCAATTTATTAGACCAATAAAGACAATCTCAGAACCGAGGTTTGCATGGTTGAATAAAGATTCTGGAATAACAAATCTCCCTTGTGAATACATCTCAATCTCCTTAGCACTACCTACAAGGAATCTACTAGTATCTCTAATATTTTTATCTGTAAAAGAGCCATTGATAACACCTTGTGCTACCTTTTCCCACATTTCTTTGTTAACAAGTATTAGGGATTCCTCATAACCTCTGGTGAGAATTAAATCTTCACCAATCTGTTCCCTAAACTTTGCCGGAAGTGATACTCTTTTCTTTTCTCCGACTCGACTTTTGTATTCTCCGATAATCATATTTTGAATATATCATTTTTCACCACTTTTTACCACTTCCTTCCACCAATATAGCTTGATATCAAGAAGATTGTCAAGAGACATATATTACAGGCCTAGATATAACACTCTAGGATAAACATTTCGGTTAAAATAGAAAGTTTTTAATATATTTGGATGAATTATTGGCGAATTAATAATCACCCGATAATCTAAATTGATAGGATATCTTTTCTACTTGATAAATTGTTGTAGAAACAATATATTATTAATAAGATTAGATTATTAGGAGATGACTATGAAAATATTTTTAAAGGATTTAAAAGAAAGATTCCCAGAGTTTGAGATAAAAAATTATGATGAGGCTGCATTCTTTACTGGTTTTACACATGATTCAAGAGATATAACTCCACAGGATCTTTTTATCCCAATTGTTGGTGAAAAGTTTGATGGTCATTCATTTATTTCTGAAGCATTAGATTCCGGTTGTTCTATGTCACTTTGCGAGAATAAGAGATATCCATCTTTGGGGGAAATAAACAAACCTTTAATTCTTGTAGACAGTATTCAAGAAGGTTTACAGAAAGTGTTAAATTATTCAATTGGATATATTAAAAAGCCAGTGGTAGCAATCTCCGGTAGTACTGGGAAGTCAACTACAAGAGGGATGTTAGTTTCAATACTGAAAAACCATATGAAGGTATTATCTTCTGGTAAGTATAATACCGTCTGGGGAAATGCAGTTTTGTTGGGAAAATATGTAGATGAAGATGTAATAGTTTTGGAATGCGGGGTTGACACCAAGGGTGAAATGGCATGGCATGTAAATTCTGTAGACCCTGATTATGGGATTTTGTTAAATATTGGAGAGGTTCATGCAGAGAAATTAGGTTCGATAGATGAAATTTTTAGGGAGAAAAAAGATCTTGCTGATTATATGGAGAAAACGGGAAAACCCTTGATATTAAATATTGATGATGAGAGGCTCCAGCATGTTGCTAGTAATTACAACAAAAGTTCTGAATTGTTAACTTTTGGGAAAAACGAGAATGCTCAATTTCAAATTTCTAATATCTCTATTGACAATGAGGGGACTCATTTTACCTTCAAATATTATGATGACAACATTGTAGATGTGGATTTGAGTGTTTATGGAGAAGGTTATGTATATGATGCCATGGCAGCAATAATAGCTGCTAATGAATTAGGAGTAAGTATTGATAATTGTGTTCGAAATATTCAGAACTATGAAGGACAGGAAGCAAGATTCCAAAAGCTTGAATTTGATAATGTGACAATAATTAATGATGCTTATAATGCAAATCCAGAATCTATGAAGATGTCTATTGATACTTTCAGGAAATTATTCCCGAAAGATTATTATACGATTGTGGTTCTTGGTGAGATGAAAGAATTAGGGGAAATCTCTAAGCAGAGACATAAGGAATTAGGGGAATATGTCTCTCAAATGGATTTTAACGAAGTTTATTATGTTGGGAATTATTTCTCAGAATTTAAAATCGGTGAACACATAGAATCTGTAGATGAGGTGGCGGCGTTGCTAAATTCTAAGTTGCAGGGATTAAAGAATAGAAAGGTTTCTATCCTACTTAAAGGTAGTCATGCACTTGGGTTATATCTCATTCCAGATTTCCTAAAGAAATTAGGCACTTTATAACTACTCAGTCCAGGCAATATCAGCACCTAACTTTTGTAAGTTCTCTACAAAGTTTGGATGTGCACGTTTAATTGAATCAGCATTTCTAATAACACTCTCACCATTAATTGTAAGTGCAACCATCATTAAAGCTACAGTTGCTCGTATAATGTTGGGACTATCAACAGTAGCTGGAGATAGTGGCTTATTTCCAAAAACAATAACTCTATAAGGGTCACACATTACAATATGTGCTCCAAATTTCATCATTTCTTGAATCCAGAAAAAACCTCCCTCATAAAGTTTATTCCAAAACATAATATTCCCTTCGGATTTTACTGCCAGAGCAATCATCAACGGAATTAAATCGGCGGGGAAATATGGCCATGGTGCAGCTTCAATTTTCTGAAGCATATTCTTGGTGTAAGGCTCTTGGATTATCAGCTTTGAAACAGGTTTGATTATTGCAGTCTCTCCTTCATATTCTATTTGGACTCCGAATTTTTTAAATGTTTTTCTTATTAATGGGAAGAATTCTGGTTCTGCGTTGTTAACTCGAATTTCTCCACCTGTCATTGCACCTAATGCAAGTAATGTGGTAATTTCATGATGGTCTGAAGAAATTGAAAACTCTGTTGAGTGTAGCTCCTCTACTCCAGTAATAGTTAATGTTGAAGTTCCAACTCCATCAATTTTAGCTCCCATAGATATTAAGAAATTGCATAAATCTTGAACATGTGGCTCCGATGCTGCATTTGTCATTACTGAGATTCCCTTTGCTTTAGAAGCTGCCATAATAAAATTCTCGGTAGTAGTAACACTCATATAATCTTGCCAGAGCTTTCCTCCTACGAGTCTCTTGGGAGAATATATTTTCAGTATATTTTTTTCTTCTTCTATCTTTACTCCTAGTCCCTGTAAAACTTCCAAATGAGGATCCAATTCCCTTATCCCTAAAGCACATCCTCCAATTTCTTTTTTAACTTCAATATCTTGCATTCTAGTTACTAAAGGTCCAAGTAAAAGTATTGCTCCTCTCATCCCCATAGGAAATCCATTATCCCCTAGGTTGTTTTTAAATTTTGAGTTGTTTATCTTAAGTGTACAATTCTCTTTATCCCACTGGATTTCAGAACCCATCGAAATCATCAAATCTATCAACTTTTGGACATCGGTTAAATCAGGAAAATTATTTATTGTAACACTCTCATTTGTTAGCAGAGAGGCACAGAGAATAGGAAGGGCTGAGTTCTTATTACCTGCAGGAGTAATTTCACCAGACAATTTGTTTCCACCTCTTACAATTAAATTTGCCATATTTTTAATCTTTAAAATTAATATTTTTTATTATTTCTTCTGCTGCATTTAAAACAAAAATCTCACTTGCTTTTTTCTCGTCAATGACTAATTTCTCCTTTGAGTCCAATCTAAGAAGAACCTGAAGTTTTTCAGGCGTCAACTCTTCCTCGTGGAGAATTTTTGCTAAGCCAACACTTTCTAAAATTTTTGCATTTTCAAGCTGCTCATTATGAGTAACCCATGGGATAGGTATCAATATTGATGGTATTCTAAGGAGTCCTAACTCATATACAGTGTTTGCTCCTGCTCTACCAATAAACAAGTCAATATTATTTAAAACGAAACCTATTTCTTCGTTCTTGATATAGCTTGTTACAATTAATCGCTCTTTCAAATCTTCCGACAATTTCTCTTTCTCTAGGCATAAGAGTTGATAGTCATTGGTGACTTTGCTGTCTCCAGTTTGAAGTATTAATTGAAAATCTTGAAGGAGCATTGGAAGAGATTCTTTTACTACCTCATTAATAATATGTGATCCAAGACTTCCTCCTGAAATATATATTATTGGTAATTCGTCGGATTGAACAATCATTTTCTTCATTCCTTCAACAATATTTCCCCTTCCAGAAGTAGAGAATATTTCGTTTCTAACTAGATTCCCAGAGTGAATAACCTTCCCTTGAGGAAAATATTTTGCCGAGGAAGGATAAGCAACAAATATCTTTTCTGCGATTTTAGATACTATTCTGTTTGATAATCCTACAGTTGAAGTTTGCTCATGAAGAAAAATTTTAGCTTTGAACATATTAGCAACTAAACAAACAGGTACAGACACAAAACCTCCCGTTGAGATAACAATATTAGGACGAAATTTATTTAATATTTTGAAAGCATCAATAAATCCTAACACTGTTCTAGAAAGTAGATAAAGTGTTCTAAAACTAAATCTCCTTTGTAATTTTCCACCACGGATATACACTTGTTTAAAATCCTCATCTTTGAAAATTCTCATCTCAAGAGAATTCCCAGGTTTTTCTCCTTCCATCCCTAAATCGCTACCTATATACAAAAAATTGTTTTCATTTAGAATAAAGTGTTTGTCTAGCTCATCAATAATGGATTTAGCACTTGAAATATGGCCTCCTGAACCTCTTCCAGTTATAACTACTCTTTTCTTGAGAACTTCTTTGTTGATCATTTTAAGTTTTTGAGTGTTTACTAATATTAAGTAGTATACCAATACCAGCCAGTGTAACGATAGTACTAGAGCCACCATAGCTTAAAAAGGGGGCAGGTATCCCTGTTAAGGGAATTAATCCAACATTTGCCCCAATATTTAAGAGTGCTTGTAAAGTGAGCCAAACAGTAATTCCAATTGCAAGAAGTTTGCCCTGTTTGTCTGCAGCATTTAAGCCAATCTTAAAGCCTCTCCAGAGGAATATTACCCATGCCAATACTAGAATTGTTCCTCCAAGGAAGCCAAGTTCTTCGAGTATAACTGCAAAAATTGAGTCAGTAAATGCAGTGTTTTCAACTAGATATCCAAATCGTTGCCTTGATTGACCAAATCCTTTTCCTAGGAATCCTCCAGAACCAATTCCAATTAATATCTGTTGCATTTGGTAGCCATCTCCCCTTGGGTCTGCAATCTCTCCTGTTGTAAGTAAATGAAGGTATGTTGATATCCTTCCAATTCTATATGGCTCAAGTATTGCAGCAATTATCACTATTGGAAGAAAGACAAGCAAGAGACTAATGGTTGCAAGCTTCGCATGCTCTGGACCTTCTTTTGCGATGAAGTACATTATGAAAGAAGTTATACCAATTATCATTGTTGTTCCGAGATCTGGTTCCAATATAATTAGTAATGCTACAACTCCAACAATAGCACCAAAGCTTATAAGTGATTTCAGAAAAGAGTCCTTTAATACCACCTTTGTTTTATCAGAAAAGTATTTATTAGTACTCATCCAGCTAGAGAGGTAAAGTATTACAGCAATTTTTGCGAACTCCGCAGGTTGTAAAGGAGGTAAAGGACCAAAAGAGAACCATCTCTTAGATCCATTAATATCCTCTCCAAGTAATAAAACCAAGATTAAAGAAACTATGGAAATAATCATTCCTAACAATGAAAGTTTTTGGAGTTTTCTGTAATCATAAATATATAGGAGGAAACCAATAATTAACCCAATAATAATCCAAACCAATTGTAATTTTAGAAAATGGAAAGGGTCAGAGAATGATTCGTTTGCTTTGTATACGCTAGCATCAAAAATCATAATAGCACCAAAAATGGTCATTAGTATTGAGAAGTAAAGAATGAGTTTATCTGGACTTTTCTTTGTGTCAAATACTTTTCTTTTTTTGTTTTGATTCTTTCTAGACATGTTGATATTAATAATATACTATATACACTGAGAAATATGAACGATTTAAAAAGAAAAGATTTGCTAATTGTAGTTGGAGGTCCTGGAAGTAGTGGTTCTTCTACAATATCAAAGATGCTCTCAGAGCACTTTAATCTTGAGAGAGTCTATGCTGGATCAATTTTTAGAGAACAAGTTGAGAAATTGGGCTACCCTACTTTAGATGAATTCTATAAACTGGCTGATAAAGAGACGTTTTATAAGATAGATAAAGAAGTAGATCAACGATTAATTGAATTGGCAAAAAAGGGAAATATATTGATAGAAAGTAAAGTATTCGCGGGATTAGCAACTTTAAATAACATCCCATGTACAGTTAAAATTTGGCTTGATGCAAATTTGTGTGTTAGGGTAAGAAGGGTTATGGGAAAGCAGAAAGATATTAAGGGAATTAACAGAGTATTTGTTTTTTTTAAAACAGCTTCCTCTTTAATTAGAAGAAGGATAGTAGATGGTAGAAGATACAAATATCTGTATGGAGTAGATTATTCAAATGAAGAGTTGTACAATGATATTGTGTTGGATACTTCAAAATTAAACGAGAAGGAGACCTTTGATTTAATTTTAAAGAGGATAAGAGATGGAGGATACATTAACAATAAATAATGGGAATCAATCTGCAAACATTCCAATGCCTGTTAAGTATGACAGGTTACATCCTGACCAACAGAGAGAAGATTTAGATAGTGCTTGGTTGAGATGGAAATGTATGATGTGCGGATATTTGTATGAGGGTGCGGTTGCATTAAAGGTATGTCCCAAATGTGGGAATAATAATCCGGATAAATTTGATGATGTTGAATAATGAATAGATTGAAATCTATCAAGAGTGCTTTAACCATTTTCTTGTTTTTTTCCTTAGTTTTGGTAGGGATGTATTTCTTCTCTAAGGGAAATAGTAATAATGTCCCAAATGAGGAAGAGGTACCAGATTCTGTGAAGTTCTCTAAGGAATATCCAGGAGTTGGTGAAAATAATGTATTTGAGTATAAAACAATTGAAGAGATAATAAAGATTTTTGAATCAGGTACAGGAGTTGTTTATTTAGGGTTCCCTGAGTGTCCATGGTGTCAGAGGTATGTAATATATTTGAATGAAGTTGCTAATGATGTTGGTTTAAAGAATATTTATTACTTTAATATCCTTCAAGACAGAAAGGATAATACAGAGGGATATAGAACTTTGCTATCCCTTCTTGATGGCTATTTGTTAAATGATGATGATGGAAATCCTCGCATATTTGTTCCAGATATTTCTGTTGTTGTAAATGGAGAGATAGTTGGGCATGATAATGAGACGTCTATGGAAAGTGGATCAGTTGATGAATATTGGACAGAACAAAAGGTAGAAAATTTTAAGAACAAATTAAAAGGTATATTAGAAAAGGTTGTAAACAACTGTAAAACTTGTAATATTTAGGAAAGGAAGAGAGGGTCGGGAAGCTAGCAGACGAAGCGAAGTATAAAAATAAATTGCTTCAAATATCAGCATAGCGTTGGTCCATTACGAATAGACGAAGCGTTGGGTAAAAAGATCCGGCTTCAAATATGTCTATATCGTTTTGGCAACAGGCCCTCTCTTGTATAAAGAATGAATATCGTTTTGTTCAAAGAATTTCTCTGATTGAGTTAGTTTATTTAAATATTAATAAATAGATAAACTAAGTAAAACCCACTGGATATGGATCATTTAATAACACACGAATCTCCTTTCTTTTAAAGAACACTAGATTATATCAAAAAAAGAAAAAATATGCAATACTATGGGCTGGGTGAATAGAAATGCAGGAAGAGAGAATCGAACTCTCACTCTATTTCTAGAACGGGATTTTAAGTCCCGCGCGTCTGCCTATTCCGCCATTCCTGCTTTGAATCAAGTAATTCTATCAAAAAATTGGGAAAAATATAAGGTGACGACGGGACTCGAACCCGTGGTAGCGGTTTTGCAGACCGCGGCCTTAACCAGCTTGGCTACGTCACCCTAGGAATTTAGTATGTCTTTAACGGTAGCAATCTCTAATATACTATCTGTTTTTTTATTTTTTATTGAGCTACCGCTAATAATAGCAATTTTATCTAATAAATCCAACTTCCCACTGCCATAAATCTTTTCAACGGCTATTAATATATTTCTATCTCTATCATCAGAAAGCTCCTTGATATAATAGGTTGTTACTCCTCTGTATAGTGTATTTTCCCTGATATTTTTCAAAGAAGAACTTACTACATATATTGGAATTGATGTTCGATGCCTACTTACACTACCTACAACACTCGTAGAATCAGAAATAATCAAAATTGCATTGTAATGAATCTCTTCAGACAATTTACAAACTGATATCCCAAAACGATCAGTTTCTGATCCTGCATCAGTATCCCCATAGACTGGAGAAAATTTCATAATACCTTCTGTTCGTAGGGCAATCCTGTTCATCATTTGAACAGATTCCAGAGGATAATTTCCTGTTGAGGTTTCAGCGGAAAGCATCATGCAATCTGCTCCATCCATAACTGCATTGGCAACATCAGAGACCTCTGCTCTGGTTGGTCTTTTGTTTATCTTCATTGATTCAAGCATCTGTGTCGCTACAATTACTGGTTTTCCTGCCATCCTACATTTGTAGATTATTTGTTTTTGAAGAATAGGAACTTCTTCTAAATCAAGTTCTACACCTAAATCACCTCTAGCAATCATAATCGCATCACTCTCCTCTAATATCTCATCAAAATTTAAAACTCCTTGTTTATTCTCAATTTTTGCAATTACCTTAGTATTGCTACCTTCAAGAATACTTTTTACCTCCTGTATATCTTTCCTGTTTCTAGTAAATGAGGCACAAACAAAATCAAAGTTTAATTTCTTTGCATACTCAATATCTTGTTTATCTTTCTCAGTTACAGCTGGGAAATTAAGGTTTATATCTGGAATATTAACAGTTTTATTTGGCTTCAATATGCCATCCTGCAAAACATTACAAATTACCTTTTTATCTCTAATCTCTCTGACTTGAAGTTGAATATTTCCGTCATCAAGAAGGATTTTTGTTCCTACGATTACATCTCTATCAAGTGATGGATAGGTTATTTTTATTACATTTGGGTCAGAGATATCTTCCGAAGTTAATGTTACGGTATCTTTTATAACTACATCTTTTGATAAGCCTCTCACTCTTATTTTTGTTCCTTGTGTATCTAGTATAGTAGCAATTCTAGGTGAGATATTTCTTATTTGTTTTGATACTCTTTCAAGTTCATTGTAATCTGCAAATGAGGCATTAATTCTTGCTAGTAGCATTCCAGATTCGAACATTTTTCTAAGTAAAGAATCGTCCCATGATGAAGGACCAATAGTGGCGATAATTTTTGTTTTAGCGATATTGTTCATATGGGCAGTACTGTATTTCAGTATACAACATTCAAGTGGGTTTTGTAATTTATTCTAAAACATTGTATCCTTTTACATAATAATTATTGTGAGAAAATTATGAAAGAAGTAACAAAACTTACTTTGATTGGGATGCTTGTATATTATTTTTTTATGTCTCAATTTCAAGAGGCATTTCAACTTCCCTCTTCAGCAATGTATCTGTTTGTTGTTCTTCTAATTGGGGGAATTGTACTTGTACTGGTTTGTCCATTTCTTAATTTCCTTACAATTAAGTGTAATTTCATAACTTTCCTTCTAATGGGAACAATCCTTTTATCAGCGGCAACATATGTTATGAAGCTTTTTATGATAGATTTTACAATTAACGAATTTGTGTTTAGTGAAATGAAATTGGGAACAATCCAGATTAATGAATTTCTTGTTTCTCCCTTAATCTCAATTTGTGCTACTTCTTTTCTAACATCTTTTCTTGTGAGCATATACAAAGAGCTTGATAAGAGGTAAATAATTTATTTATACTGTATAATACTAACTTATGAATACTTCAAAGACATTATTAATAATTCAAATCATTGTTTCAGTTCTTTTAGCTGTTTCAGTATTGCTACAAAATAGAGCTGAAGGATTAGGGCAGATGTTCGGGGGTGGAGGCGAAATTTTTAGAACAAAAAGAGGCTTAGAAAAATTCTTATACTATTTTACTATTGCTTTAATTATTGTTCTTGTTATCCTCTCCCTTGTAATTTTAAAACTATCTTCTAAGTAGTTGTTCTTATGAAGAAGGCAAAAAAAGTTAAAGATTCCTTGAATGAGGGCTTGGTAATGAAGAGCGTTCTGGAGGAATTAAATGTGAAAGCCTCCCCTCCTCAGGAAAAGAAGAAGTTTGATTTACGGGATGTTATATGGAATTACCCTAGTTTTTTGATATCAATTTATAAGAAATTTATTCCATTAAGTTATATTGTTTTATTTGGGCTTTTAGTTTTTCTTTTTATTCTCACCATTAATTCTCATAGTTTCGCCAATTTACTTAGAACAGATGATAGTAAAGATACTTTTGTCGAAGGCGCTGTAGGAGGGGTAAACACACTAAATCCCCTTTTTGTAACTAACAGCTACATTGAGAGATCTCTTGAGAGCCTAATTTTTGAAAAGTTTGTAAATATTGATTCTGATGGTCAACCATATTCAGGGATAGCCAAAGATTGGGAAGTAAAAGAGAATGGTTTAGTATATATCTTTACAATTGATAAGGGGCATTTTTGGCATGATGGTACAGAGGTTACCATTGATGATGTTATTTTTACCTTTAATAGTGCCATTGAATTGTCAAAAGAGGCAGGCTTCGACTCAGTAGGTCTTGCTTTCGTGGGAATGGAGGTAAACAAAATTGATGATAATACTCTTCAACTTAAAATTAACGAAGCCAACCCAGTTTTCTTTAGAGCAATTTCCATCTATATCCTTCCAGAGAAGCACCTAAGGGATATTGATATTAATAAAATTGCTTTTGCACCCTTTTCCAAAGCTCCAGTGGGGAGTGGAAAGTATAGCTTTGTAAAAATGGACTTATCTTCTGTATATTTGGTTGATAATGTATATGATAGGTATGAACCAAATATTAAAAATATTGTTTTTAGATTATACCCAGATGATAAATCTCTTGAGATGGCTTTTAGAGTTGGGAGATTAGATAGTTTGGGTTCTTGGGACAAATCCCTATCAAATTATGTTAATGAATATACCAATTTTGTAAGTTATGAGGTTGTAATCCCAGATAGAGAGAAATTAATCTTTATTAATACTCGAAAAGAGTCTTTGAAGGATAAGAATATTCGTATATCTTTGAATTTGTTACTAAACAAAGAAAAATTATTAAATGAATGCAATGTAGGAGGTCAAGTATTAAAAGGTCCTTATCCCTCTTCTTCTTGGGCATTTAATAAGGATATTGATTTTCATGACTATAATCCATCTAGAGCAAAAGAAATATTAAATTCTCTCGGTTATTCAATAAATCCAAAGTCAGGTTATTTTGAAAATGCTCAAGGTGAGGTGTTAACATTTACTTTGTCGTATCTTTCAAATCCGTCAAATAATAGATTAGTTAAATTATTAGAAAATTATTATAAAGAAGAAGGAGTTTATATTAAGCTTGAGGGTCTTGACTATGAGAAAATAACTCAGGAATTAATAGCAACAAGAAATTTTGAGCTGCTTCTTTATGAAATTGAAACAAGTACTGATCCTGACCAATATAATTTGTGGCATTCCCTAAAAGTTAATTACCCAGATTTGAATCTTTCAGGATACGAATATGAGAGAGTGGATATTTTACTTGAAGAAGGCAGGCAGAGTTTAGACAGAGCTGTTCGAAAACAAAAGTATCTCCAATTCCAAAGATACTTGGTAGCAGATTCACCAGCAATATTCCTGTACAATCCGCTATTTGAATACTTTGTAAGAAAAGACTTGGTTGGTATTGATTTTAGTGGTATTTCTCACTCCTACGAAAGATTTCATAATATTGAAGAGTGGTTTTGGAAATAATCTTAATCAATGCCAGGGGGGGGACTTGAACCCCCACCCTATTGCTAGGACTACGTTCTGAACGTAGCGTGTCTGCCATTTCACCACCCTGGCGCATCATTTACTTGGATTTCTTCTCTTCTTTACTATCTTCTGACTCTTTACCTTTTTCATTATCAGGGTCATGGCTTTTAAAGTTTTCTAAAAAATCAACTTTTGAAATGACCTTCTTCTCCTTTACTGACTCATCAGTTTTTTTCTCTTCTTTTAATACAGATGGATTCTCAATATTTACAGTCTTATCTTTCAATTTCTCTAATAAAGTAAGTGATTTTTCATTTTCCGAAGTCGGTTTTACAAATTTTTTCTCTACTTCTTTTACTACCCGATTTTCTTCTTTCTTTTTTGACACGGAGAATAAGAGAATACCTAGTAGGAGGCCAATAAGGAAAAGAGCAATAGAATGGACAAGCAAATCAATATGATTTGTAGTTAATTGATTGAAATCCTCTCTAGTAAAATCTTTGAAGGCAAAATGTATTGGATTGGTCGTTTCTGTATTACTGTCATCAATTTTTCTTTCAGACACATCTAGAATTAAAGGCTCTGCTAGTTCGCTAGAATATCCATATTTTTTTGTAAATGCACTAAATGTATACAAGCCTTGCGGAATTTCTTCTGTTAAAGTTAAAGTCCAAAGCCCATCCTGGTCAACTTCTGCTTGTTTAACAATCATTTTGTTGTTTGAATTTAGAATCAAAGTAATCTCAGAACCAGCCAAGGCTCTTCCAGTAAAATTAATTCCATCATTGTTAATAATTGGTGTATTAAGGACTGGTGGTCTAGGGGTAATGATTAAATTCTTTGTCAAGGTTTGAGACACATCATATTGGTCCAAAAACCTAAAAGTCAAAGAGTGATCTCCAATACTTAAAGCTGGGAGAGTAAAGGGACTTTCAATTTTGATAAACTCTTTCTCATCTAAGCTTAATTCTACACCGCTCTTCTCTTTGGAAGGATCAGAAAAATTAATAATCAGACTTGGGTTATCTGTAATTTCAGGGATTTCTAAATCGAGCATGTCTTCTAGTGAACTCTTGGTTTTCTCGTTTCCATCTTGTGCAAAGGTGTTAAAAGGCAAAAAGAAAGCAAAACAGAGAAGAAGTAGCAGAGTAATTTTCTTTAATTTCATTTTAGGCAGGTAAAAAATTAAATATTTTAAATTCTATCAATAAAAAGAATTCCCTCTAAATGATCTTTCTCATGTTGGACTGTAATTGCATTTAAATCTGAGAACTTTTTCATATGTTTTTTCCCGTATAAGTCCTGATATGTAACCTTAATCTTCTTGTATCTAAGCACTTTTTCTTCTCTATCGGGAACACTTAGGCATGATTCTTCAATACTTGTCTTTGTAAAACCCAAGGGCTCAACAATTGGATTAACAAAAATTTCCCATCTGTCAGTATCATAATTTAGTAAATAAAAAATATCTTTATTTACTCCAACTTGTGGTGCTGCAATACCTCCAGCTGGTTCATCACTTTTTTTTGCTGTCTCGAGTAAATCCTTGGAGAAATCTATTAATTCTTTTCTACCAAATTCATCTTTCTCAACAGGAGAGCTTTTTGTCCTTAGTATTTTCTCTTCTTCCTTGTTATATATTGTAAGTATTTTTAGTTCTTTTGCCATTGGTCAAGTATACCATAATTACTACTTATCTGGCCTTTAAAGTTAGGAAACAATTGTCTATTCTTCCTCATTGTAATCCTCATCTTCTTCTTCTGAAGAGTCATTCTTTTTAGGAAGTATGAGTGAAACTAAAACAAATACTAGAAGAATTAGTGGGAAACAAATTATTGTTAGAATAAAGTAATTCATTGTATATGATTAAAAATTATTAAAGGAACTAATCATTTTTTCTGTTAGTGAAAAACAGCACCCACAGTAATTTTGTTTGTAGAAACCAGAATGTTTCTCGTTTAAGGAAGAATCTATTTCTACGAAGTTTAAATTATATTTTTTATTTAACATGTTTACTACCTGCATTATTCTCTCTTTCTCTTGATAATGGCTTGTTAAAAGGGTTGTTGTTAGATTATTGATATTTTCTTTTTTAGCATACTCAAACAAATAGTTTATTCTTAATTCCCAACATTTATCACATCTGTTTACATCTTTGTTTGACAATATCTTTTTCATGTACTCTTTAGGAGAGTAATTTGGTATGACAATTTTAATGTTCCAATGTTTCTTTAAATCTGGAAGAATCTTTTTGACAGCATTTAATCTTTCTAGATACTCCGCTCTTGGGTGTATGTTTGGATTGTAAAAAAGTGAAATTATCTCTGAATCATTGTTAATATATTCCCCTTTATTAAGATAGTTTAAAGCATTAAGTAAACAATCTGCACAGCATGTGTGAATTAAAATTTTGTCCATCATATGTTTTTGATTATACAGTATTTTAAAAGAATACTCTTATTTTCTATTTGTCCTTATTTAGTAAAGGTTTTATTTATTTACAAATTACTACTTGTATTTCCTAAAATATGGTATAATTCAAGTAGCTATAGAAGCTTTCTTTTTTGGAATAGCTTAGAGTGTATTCTCCCATTTAGTGGTGTAGCGGATTTAATTTTTATTTATTCTTATAATAATGGGTAAAAAGTTATTTGTAGGAAACCTTAGCTGGAATGTCAGAGACG
>JAXGWV010000016.1:0-13872 GCA_040773125.1 Candidatus Dojkabacteria bacterium
ATTTACCTTGTAAAAAAGGCTAGGAAATAGTAAAATCTTGTTGTATAAGTACTATTAGATGGTTGCATTTACCCTTCGGGAGTAAATGAGGAAAGTCCGGACTTTATGTCTGTCTCGAACATGTCGAGATAAGTGCCAACGAGAGTTGGGAGGGAGTGATCTTTCGGAGAAAAGGGCAACAGAAAGTATACCGCCTAGTTTACTAGGTAAGGGTGAAAAGGTAGTGTAAGAGACTACCGAGCAGTGTAGTAATACATTGTTGCATTGTAACCCCCACTTAAAGCAAGGTTGAACCGCATAGATAGATAACCATCGTTATACAGAATCCGGCTTATTATGTACTTATACATCTTATTTTTTGTAAATTACAATGAATCCCGAACACGAATTAGAACCAGATGAGCAGAACGATTTGGAAATTAGAAGAGATAACATTGCTTTTTCCATTGCGTTTGAACTTAAAAGGGGCACAATTACTACAGATAATATTTCGGAAGAAAATCGTTTGTCAGGATTAGATTCAGTTTGCTTCTACTTTGCCAATGCTTTGGATTTAGCTCCTGAGGAATTAAGGGATCTTGTTTTACACCACTACAAAACATATGGGGAGAACATCCCACAGGGAAAACCCCCAGTCGAAACAGATAGTGCTGAGAAAGAAATTGATAACTCAGCTACGCATAATTTAGAAAATGATGAGAAAGCTACTGCTAAGGCAATTGCAATGATGATACGAATGGGTTTAGTTGCAGATGATACTGAGTCTTTGTTAAATGGGAGAACACCTTTAGAGCAGTTGATAAGTTATCTGTATTGGTCATATGAAGATGAGGAGATAATGGCACATAAGAAGGAAATAATTGGTGAATTCTGGCTTTTGGGAGGTGGGTATTATCTTAGGTCTGGGAATTTTGGCGTGGATTTTAAGTTAATATTTCGGGATGATTCTCCCGATTCCGTTTAGGAATTCTTTGCTTCTCATTTTGTTTCTTCCTTCAATTTGAAAGTCAATGAGTTTTAGTGAAATTCCTTTCTCTTTTGTTGAGATAAAGGTCTCTTTCCCATCTGACCAAAGTAGGCCAGGAATTAATTCTTTCTTACCATTTGTAATCTCAGCTTTATATATCTTCATTATTTTTTTAGAAAGATTTTTGTTACTGCTCTCTGGAAGGATTGTCCATGCAACAGGCCATGGGACAAATGCTCTTATCATTCTCTCAATATATTTTGCATCATATTTATCCCACTTAATTTCAGCGGCTTCTTTAGAGATATCTTTTTGCCAACAGTAAGTTGCCAAAGTACTATCTTGAGGTATTGGGACTATCTCTCCGTTAATCCATCTTTTCAGAACTGGGATTAAAACCTCAGTACTTTTCTTCACGAGACGCTCTCTAAGTGATATGTTTGTATCATCATCATTAATCTCTTCAGTGTAAGTATCCAGAATATCTCCTTCGTCTAAACCATCACTCATTAGCATTATTGTAATTCCTGTTTCTTTCTCACCATTTAACAGAGCTTTTTGTATTGGGACTGCCCCACGATATTTGGGAAGAATGGAAAAGTGGATATTAACACATCCGTACTTAGGATATTCCAAAAATTCTTTAGGTACAATTTCTCCAAATGCTTTGCATACTACAATCTCGGGTTTATACTGTTCAGCAACCTTCATATATTTTTCTTTCATTCTTTCAGTATGTTCAACAGGAATCCCATTCTCTAATGCATATTTCTTTACATCAGAAGGTGTGATAATTTGTTTTCTACCCACAGGTTTGTCAGGAGTAGTAATTACAGCAACAACCTCAAACTCATTACTTTTGTGTAATGTCTTTAAAGTCTCAACTGATTCCCAGCCAGTACCAAGAAATATTGTTTTTACTTTATCCATAGAGAATATTCTACTATAATACACAGGATATGAAAATGTCAGAATTTAAATACAATTTACCTGAAGATAGAATTGCAAAATTCCCACCAAAGAAAAGGGGCACAACTAAACTCCTAGTACTTAATAGAAGGGACGGAAGCATTCAACATAAAAAGTATTCAGATTGTATTGAATTCCTAAATAAAGGGGATGTTGTCGTTATTAATGAGACGAAGGTTGAAAAAAGGAGGACTTTCTTTCAGGATGAAAAAGGAAGGTCTTTTGAAGTACTTTTTTTGAACAAGCAAAATAATGTTAATTGGCTTACATTAATAAAAAAAAGTAAACTTCTTAAAGATGGAGTTGTTTTAGTAAATGAGATGGACAAATCAATAAGAGTTTGTATTAAAGAAAAAAAAGGAAATGGTAGGATTGTTGAGTTACTCTCATCATTCCCAGAGGATGAGATTTTTGAAAGAATTGGGCATACTCCAATCCCACCATATTTGAAGAGATTAGACACAAAAGAAGATTATGAGAGATATAACACTGTATATGGAAAGAATTTGGGTTCTGTGGCATCTCCTACGGCAAGTTTAAATTTGACAAAAGAAATATTAAATAAAATAGAGAGAAAGGGAGTTAAGATTGTTAAAGTGGAATTAAAGGTTGGTTGGGGGACTTTTGCACCAATAAAGGAAGAGAATATTGAAAATCATGTTATTCATGAAGAAGAGATTATTTTATCAAAGGAAGCTGCTAGTGAAATAAATAAAGTAAAAGAAGGGGGTGGTGAGGTTTGGGCTTTTGGAACAACAGTAACGAGGTTACTTGAGAGCTGTGCTGATAAATCTGGGAAGCTATCAGAATTTAAAGGGACAACAAATCTGTACATATTTCCAGGGTATCAATGGAAAGTTGTAGATCATTTAATAACAAATTTTCATATGCCAGATTCATCATTGATATTGTTAGTCTCATCTTTTGCAGGGAAGGAGTTAATAAAATATGCATATCAAGAAGCTTTAAAAAATGGATATATGTTCTTAAGCTATGGAGATAGTATGTTGATTATCTAGCCACTTTATTCCGAAGAAAAGAGATTTTTGTACCTCACATTTAGTTACTTGTTTTTACACTCTTTCTCAACTGGGGAAAGAAGATATTTTGAGGAAGTATAATTTTCTTTAAATTGTCTATTGTTCTTTATCGCCAATCTTCTCATTTATATCTTGGATTCTTTCATTTTATCAAATGTCTTGTATAATACACAAAATGGAGAGTGGATTAAATAACAAGGAATTTGGTAAAAAATTTGTATTTATGCCTGATGCTACAAGAGGGGCTGTTAGGGCATTAACCTCTAAGCAATTGGAAGAAACAGGAACAGAAGCAATAGTTACCAATACTCTTCACCTATTAATGACTCCTGGTTTGGAGAAAATGGAGAAGTTGGGAGGTATTAAAAACTTTATGAATTGGAAAGGTATTGTACTAACAGACTCTGGAGGGTTTCAAGTATTTTCTTTAATCCATTCAAAAAAATGGAAGGGTGTAGTTCATGAGAATGGTGCAACATTTAAATCTCCAAGAACAGGTGATATGTATGAATTGACTCCAGAAAGTTCAATAGATATGCAGATGGCAATAGGATCAGATGTACTTGTAACATTAGATGATTGTAGAAGTGCAAATATTGAAAGAACTGAAGCTGAAGAATCAGTATCTAGAACTGTAGATTGGGCAAGAAGATGTAAAAAGCATTTTGAAGAGAGATATGGGGGAACAAAGGAAACCGGGAAACTATTAAGCTGTGTGGTACAGGGAGCAAATTACCTTGATTTGAGGAAAAGATGTGCAGAGGAGCTTAGTGAAATTGGCTTTGATGGATATAATTTTGGTGGTTTTGTTGTTGCTGATAATGGAGAATTAGTTTTGGATGAAATGAGAATTGTTGTAGAAAATACACCAAAGGACAAATTTAAGTATGCTATGGGAGTTGGGAAACCAGAAGATATTAAATTGGTGGCACAGTTAGGGTACAAAGTCTTTGATACTGTACTTGTTACTAGAAATGCTAGACATGGAACTCTATACTCTGATGATTGTGAGAATGGTGTATTAAGGATAAAGAATGCAGAATATTCAATAGACGAAAAGCCGATTGATTCAAATTGCGATTGCTATACCTGTCGAAATCACTCTAGGGCGTACCTGCATCATCTTATTAAAGTAGATGAAATTACGGGATTAACTTTGGCTACTATCCACAATCTTAGGTATTACCAAAGAATAATTGAAAGTTTAAATCAGTAGATTGTTGAGGTGATTTTGAAAAAATGGTATGATTGCTTATTCCTTATAGCAAAAGGTTCTAGGGGAAAACAGATTTTTGATAAAAGTAGAAAATATAATTATTTGTATATGAAATTTGAAATTTTTAGAAAGCTTGTTTTTTAAAGTGTTGGGTCTTTTCAGACCTGAATTTCCTAGGATCTACTCTTAAGGGGTATGATAAATTTTAAAATTGGTTGATATGGATAATATATCTGGAATGGTATTACTTTCGTTGGGAGTGGCACTAGTTGTTGCTCTCGCTACGTTTTTAATATTGAAATTCGTTTTTAAGTGGGTAAATGTTAAGGACATCCCAGCTAGCGAGATAGAGATTGCGGCAAAGCGAATATTGGGAGATAGAATGAAAAGAGCAGAACAGGAAATAGATGAAATGAAGTTAAGAGAGGAGAAGAGAATTAAGGAGATGAGGAGAGAGAGTACGGAGCATGAAGAGATTCTGATTGAGAGAGAAAAGAAGCTTAACCAAAGATCAAGGTTGTTGGATGAGAAAAGTGAGGATTTAAATTCAAGGGAAGTTAAGTTAAAGGAAGGACTTGAGAGATTAGAAGAAGAGAGAAATGAATTAAAAAAGGAATTAGAAAGGATTTCCGGATTGTCAAAAGAAGAGGCTAGAGAGAAGTTGGTTGAGGAGATTGATCAGGATATGAAGGAGTATGAGGCAAAGAAGATTAGACAGGCAGAAAAGAATATTGAAATTGTTGCCGATGAGAAAGCACAAAAAATTCTTGTAGAGGCTATGCAAAAAGTAGCTACAGATTATGTTGGAGAGACAACAACAAAGACTATTAAAGTGGATGATGAGAAAGTTAAGGGAAGGGTAATTGGAAAGGAAGGTAGAAACATTAGATCTTTTGAGCAGTTAACAGGTGTTGATGTTATTGTAGATGAATCTCCAAATGCTATTGCCCTTTCATCGTTTGATCCTTTGAGAAGAGAAATTGCCTATGTTGCGATGACTAAATTAATTGCCGATGGAAGAATTCATCCAGGATCAATTGAAGAGTCTGTTAGAAAAGCAAAGAACGATATCTCCGCTGAAATAAAGAAAAACGGTCAAATTCTTGCTGACGAAGCAGGATGGCCTGATATGGACTTAGGATTGATGAAATTAGTAGGAAAGATGAAGTATAGGAGTAGTTATGGCCAATCTTTAATGTCGCATACTATCGAAGTAATTAGATTAGCTGAAGTATTAGCTAATGAGATAGGGGCAGATGTTGCATTGGTAAAGAAAGCTGCCTTGTTACACGATGTAGGAAAAGTTTTAACACATAAAGTTGATAGCCCTCATCACCATATTTCTGGACAAATCGCTCGTAAATATATGCTTGATGAAAAACTTGTTAATGCTATTGAGGCGCATCATTTGGACATTGAGCCACAATCTCCAGAGGCTGTAGTTATTTATCTTGCAGATGCAATCTCAGGATCAAGACCAGGGGCAAGAAAAGATAGCTATGAGCAATATATTCAGAGAATAGAAGGTATCGAAGCTGCAGCAAAGGAAGTGGGTGGAGAAAGAATTCAAGATGTCTTTGCAATTAAAGCTGGGAGAGAGATTAGAATAATCGTAAACCCTAAAATGGTTACTGATGACGAAGCAATTGTAATGGCACGAGATATTGCGAAGGAGATAGAATCCAAGCAAAGTTATCCAGGAAATGTCGAAGTCACAGTTATTAGGGAAACTAGAGCAACAGATGTTGCAAAATAGTGCTGCAATAGCATTATCTTCTAGTAGGGAATTCTATAGGGGATGTTTGTATTATTTACGACTTTCATTGTATTGCTGGTATTAAGCAATTAATTGTGATAAGTAGGGCGGTTTGATAACACAAGCAGAATTTGTTGTCATAGCACTATTTTTAGAGCATCTCCCTTGGGTAAATTAATTGTTTCTTTTTTTGTAGAAAGGTTCCTAATACTAAAAGAGTATAGTAATAAAGGATTTTTATTAACCCCACTTAACAACTTATAGTGTTTTCTTACTTGACCAATGGCTTTCTTTTTCATATTTTAGAAGTGGATATACACAAATATCTTTTACGAGAGCCATTTGTGTATATATCAAAAAAGAAAGGAGGTTATCGCAATGTTAAAAAAAGATTTAATCGACAAAATTGCAGCAACAGGCCTTACAAAGAAACAGGCTGGTGCAGCATTAGAGGCAGTATTGGATGCGATCTCTGATTCTCTTAAGAAGGGAGAGCCAGTACTTTTGACAGGCTTCGGTAAATTCGAAGTTAGGACAAGAGCAGCAAGAACAGGAATCAATCCTAAGACTCTTGCTAAGATCAAGCTCCCAGCAACAAAGGTTCCTGCATTCAAAGCAGGGAAAGCTTTGAGAGCTGTTGTTAAGTAAGACTGCCGGTATTTCTTTGTAGATAAAGAAATGAGGAAAAGGATCCGTACGGGTCCTTTTCTGTTTACTAAAACAGAAAAATACATTAAACTATACTAGCTCATGTTAAACGACTTTTTAGTTCCAACAAGTAGAAATAAAAGTAAGCCTTATTTGTTAAGGAAAATTGCCATTATTGCATATACAATTATGCTTCTTGTAGTCAACTACTTTGGTGGTATATTTGGTATTGACCAAGCATATGCAAGTTCGATTACTCCTGCTAATATAATTTCCCTCACTAACCAAGAAAGACGTGTTGCTGGGCTTCCTGAGTTAACTAATAATGCTAAACTATCGACAGCTGCACTGGCTAAAGCAAACGATATGTTTGCAAAAGACTATTGGGATCATTTTGGTCCTAATGGTGAGACGCCGTGGCAATTTATAAGGGCTGCTGGTTATAACTATGTTTACGCTGGAGAGAATTTAGGAAAGGGTTTTAGAACTTCTGAAGGTCTAGTTGAGGCGTGGATGGTTAGTCCAACACATCGGGACAATATGTTGAGTCCCCACTATAAAGATATTGGAGTTGCTGTAGTCGAAGGAACACTACTTGGGAAACAGACAATTTTGGTAGTACAGATGTTTGGTAATTTAACTAGTTCGGTTCAGGGAGTGACTTCAGTTCCGACCACAACCCCTAAAGTAGTAACTGGGAGTCAGAAAGTAATCACCCCTACAGAGCAAGGAGAGATTAGAAGTATTAGAATAACTTCACCTGAAATGGGAGCCATGGTGACTGATCCAGCTGTTCAAATAAAAGGTGAGACTACTAATACGGAGGGTCAATATTCTGTTGCGATAGTGGAGAGTAGTCAATTAATAGGAACAACCGTATCAGAAAGCGACACATGGGAATTTAGCAAAGAAAGCGATTGGAGCGAAGGAGAACATAAAATAACTGCTAATATCCAAGGAACCAATGTTAAATCTCCGGAGACAACATTTACCATAGATTCAAAACCTCCAATTGTTTTAAAAGAGAGCGTTAATGTAAAAGATTCTTCAGAGGATTTTACTCTTTCTTTTGAGATAGACGGGGAGTGGAATCATACCGATGTAGTGATAGGTTCTGAAATTCTTCCAGTTGCGAAATCTCCAGAGAATGCAATTGTGAGGATAGGAATTCCCAAAACAATGGATACTAAAAAGGTTGAAATAGTCGTCTCCGATTCGTTAGGTAACTCTTCAACTTTAGATGTCTCAGAGTATTTCAAGGAGAAAGAAGAGGAAAATATTAAAATTATTCCAACCTTAGGGCTAAGTGTAAAAGATGGAATTAATATTGGAATTGTATTATTTGTCTTCTTGCTCGTTTGTGCACAAGTGATTTGGTATGCAAAGAGAGGGAGAATTAAAGATTCAGTCGGAGAATTGTTTACTATCGGAGTGTGGTGGCTTGTTATTGCGGTTGCAATGTTTAATGGCTTTTCGGGTGTGATAACATAAGAAAGAATACTGCCTATGAAAAATGAAAAAATGGAAATTAAAAATGAATTGCTGTACTTGTTTCTCCTAATATTAATTACAGAGATTTTCCTTGATTCTGTTTTTTCAGCGAACCTTTCAACCTCAATAATAATTGGTTTAGTGGGTTTTATAATATTGGAGTTTTGGTTTGCTATTACTTTTGACCAATATTCTAAGAAAAAAATCTCAAAATACAGTAATGTGCTGATGAAGATATCCCTTAGAAAGAGATTCTTCTCTTATTTTATCCTTCCTGGAATATTCTATCTCTCCCTGTTAGTTTTTTTGTATTACAACCGAAATATACTTCTAGGACATTTTGTTCTTGGGATGTGTATGATTCTTCTTTTAGTTCTTTTTCTTAATGTAAAAAGCTCAATGAGGAAATTTTACACAATACATATAGCTACAAAAGCAATATTCGATTTTATATGTATAACAACACTATATCTGTTACTTAATGCATTTCTTAGAATTGGTTTCTCTATGACAGAGTTTCTTCTATTAAGTTTTATAACATCATTTATTCTTTATCTCTTTGTACTTAAGTTACATGATAGGTTCGGGAGTTTAGAGATACTAGTTGCCTTGGCAAGTTCTGCTTTTGTTTCGGCATCCTTACTCCCTTTTTGGAATAGGAGCATATTTATGTTGCCAGCCGTAGGGGCTTTGGCTTTCTATTTAATTATTTCGCTATGGAATATTAGATTCTCAGGGAAGGTAAAATTTTCTGATTATCTTGCACCTGTTCTTTATGTTATTTTTGCTTTAGCACTAATTTTTACTTTGTAAAACAATGAATAAGAAAGATATTGTATTAAAAATAGGAGGTTCAGTCCTTTATCAAGAGAATCAGGATATTAATTTTGGAATAATGGGGAAATTAAAAAGCTGGTATGTTGAGAACAAAGAACAATATGAAAAGATAGTATTTGTAACAGGTGGGGGAGCTATGTCTAGGCATCTTCAACAAAGGATGCAGGGAAATATCTCAAATCAATTAGCCTTACATAATATAGCTATGTCGGTTACTCAGACAAGTGCTGAGCTTCTTGCAGGCTACTTAGGAGACAGTAATATATTAATACCTAAGACATTGGGCGATGCTTACGAATATCTCGTTAAGGATGGTCCAGGGACGATTGTAAGTGGTGGTCTGAAGGCTGGCTGGAGTACAGATATGGATTCAGTTGTTTTTGCAGATATTCTCGAGGAGAAAAGAGTATACAAAATTTCCAATATCGATTACATCTATGACAAAGATCCAGGTGTAAATCCAAACGCCAAACCATTCAAAGATATGAGTTGGGAAGACTATTTTGAGCTTTTCTCAATTACAGAGAATGATTCTCACGAAGCCAATGATAATATCCCAGTCGATAAAGGATGTGCTAACTTCTGTAGGAATAAAGGGATATCTTTCTTTATCTGTGGTGGTAAGAATATCTCTAAGAAACAATCCATTGCTGAACTATTCTCGGATGGCACATTACTTCATCCTTAACGGATTGAAGCAATTATGTAGGAAATGCTTCCTTTAGGAGTATCAATTTGAATTTTATCACCAATCTTTTTTCCTATAGCTGATTTCCCTATTGGGGAAAGATAAGAAATCTTGCCTTCTAAAGGATTAGTTTCTTCTTCACTTACCAATTGATACTCAAGTTTCTTCTCACCTTCTAGGACAACAGTATCTCCTACTCCCACCTTGTCTTTCTGTTTATCCTTAACTACTTTTGCATTCTTTATCTTCAATCTGATTTCTAAGATTCTTTCCTCATTAATATGCTGTTCTTCAATAGCCATAGAATATGCGTCATTTTCTCTCAAATCTCCCTGATTTCTCATTTCATCTAAAGTATTTGCAATATGTCTTCTTATCTTGCCTTCCCTCTCTTTGAGTTCAATTTCAAGTTTTTTTAAACCTTCTTCTGTTGTTAAGAAATCTTCATTACTATCCATCTTGTAAATGCTAACTTAAATGCGACTGATAATATACACTGAGGAATTTGTTGTCAATACCATATGACAAATAGGGGAGAGAAATAGTATAATTAACATCTTTATTATGTAGTATGATAGAATTACTTGGTTAAGTAATGCCGCTATCGTCTAACGGTTAGGACATAGGATTCTCAATCCTACAATCGGGGTTCGATTCCCCGTGGCGGTACCAATAATTCTGTTTTTCTAGGAGATATTCTGTTGATTGATAATTCATTTTGTGCTACCATATCCCTAGCATTATTTAAATTAGTATTTAATAAAAATGAAAAAAGGATTATCCGTATTCATTCCAATAATTGCTATCGTTTTGATAGTAGGAGGGTATCTTGTTTCAACACATAATAGATTAGTTAAGGCTAATGAAGCTGTTGATGCAACGTGGGCCCAAGTTGAGAGTCAGTATCAAAGAAGATTTGATTTAATCCCTAATCTTGTTGAATCAGTAAAAGGTGGGATGGCTCAAGAAACAGAAGTGTTTTCTGAAATTGCAGAAGCAAGAACAAGATATGCTTCAGCTAATACAACAGATGAAAGAGCAGAAGCTGCTACTGCTGTTGAGAGTTCTTTTGCCAGACTTCTTGTAATAATGGAAAACTATCCAGAATTGAAATCAATAGAGACTGTCAAGACTTTAATGGCAGAATTAGAGGGGACAGAGAACAGAATTTCAGTTGAGAGACAGAGATTCAATGATCAGGTTAAAGAATTTAATTCAGATATTAAAACCATTCCTACAAAGTGGGTTGCCTCCTTATTTGGAATGAAAGAAAGAGTGTATTTTGAATCAGCAGAGGGTACAGAGATTGCTCCAGAGGTTGATTTAACTGATTAGGCATTCTTTGATGAAAATTAAAAACATTGTTTTATCTTTAATACTTGTTTTGTTATGCATAGTACCTGCACTAGGTTACTATGATTTAGGTTCCCCGAAAGGTTATGTGAATGATTATACAAATACTCTTACTTTAGAACAAAAAAATTCTCTTGAGGGTAAGATATCCAATTATGAAAAAGAAAGTAGTAATGAAGTTGTTGTTGTAATTATTGATAACTTGGAAGGAGATTACATTGAGAATTTTGCTGTCAAACTGTTTGAAGCTTGGGGGATTGGAAAAGAAGAAAACGATAATGGAATCTTACTTTTAGTTGCTCTTCAAGAGAAGCAGATGAGGATTGAAGTTGGGTATGGATTAGAAGGAGCTTTGACTGATGCAGAAGCCAGTTGGGTTATACAAGAGATGATTCCTTATTTTCAACAGGGAGAGTATTTTCAAGGAATAGATATGAGTGTGGATAGAATGATTGCAATAACTAAAGGGGAATTTGAAGTCCCTCTTGATGCACAAGAAGGAGATTCTCCTACATCTTTGACGATTGGTTTTATTTTGTTTTACTTTTTTGGGTTTTTTATACTTCCTATTATTCTTTACAAGCTATTTCCTCATTGGACAATATGGAATCTGGCTAGAATTAGTTCTGGTCATGGTTTTAGTGGATGGAGAGGTCCGGGTGGTAGTAGCGGAGGTGGAGGCTTTGGAGGATTTGGAGGTGGTCGCTCTGGTGGAGGAGGATCAAGTGGGAGTTGGTAGATGAAATTTCTTGTTAGAAAATATATAATACCCTCATGATAAAGTTTGATATAATAACAATTTTCCCTAATGTCATTGAGGAATATATCAATACAGGGATTCTGAGAATTGCTCAGAAAAAAGGTCTAGCTGAAATCAATGTACATGATTTAAGGAAGTGGACAGATGACAAACATAAAACTGTAGATGATACACCATATGGAGGTGGTCCAGGGATGATAATGAAAGTAGAACCGATATACAAAGCAATTAATGAATTAAAGAAGAAAGATACCATAGTTGCGATAACGACACCAAAAGGTGAAAAATTTGTTCAGCAAAAGGCATTAAGTCTCTCAAAGGTAAAGAATCTGCATATGATAATTCTTTGTGGTAGATATGAAGGGTTTGACCAAAGAATTCATGATAACTTGGTTGATTATGAGTTTTCAGTTGGGGAGTACATTCTTTCAGGGGGAGAATTACCCGCATTAATACTAGTTGACAGTGTAATTAGACTTATTCCAGGAGTATTAGGGAATGAGCAGTCATTAGAAGAGGAGAGCTTTAATGATAATTTATATGACTTCCCTCAATATACAAAGCCAGAAGTTTTCAATGGGTGGAAGGTTCCAGATGTTCTCTTATCAGGGAATCACAAAGAGATTAAAAAATTTCGAAAGAATAGTCAAAAAATGGTATAATTCTCTATTATCATATAAGTGATTTTCTCATAGTATTTTATTTGTTTTTGATGTTAATATGAAAAAGAACAATGATATCATTATTTCTCAAGATAAGTATCTTGAGCTTAAGGAGAAGCTTTTAAAGCTTAAAAAGACGAAGAAAGAACTTGTTAAAAATCTCGAGCAAGCAAGACTGAGTGATGTTAGTGAGGATACAGACGCTATTAATGCTGTTACTTCAGAAATACAAAATATTGATCAAGAGATAAGCGAAACTAAAGAGATGATTTCAAATGCCAAGATAATCAAGAAAACATCTTGTAAGAACAAAATACAGATAGGCTCAGAAGTAAAGGTAAAAGTAAATGGAAAGATAGTTACATATACAATTGTTTCTGATGTAGAGGCAGATCCATTGAAAAACAAGATCTCAAATAATTCACCAGTTGGAAAGGCTTTGATAAAAGCGAAGAAGGGAGATAAACTTGAAATAGCAGTTGGTGAGAATAAGGTTCTGTACGAGGTTCTTGATGTTTGTTAGCGGAGTATTTCATCTAAATCTTCTACCTTTACTCTTTGCTGTTTCATACTGTCTCGGTCTCTAACAGTAACTGTATTGTTTTCAAGAGTTTCGTAATCGATAGTGATGCAGTATGGTGTTCCAATTTCATCTTGATATCTGTACCTTTTGCCAATATTACCTCTTCCATCCCATACAACTTTGTAAGAATCAGTAAGCATATCAAAGATATCTCTTGCTTTGTTTACAATTTCTTCTTTGTTCCCAACCAGTGGGAATATCGCTGCTTTGTATGCCGCAATATCCTTATGAATTTTTAGTACAACTCGACTATTTCCCTCACCTAAATCTTCTTCTTCGTATGCATCTAGAAGAAGGAAAAGGAATGTTCTAGTTAATCCCCCAGATGTTTCAACAATATTAGGTATAAAACGTTCATTTGTAATTGGATCTTTGTATATTAAATCAGTTCCTGAGAACTTCATGTGTTGAGATAAATCATAATCTCCCCTCCAATGGATTCCTTCATTCTCAGCCCAACCCCAAGGAGCAAGGTATTCTATATCGTAGGCATCTTTAGCATAGAAAGCTAATTTTTCCTTAGGGTGTTGATAGAATCTTAAGTTTTCTTTTTTGTTGTAAAGATGTTTGTAAAATTTCATTCTTTCTTCTTTCCAGTACTCAAACCATTTTCCCATCTCTTTTGGGTGAACAAAGAATTGTAAATCCCACTGTTCGAACTCTCTTGTTCTAAATGTAAATCTTCCGGGAGTTACTTCGTTCCTAAAGGCTTTCCCTATTTGTGCTATACCAAAGGGTATTTGTTGCCTTGTGCTATCTAAAACATTTTTGTAATCAAGATAGATATTTTGACATGCTTCTCCTCTTAAATATGCTTTCATCTTTGTTCCATCTATTACACCAACCTCTGTTTGAAAAAGGAGGTTGTAAGACCGTGGTTCAGTAAATTCACTTCCTCCACA
>JAXGWV010000017.1:0-12598 GCA_040773125.1 Candidatus Dojkabacteria bacterium
GTTTTTACTTTCTTCATTATACATTGGTCAACTATCTCTTCTACAAGTTGGTAAGGTAAAGAGATACATACTAAATCGATATCTTCATTTACAGCTAGTATATTTGGAAAAACCTGTCTTCCCTGTAGCTCAGTATATTTGGGATTAATAGGATATATTTTCCCGTTGTATCCTCCTTCTAACAGATTTTTAAGAAGAACAGCACCAACTTTTTGTAAATCACTTGAGACTCCAACAATTGCAATTGATTTGGGTGAGAGAATTTTTTCCATTAATTACAGTATTTTAATAATTCTTTAATATTGTACTCTTTTACTTCTTCTGAGAGTTCTGAAACTATTCCTTTCCTACTTTCAAGGTTATCATAGAAAGTTGGAACAGAATCATCAACATAGATTATACCAGTATATATTTTCTTTGTCTTTGACATCTCTTTTATTAGATTATTAGCATCTTCAAGAGATTTGTTTGAATAATTATCAAGCGTGTCGATATTAATTATATTGTTGTTGAACCATTCTGGATTACACTCTTTATTATATGTTGGACAAAGTTGAGAAATATCTACTACACTACACCCTTTATGTTGAATTGCTTTTTTAATTATTTCTGTTAACTGAGGTAGATTTCCTGAGTATCCTTTTGCGAAAAATGTTGGTTTAATACTCATTATAAAAGCACTAGTGTCTAAATCTCTTTCGGGCTTTCCATTTGGTAAAGCATACATTCTTTTCCCAACGGGAGTTGTTACTGTTGCCTGGCCTGTTGTAAGGGCAAAATTCATATTGTTGTGTATTAAAATAGTAATATCATAGTTAGATTTTATTGCATTAACCAGATGATCTAACCCTTCGTGATAACAACCACCATCCCCTATATCTGCAATTACTGTAAATTTTCTGTTAGCAAGGTATGCTCCAATCGCAACTGGAATCGAGCGACCATGTAAAGTTTTAAACGCATAAGTCCCTATGGTATCTGCACCATTTCCATTACATCCGATATCAAAGGATATGAATGTTTCAGAAGGTTGGATATTTAATTCCATGAGGGCCTTCTTAAGTGCAACATGAATTCCAAAATTTCCACAACCTGGACACCATGTTGGCGTATATTTTGAGTTGTAATTTTTTAATTCTAGGGCCATTTATCTATTTAAATAATCTAAGATATCATCTACTGAAAATGATCGACCATCATATTTTAAGTACATTTCCTTTATTTGTAATCCGGTTTCTTCTGCAATTAGTTTTCCAAATTGTCCACTTTGATTGTTTTCAAGAAGAACTACTCTTTTTCCTTCTTGGACAAATTTAAGGATTTTTTCTGCTTTTAGAGGAAAAATATATTCAAAATGTAAATAAGATATATTTTCATTTATCTGAATAGTATCAAGGAGGGCATTTTTTGTACTACCATATCCAATGAAGACTGTATCTGAATTAGGATTTCCATAGAGTGTTGGTTCGGGAATTTCGGTTTTTAGAGTAAGAATTTTTCTTGCACGCTTTTCGGACATCGCTTTTACTTCCTCTGCATCCTCGGTTGAATGACCATCCTCTGTATGCTCATCGCTAGTATGCAAGTATGGCTGTAGACCTTTTGAAGGAATCCACCTAGGTGAGATGCCTGAATCAGTTATCTCATATCTTTCTTCAGAAGGTTTTAAATCTCGATAAATCTTTTCAACTTTTGGTAAACCCTCAACAGAATATATAGCTTCTGAAATTTGTTTTTCTGAAAGAACAATTACAGGTAATTGATATTTGTCAGCGATATTAAAAGCTTTTTGTATTATTGAAAAACAAGATGTTGCATCGCTTACTGAAATCACACATCTTGGGAAATCACCATGTCCACCCTTTACTGCCGTATATATGTCCCCACTTCCCGTCCATGTTGGAAGTCCTGTACCAGCTCCAATTCTTTGTGCTAATACAACAACAAAAGGTGTTTCACTCATTCCACAACAGGAAATTGTCTCAATCATTAAATCAAAACCACCTCCTGATGTTGCCGTTAGTGCTCTAGTTCCCATATACATACTTCCCATTGACATTAATGCAGCAGTAATTTCATTTTCTGCCTGTTTAAAAACGATTTTACTTTCATGAGCTGTATCTCCAAAGAATTTTAACAATGATGACGCTGGAGTCATTGGATAACCGTAGTATACCCTCATACCAGCAGCCAAAGCACCTAATGCTATTGCTTCATTACCAGTAACAAGCAAACTTCTATGTGTTTGAGTTGGAATTGGAAGTTGTATTCCCTCACTGAGCTCATCTCGATAAAGAGGATGATTGAAACCGGCAAGTAAGCACTTTGTTTCAGTTTCAGTATCGATATCTTTTCCTGAGAGCATTTCTAATACCTCTTCAACTAATATTTGAGAATCTTGTTTTAATATTTTCCAGATAAAGCCTAGTAATACAGCATTTCCCATAATTTCAGTTCCACCATTTTCCAAAGCTATCTTTTCTGAATTAAGATAAATTACATGAAGATTGTTTTTCTTAATATGTATTTCCTCATCAGGAGTAAACTCAATTTCTTCTCCATCGTGGATTAATACACCATTTTCAGATAGATTCGGAAGATACTTGTGTAATGATTCTTCGGACATAGTGGAAAGTATTTGATATTTTCTTTTAGAAGAGAAAACTTCTTTATTTGAAATATCCACTTGATATGAAGCAACCCCACCCTTTATTAAAGAGGGATACTCCCTTGAAGAGAATGTGAAAAGTCCAGTTCTATTTATGGACTGAGTTAACATTCTTCCGGCAGTATTTATTCCCTGCCCAGAAGCTCCCCCAAATTTTATAGCGATTCTGTTTGAGCTCATTTTTATTGATAACTATTCATTTCTCCGTTTCCATTGAAAAGTACATAGTTAAAGATGGAGAAATGTGCTTTATGTACAGGTATTACAGCTTCTTTAGATCTAAAAACACCATTGCAGGTCGCTGAAGCTCTTAATATTAAAGTTTTGAAGTAATCTCCACAACCTACAGGTTCATAACTAAATCTAATTCTATTATTTATTGCAATTATTTGTGCTCTGTCTAAATTTACTCCACCAGCGCCTATTGGGAAGATACTGTTTGGATTCCATGTAGTGTAAGATGGGACTTTTTGGTAATCTGTGCAAGATGTTGAGAGACAATATGTTTCAGCATCTGCATAATCATAGGTTTTAATGGTAGCTCCAGTGGGTGTGGTTCTGAGTATCATGTTTTTCATAAATCCTGTATTTGCTGGTATATCCTCTGATTGAAATTTTACGTTGATTAAGCACTCATTTGGAATTGTTTCACCTTCGGGAACTACAAAAGAAAATGCCTGTCCTGGTTCTACTTGATAAATAGTATCACTGTCACCATAGAAAAGTTTCATTGTGTATTTATTATTATTTGAAGGTTCAACTTTACATGTATTTAGTGTGTCATTAAATCCGTTGAGAAAACTATCTATATCATAATTTGAATACTCCGTATCTACATCCAATATGTCTGTTAAATCTTCATCTTCAGCTATCTGTAAGAATGAATCTAAAATATTATCATTAACTTCTAATGCCTCAGCAGAGTATCTTTCCTGTACGGTAGATCTTTTGTCTCTTAATGATCTAGAAAACATTGAAAACCCAATAATTGAACATACTACTATGACGACCATAATAATTGCTAATGCTTGTCCAGAGTATGTTTTTTTGTTTTTCATAATATTCATATAATATATTATCACATTTTAAATCCAACTTCTTGTTTGTATACCCTTGTGTCAGTTCCAAAGAAAAGTTCAGAGATTTTTGTATATCTAGGTTGATAATTTACAATTAGAGTTGGATAGTTAAGATTTTGTAGACCAAGGTTTCGCGCAATATTAATTGCATTCCCTGAATCTGCTAGACCAATTAATCCACCATTAACAATAACCTGATCCTGCTGTATTCCTGGATCACTTTCTATCTCTGATAGAATGTTTATCCCTCCCTTTGCAATAATGAAAGCATCCACGGTATCAGTCCCAAAAGTAGTTGACCCACTCTTGGGCTTACCAATATTCACAGCTTTTGAAGTTAAAATAATTAAGGCATCGTCTGGGGAATTTGCTTTCAAATCCATAGGGATATTTACATTGTTCTCAGTAAGGATTAATAACTTACCTTGGTATGTGGTGGTACCCTCATCTGTAAATGTAATATCACGACTAATTGGTTGACAGACGCACACCTTCCTCTCAGTTAATTGGCATTGGGTGATACACTCATTAATATCCGTAAATATCGGATATTCATATTTTTTCTTATAAAATTTTGCCTTATCAACTAGTATTTCATAAAGACTCTCTTTATTTGAATTATTCCTATCATTTATATTTACTACAGAAGTGGGATTTTTAGAAATATCCCAATTAATTTTCGATGGGTGACTTCCTGTTGCAATCCCAATTAATTCTGAGCCTAAATTCCAAAATTCATCATTGTCAATTCCTTTTGCTGCAAAACTTATTACCCCTGAAGAGAAAAGTATCCCTCCCTTAGTTACTATCCATTTATTTAAATTAATACTACTTGAATTCGAACTAGTGTAATTGCATGCTCTGTCGTAAACTGTTGGATAGAAAGTTAAGTTTCCTGATGTGTTATTTTGAATATTTATTCTAAAGGATTGTTGAAGACTATCAAAATACCAGCCACTGGACAAAGGATTAATTAAACCTGGTTGGGGAGAGGTTGGACTCGTTAAAGGAGTCTGCCTAATTGCTCCTCCTGTTGGAGAAGTGGGATTGATTAACATTACTTCCTTTGGAGATTGAGAAATATATATATTTAGTACAGTATCTTTAAGAACTCCTTGGTCATCGCTACTTGTAAAAGAGACATCAACTAAACGTTGTTGAGCATCTCCTACACTAGTATTAATAGGACCAAAAGTTGGATTTATAAAATCAAAATACCAATCTTTATTTGAATCAATAACATTCTGTTGATCAAGATAATTGATATAAGATAATGAGTCAG
This sequence comes from Candidatus Dojkabacteria bacterium, assembly GCA_040773125.1. Classification (GTDB taxonomy): domain Bacteria; phylum Patescibacteriota; class Dojkabacteria; order SC72; family SC72; genus UBA5232. The sequence goes on from JAXGWV010000017.1 coordinate 5,030, forward strand.
TTAACGCTGCATATATATTGTATTTACCGGAGATCAAATTATTTCCCGCATTTTGATTGGAAAAAGTTAATGCTATTTCAAAGACATATTTTCCTAAATCAGAGCCAGTTCCTGAGTAGTGATTCCTTGTAATTGAGGAAATAATTTGTTGCCCCGAAATAGAGGTAACAGTGTTCCCAGCTCCCCAATTACTTAGATTTCCACTTACAATGTTTGCAACATATGAGTTTGTATTATTCTTTCTAACAAAAATTCCGATTTTGTTTCCATCTGTTCTTGGTGTTGAAGCATTAAAATATGTTAGCTTGTTAATATCATTTGCAATGGAAGTCCCTTCTTTTACAAGCCATATTACAGCCCCATTAATATCTCCTACTCCATCAGCATCCGTTCCTTTTACTGTTATGGTTAATGTTTTGTTTACTGTTTGCCCAGTAAAAGACGAGGTACTAATAGTTGTTGGTGAACATCCTCTATTTGAAGAAGGAGTACCAGATATTAATACATCCGTAACTACTGGAAGATAGTCAACTTTGTAACTAGGATATGTCCAAGAAGAATATCTGTTCGCACTAGTACATCTATCAGTTGATACAGATCGAAAAGCTACTATACCTTCTGCTCCTTCTAAAAGAATTTGTGTTGGGGTTTTGTGCCCAGCAGAGGTTCCATGAAATTCTTTCGAAGTGCTAGTGTCTCTCCAATAACAAAAATCTTCGTTTGCAGTTCCATTACAATCAAATGGAGTTGAATCGAGCCATCCGTTGTTTATTCCTTTATTTTCAGCAATGAAATCATAGTATGGACCAAAAGCTACAGATGGGTTAATTGCTATTCCTGTTATACTAAAAGAAACAGTATTCTCTGTGGTAGAAGGAAGAGGTTTCTTTATCCTGGTTACTACACTTGAATTTGTAGATAAGTTAAAGTTAACACCATCTATAGTCATTAATGGTGCTGTTGGGGAAGATGGGTCAGTGTTTCTTTCATCTCGATAAAAAGTGTTAGTTACATCACCACAATCTGCTTCACTGCAAAGAGTCAACTTGTCACATGTAACATCTTTTGAACATTCTTCACCAAGACTAGTATTTGTTGTTTCTCCAGTTGCTGGTAGGTGATAGCCATTTGGTTTTGTAGGAGTACAGGTTTGACAGGCTCCTATGGGGTAGCACCAACCATCAGTAGTGCCACATGATGTTGTAGCAGAACATTCATAGTATCTAGTACAATCATTTTCAGAACGAGCACATGCTGGAATAGTTGTATAGTTAGCAGTGGGATTTGATTGAGAACCTGTTGGACATGATGGAATTGTACAAGTATTACAAGCAGCTTCTTTGTAACAATACTTTGTGTCGGTACAAGTTCCAGTACAACCATCACTTACAGAACAAGAAGCATCATTACCACGACAATAAGTAGCACCCTGTAATGCTGAGTAGACCTTATAGGCAGTGTTATTGCTATTTGCAGTAGCACACATGGCATCTGTTACTGTACAAGCAGGAGTAGAACAAGAAGGTGTACATCCATTTTCTGGATTTCCAGGAATACAGCACCCTATTTGATATCCCCACCACCCATTACCACTATATGGAGCACAAATTTCAAGACTGCAGGTATCTCTTACACCATATACGTAATCCCCATTACAAGTAGCTGTAGCTGGTCCTCCGCAGTCAGAAATAACAAGGTAAAACGGTCCCCAGCAAGTTCCACTTGATAAACATCTATAATAGGCTGTGTTCACTCCACCTTCGGCACAATGTTGACCTGCAGGGCATGTATGAGTGGCAAGAATAGAACTACTTGTTAGTAAATTAACTAAGGAAGTAAGTAATAGAAAAAGTAGTATTTTATATGTTGTTTTTTTCATTATCTTTCCTCTACTAAAACTAATTCTAATAAAACACCATTATTTATTTCAATTTGTTTATTAGAAGAAGAGGATATTAAATCTTCCAGATATTCAGTTGTTATTATCGACTCCTCCTTAGAAATCATTTGTTCAGAGATATTTTGACAAAGAATTTTTAAAGCCAAATCTTGCCCATCGCATTTATCTGAAACTCTCTTGAATAATTCTGAATAGCTATCTAAGGGGAATATGTAAATTAAAACATATTGTTTTCCAATTTCTAAGTTAGAGAGATTGCTTTTGTCTAAATAATTTGGTTTATATTGTGGAGAATTCATTAAAGAAAAAAGCATACTCTTATTTAACACTCTGATTGAGACCTCCTCTCCAATTAAAGTTGTTTTGAATAAGAATTCAATATATTCACCATTTTCGTTAAAATTAATTAATTCTGCATCAAACGTTATATACGATATATTTGGAATTCCGTACATAGATGTTGTGGATTTGTCTATAAAGTGCCTAGTATATTGCGAATAGTTCAAATCGTTTTCTGTTGTTACATTAGGCAAACTAAGTAAAAAATTGTATGTTTCAAATAAAGAGAAATACTCCTTATTTGTCATAGAAACAAAATCAACCATACTCAATTTGAAAAATACTAGTTTAGATTGCTCGTAATTGAAAAAAATCTTAACGGGAATTAGTTTATTTAAATCTTCAAAAGAATTTTTTAATGTGGTTTTCTCAGCAGGCTCGCATACCTTTTTTGCAACAAGACCTTTCTCTGTAATTAAATCAAATCCATAACATAGGATGTCATCTTCTTCTGAATTCAGAGTCTTTAAAATTGCATTACAAGTTACCCTAATCTCATTCTCATTTCTTTGCCATTCACAATCCTCTAGCAATTCCTCATATTTATCCATTGTAAACCATCTACCATACTTGATGCCATTTGAAATTACATCTCTAAAATAAATAAGTAAGAAAGAAAATAGAAGTAAAAAAAGGCATACTATTAAAATAATAATGCTCTTTTTTGAACCAGAAAATTTCATAGTAGTATCGTAAGATAAAACTCAATTGGTGTCAACAAAATGACAAAGAAATTACTTTGAAAGAACTCTCTCAATATTCCAGACCAAATCCTTTTTGTCACTAGCATTCTCCTTCATCCATTCCAAATACTCTCTATCTATCTTTACTAATTCTTCTAAAGTATACCCAGCATACTTACCAAATGGTACATTTCTCATAAACTGAGGCTCTTTAGAAATAAGCATCATATTTTCTGGAGACAAAGACGAGTTTTTAACCAAATATTCAAATAAATTCTTTAATACAAAAACATCTCCCATTGCATCATGTGCCATCACAGTATCATTCTCCATCTCACTCCTATACAATCCCAGGTAATACCTTAAATACTGAAGTGAATAACTCTCTAAATCTTTCCTCCCATTGTCTTCACCTAACATATTTCGTGCAACTTTAAGTGTACAAATATATCTAGGAATCTCTATTCCTTTTTTCTTAAGTACCTCCAGATCAAACTCTGCATTATGTGCAACCCAAATATACTCTTCAGCTAGTCTTTCTAAATATTTCGCTAAAGAACTTTCAGAAAAAAGGGTTAATGAATTCTCATCCTTTATTCTTGCATTTTTAAATGTTGATTTGTTTTCCAGAAATTCTGGGGTAAGGTGGTGAACTGCCATTGCTCCAAATGTAATTTTTTGTTCAGGTTTAAAATATTCGTTAAATTTCTTTCCATCACTAGTAACAAATGCAAGTTGAATAATATCCTTACTTTGTACATCAGTTGTTTCTGTATCAAAAAAAAGAAATTTGTTGTTCATACTTATTGAGGATATCAATACAGTAGTTAGAAGACAATAGTTAATGTATACTTACTGGATATGGAATATGAACTTTCATCAAAGCAAAGAGAAATTTTAGATGATATTTTAAGGTGGTATAAAGAAAAGAAGACGGGATATTTAACTCTTGGAGGATATGCCGGAACTGGCAAGACTACCCTATTGGGTCATTTGAATTTGATTCTTCATAAAGAGTACAAACAAATTAAAATTGCGTACTGCTCATTTACAGGTAAAGCTTCTGTAGTTTTAAAGAAGAAATTACAAGAGACTAATTCATTAAAAGCATCCGACTTTGTTGGTACCATTCATAGATTAATCTACAAGGCCATAGTAGATGAAAGAGATGTCATAATTGGATGGGAAAAGATTGAAGAAGATGATTTTAAATATGATTTAATTGTTGTAGATGAGGCTTCTATGGTTTCCTATGATATTTGGAAAGATCTTCAATCCTTCAATGTCCCTATTTTAGCAGTAGGAGATCACGGACAACTTCCTCCTGTCGATGGGAAATTTAATCTTATGTCAAATCCTATGCTTAGACTTGAGGAGGTATATCGTCAGGAGAAGGACAACCCTATTATCATCGTTTCAGAGTTAGCTAGAAAATATGGAGAGATACCAATTATGGAATTTAGTAAAACAGTAAAAAAATTCTCAAGACAAGACGATGAAGTTATGGAATTTCTTACAGACAAACTTTCTGGATATGATCAAAATTGCATGGTTTTAGTAGGTTACAACAACACAAGGGTAAAATTAAATGAAGGTATACGACAATTTTTAGAATTTGAATCTACTCAACCTTCCTCTGGTGACAGAGTTATTTGTTTGAGAAACAATACTCAATTAGGAATATTTAATGGTATGTTAGGAACTATTGAAAAAATAGAAAAAATTAAACAGAAAGAATTGCCAAGCTACTATCAAGCAGATATCCTTTTTGATGGAGAGGATGAAGTATTTCATTTACCAATTTCTATTGAACAATTTGGTAATAAAGAAACTTTGAAGGGTTTTGCTAGAGAAATTAACCTCTTTGACTTCGGATATGCAATTACAGTACATAAAGCACAGGGAAGTCAGGCAGAGAAAGTTGTTCTATTTGAAGAACGATTTCCAAAAATGGATGATGACAATTGGAGAAGATGGCTCTATACTGGGGTTACTAGAGCGACAAAAGAGCTTTATATTATTGGTGATTGAGAATATAATTAGGAATTATGATTATTAAAAATACAAGAGAAGAAGATTTACTTAAAGAGGCAGCCACTATTTCAGTTTCTATACTACAGAAATTGGGACAAATGATTAAGGAAGGTGTAACCCCATTGCAAATAGATAACTACGCAGGAGAGCTTTGTTTACAATATAAAGTTCATCCTTCTTTTAAACGAGTTGAAGGATATAAGTATAATACCTGTATTTCCGTAAATGATGTCGCCGTACACGGAATACCAAAGGATATTCCCTTAAAAAAGGGTGATTTAATTTCTATTGATTTCGGTATAATCCACAAAAAGATGTATACAGATCACTGCTGGACATGGTGTGTGGGAAAGGCTGATGAGAGTAAGATGAAATTACTCTTAGCTGGAAGAAAAGCAGTTGAGAATGCAATTCCTAAAGCTGTTGTAGGGAATAGAACTGGAGACTTAGGTTATGAGATGGAGAAAGTAGCAGTTGAAAATGGGTTTAATATCCTTTCTGTCTTTGTAGGTCATGGTGTAGGTAAAAAACTTCATGAGTACCCTGATATTCCTGCATTTGGAAAGAAAGGTAAAGGAGATTTATTAGAAGATGGTATGGTTATATGTATAGAGTGTCAGGTAGTAGATGACGAAGATAATGTAAAGATAGATAAAAGTGATGGCTGGTCAGCAAGAACAATTCATGGAGGAAATTCAGTTATGTTTGAATATATGGTTATTGTTAGAAAAGATACCCCAACAGTACTTACAAACACTCTAGATTGGGGAGTTGAAGCTTATCTAGATTGATAAATATTCCAATTTTATGGTATAATATTATAGGCTATTAATTGTAGTCTGACTGCTCATTAAAAAGGTCTAATTCTTCTCCAAAGTTTGATAACAGTACATAGGCATTCACTTGCTTAAATGCTTATTTGCTGTTATTAAACTACAAAATAATCCCTTATGGGAAGAAAAATGGAGAAAAAAATGAAAAATATTGCTGTTCTCTTAGTTATTGCATTCCTTCTATCTGCCTGTGCAGAGGCTCCAGGAATTGAGTATTCTTCCTTGCCTGAAGACTTTAACGTCTTGAAAGCGAAGGAGTCTTCAAATGTATTCTATGCTGATGAGGAAGATATTAATATCGAGACTCCTGAAATAGAATATCCATCGGGGAATTATATTCTCCTAACCAATATTAGCTCAAATCTATTCAAACTCTCTTTTTATTCAGATAACAAAGAAGTATGTTCTTGGTCAAAGGAAATCACCCATCCGTCTACTTTCAAAGAGAAGGAAATCCTCTACATTGTAGAAGAAAATTGTCCTGGAATGGGGGATAGGGTTATTACCTGGGATTTATCTCTGAATGAGGCAACAATGGATGGTGTCAAAATAGATATTTGGACTAATGTTGGTTCAGATTATTTTTCAGATTAGACCTTGGTAAGAGAACCGTATACAAGAGCTTTATTGCTCAACATTTATATGTATTTATACGGTTCTCTCCATTTTTCTCCATATATTCAAAATTCTATGCTAAAATATACACGGTTAAGTTGTATTTTTGCTTATTTATGGATAATACTGATAATCTTTATGATGTAGCGATAGTTGGTAGTGGACCTGCAGGTTTAAGTGCAAGCATATATGCAAGTAGATACAAACTAAAAAATATTGTTTTTGGAAAACTTCCTGGAGGAACAATAACTGAAGCACATATGGTATGTAACTATCCCGGTTTGGAAAATATTTCAGGAATTGAGTTAGGACAAAAGATGTTAAAACAAGTTCAAAATCTTGGAGCTCAATACCTTCCATTAAGTGTTGTAGATGTAAAAAAAGAAAATGAAATATTTAAGATCCTTACTGATGACCAGAAGGAGTATTTTGCGAAGACAATTATTTTTGCAACAGGGACAGATAGAAACAAATTGGCAATCCCCAAGGAGGATGAATATCTTGGGAGAGGTCTCTCCTACTGTGTTACATGTGATGCTATGTTCTACAAAGAGAAAGTTGTTGCAGTAATTGGAGGCTCAAGTGCAGCTACAATGGCTGCTGTGATGCTCTCAGATATCGCTAAAAAGGTATATATAATATACAGGGGCACTGAATTAAGAGGAGACCCTACATGGGCACAACAATTATTAGAGAGAGATAACATCGAGGTAATTTATCAAACACTTGTAGTAGACTTACAGGGAGAAGACAGATTAGAAAGAGTAAAACTTTCCAAAGCATATAAAGATTCAGAATATCTTGATGTTGATGGTATTTTTGTTGAAATAGGAAGTGAACCTAACATATCATTACCAGTAAAATTAAATATTAAGGTAGATGACCATAACTACATTGTAGTTGATAATCAACAACAAACCAGCATTGAAGGTATATGGGCTGCTGGAGATTGCACTACAAATTCAAACTATTTAAAGCAAGTTGTAACCGCAGTTGGTGAAGGAGCTGTTGCAGCTAATTCAATATATTCCTATTTAAATACGAAAAAAACAGTAAGTTCTTAATTCTTGTTCTTCCCATTAACAAAATCAACCCAATCTTGAAGATAGTTAGAGCTTGACCACATTTTAGGGTCTCCAACATTAAATTCTACCCTACCCCCGTA
>JAXGWV010000018.1:0-12325 GCA_040773125.1 Candidatus Dojkabacteria bacterium
AAGTCCACCTTTGCTTTTTTTTATTTATTACTGAAACAAGAAAACTTATAACTATAAAGATTACTGCACTTAAAGAAAGAACCAAACCAATCATAATAGTCTCCTATCTGTTAATGTGCGACTAACACATCACAATTATACAATATATTTCTCGGGATATCAATTCCTATAGGCCGTATTACAGTTCTGCTTTTTTGAATATTTTTACCCATATCTCTTTTGATGGTACAATTTTTGCTTTTGGAATCAAGCCTTCCTCTACCCATGATACCTGTTTCAAACTAATTTTACCTGAGTACAACTTTTTGTATAGTGAATTATCTTTCTCTAAAGAACTTTTCACTTTCCTAAAACCTCTAAAATAAACAATATCTTTCGTATAAATTCCTGGTTTTGCAGTATCTGCTAGTCCCCTCTTCACTCTATATACTGTATCAAAAGCTGAATACCTCGGGAGAATTCCTAACAAACAGTTATACAATTCTCTAAAAGACATCTGCTCTCCATTTTTAATTGCATAGACCAATGCTGCCTTCTTTTTTAGTCCCACCTCTGTCAATACACCCATATCACTCTCATTCCATGTTGCCAAACCCTCTTCTATATCCAGATAACTAGGCAAATTAGCATTCCCCAATGCTGGAAAATTTGTATTAAAACCATTAACTGACCTTAATACATGTGTACCCACCTCATGAACAATTGATTTCTTAAGTTTAAACTTACTTTTTTGAATTTCAGGATTAACTAAAATCTGTTTCTTTTTAATACCTACCTTCATACCATTTCTTGAAATATTTTGTGACTTATAGACTTGCCAATCATCAAACCCTAACTCTTCAAAAACAACATTAAAAACGTTCACTATATCATCAAACCCAAGTAAGGACTCTCTATTCAAGGATGGGGCCTTAACAAGTTTATAACTATTGAAAGTACCTCTTAAGACTCTACAAGCATTTCTATAAAGTTTCTCAGAAGGAACACCAAATCTGTCTTTGGAAATTTCACTTACTTTCAAATTATTCCCTACTGAATTCATAAGTTCATTCGCTTGCTCTTTTGATTTAATCAAATCAATGTAAAAATGTGAGACTCTAGGATCGATATCTGATATCTCCTCCACTTTTGAGAGCTCTTGAAGAATTTTCTCATTGCTGTTCTTTACTATCTTGTATTTGAAATATGGATTGTAGCTATCTGAATTAAAAAATTTCTTTCTCTCAGATTCTAAATTCAGAGGTGTAAAAACCAAAGCAGTTGGTAATCTTAATTTCTCCAAGGAAGTAGTTACTTCATCAATAGTCATACTTTTCTTTTTTTTGTCCAAAATTCCCATAGAAATCAGTATACAACAAATTATCGTCTAAATTCTTTGTTAAAAGAAAATTTCCTCTCCCCTGTAGCTAAAAGTTCAAGGGCTATCCCTGTTCCTTTTACAACACAGAGTAAGGGATCATCAGCGACATGACAAGGAACTCCTGTTGCCCTAGAGAATAACTTATCTAAATTCCTTAGCTTCGCAGTACCACCACTCATAACCATCCCCCTGTCAATAATGTCAGCCGATAGCTCTGGGGGTGTTTTCTCCAATACAGTTTTGATTGCTGCGATTATTCTCTTTAGGGGAAATTCAATAGCCTTGGCTATATCATTGGAGTCCACCATAATTGACTTTGGCATACCAGCACCAACATCTCTTCCTCTTACTTCCATCTCTTTTGGATCTCTAACCTCAACAGCTGAACCAATCTTATTTTTAATATCCTCCGCACTTTGCTCACCTATTAAAATTCCTTTTTTCTTTTTCATATAGGATATAATATATTCATTGAGAGCATCACCACCCACCCTTAAAGATTCATACTCAACTATCCCATCAAGAGATAAAACTCCAACTTCACTTGTTCCTCCTCCCATATTAACAATCATATTCCCTGAGGATGTGTGAATGGGAAGACCTGCACCCAAAGCTGCAAGTAAAGGTTCTGGAAGAAGTGTGACTGTTCGAGAGCCAACAGCATTTGCAGCTTTGTGTACTGCTCTCTCCTCCACTGAGGTAATACCTGCTGGGACGCTAATCACAACATCTGGTTTAAACAACCTAGATTTCCCAAGAGCTTGATCATAAAAATATCTTAACAAAGCCTCTGTAATCCTTGAATCGGCTATAACACCCTCTCTCAGAGGTCTTCTTGCAACAATATTCTCAGGAGTCTTACCTATCATCTGTTTTGCTTTCGTTCCAACCGCAATAACAGTTCGTGTATCTAAATCGATTGCAACAACTGTAGGTTCCATCAAAACAACACCCTCCCCTTGTACAAAGACAACTGAGTTTGCAGTCCCTAAATCTATTCCAAGCTTCTTTCCCAACATAGAGATTAACACTACAAGTTAAATACTATTAAAATTCTATCTTCATAGCTTTTTTCATTTTGTCAGCTGTCTCTCTCGCTATCGAAGAAACAACAATGCTAGAATTCAATGCTTTTTTTACAAGTTCCTCTTTCATACCTTCTGCTTCCTTTCTTCTATCTCTTACTGGTTGTAGGACAGCATCCATAATTTCAAAAAGTCTTTCCTTAACTTCAACATCCTTTATCATCCCCTCTCTGTATCTCTTTTTCATTTCCTCAATTTCAGCCTTTTGAGATTCGTCTGAGAACAAATCTAGATATACAAAAGCTACATTCCCCTCCACTTGACCTGGGTCATCTGCATGTATTCTAGATGGGTCTGTATATACTTTAAATATCTTTTTTCTTAATTCTTCTTGGCTATCTGAAAGGTAAATACAGTTATTCAAACTCTTCCCCATTTTCTCTGCTCCATCAATCCCTGGAACATTAATTTTTGTCCCCAACAGTGCTTCTGGTTGATTAAGCACATCTACTCCGTATGTAGTATTAAATCTTCTACCAACCTCTCTAGCATCTTCTATCATTGGCAATTGATCTTTGCCAACAGGTACCAAATCAGCATTCACAGAAAAGATATCTGCCGCTTGATGAATTGGATAGAGGAAAAAACCAAGTGGTGTTGAATCCTCATATCTATTCTGAGCCATCTCAGTCTTTATTGTTGGATTATGTTGAATCTGCTGAATCGTGGCAAAATTTGCTAAATATATGAAGATTTCATGGATCTGTGGAACCTCGCTTTGAATAAATACATTTGCCTTCTCAAAATCTATTCCTACAGCATAATAATCACAAAGAAGTTCCATAATACTCTCCTTCACTTTAGAAGGATTATTAAAATTATCAGAAAGAGCCTGGATATTTGCAATTTCAATAAAGGAGTCATACTCATCTTGTAATTTTACCCTGTTCAACAGAGAACCAAGTAAATGTCCAATATGAAGCTTCCCAGTTGGTCTATCACCTGTTAAAATTCTTTTCTTTTCCATAGTAGTATTCTAACAACTTATTGGCTATTATGCTATACTCTATACACTAAATGACAAAAGAAAAGAAACCTAAAAAATACTCAACACCTGTTGTTATTCCAATTTTGTCTTCAATTCTTGTTTTCTTATTTGCTATTATACTTTTTCTCCTTGCAAAGGGCTATAGGATCAATCTTACAGATCAAAAGATTACCCAAAATGGTGCTCTAACAGTAAGGTCCTACCCTTCAAATGCAACCATCTATATAGACAACGAAAATCTAGGACAGACACCAAAAAGCAAAGTACTTGAAGTTGGATTACATAATATAAAGATTGAAAAAGAGGGCTATCATTTATGGGAAAAAACAATTGATATCCCTGAAGAAAAAACAACTATACTTACCCCTTGGCTTATACTCTCTGAAAACAAGAAATATACTGTCTGGAACCCTCAAAAAGAGGTTGTAAAATATTGGATAAACAAGAATGATGATGTTGTGCTTGTACTACTGAAAGAGAGCAATGAGAAATACTCTCTATGGAAATACAAAATCGAAAGCTCTTTATGGGAGATATTAAATAATCCAATGAAAATCTGGGAAACTTCTGATTCTACATTCTCTTTAATACAATCTCCCAATGGAGAATATGCTCTTCTTACAACAAAAACAGAGAATGGAAACTTTTCCTACTTAATGAACACCTCAACTTCTTTTGTACCAAGTTTGAATAATCAAATAGATCTTTCAAAAGTTGAAGGGTTTAATATAACTTGGGCAGAAGATAACAAGCATATTCTTTTTGAGTCCCCTACTTCACTTTTCTCATACAACATTACTGATAGGTTGATGTACACATTACTAAACAGCAACACAAATACACCAGATGAACTATCTAACAAAGTTTGGACAACAACTGGTGATGGATATCTTTACTACCTAAGCGACAATACTGATAGTAATTCCTCTGTATATTCCTACTCTATTGAAAGTATCTCTTTAGATGGGGTAAAAGAAGAATCTTTGTTAAAAACTATCTTTATGCAAAAAGATGAAAAATATATTGAGTATTACAGAACTCAAACTAATTCCTTCATTCCATTCACAAATTCTCCTGAAAGCACTCAAACTGTAGGAGAAATAAATGCAATATATGTTCATAAACCGGCGAAGGGAATATTTTTATCTACCACTGTAGCCTCATATTGGTACAGTATACCTGATGCTAAGTACCTAGCCATCTCCCACTATCCAACAATCTTGCTTAGTCCATCAATGGATAATAAAAGATTGTTAATTGAGTCAATGGGTAATATCTCGGTCTTTACATTTGAGAAAGAAGCATTGGATCCTACAGAAGAAATTGGATTGATGACTATACCTGAATTAAAATCTGAGAATCTCCCTAAATGGGTTAAGAATTCAGAACATATTTCGTACATTAAAGAAGGTAGTATTACAATATCCGAAATAGACGGTGACAATATCGTTAAAACTATTCCAATAGATAAAATACTTTACTACACTCTTAAATACTCAAGAGAAAATATCGTTACCTTAGAAAAGGACGAGCAAGGCCTCTTCAATATTAACGAATATAGATTACAATAGGAGAAAAAGCGCACCCGGTCGGAATTGAACCAACAACCTACACGTTAGGAGTGTGTTGCTCTATCCAGATTGAGCTACGGGTGCATATCTAGCTTTATCACACTTCTAATTATACCAATTTGTCTCAGACTTTACACTATCGACCCGAAGTACTACAGGTCGTAATTACCCCCATATACATGGTATAATTAAGGTCGAATGAAAACAGAATATATAAAAATTAGGGGTGCGAAAGAGAACAATTTAAAAAACATTTCTGTAGATATACCCAAGAACAAAATGGTTGTTCTCACAGGGGTCTCAGGCTGTGGAAAAACCTCTTTAGCATTTGACACAATTTATGCAGAGGGACAAAGAAGATATGTTGAATCTCTCTCTTCTTATGCTAGACAATTTCTTGGGATTATGAAAAAACCAGATGTAGAATCCATAACTGGGCTCTCTCCTGCAATCTCCATTGACCAAAAGACAACTGGAAGTAATCCTCGTTCAACAGTAGGAACAATTACTGAGATTTATAACTATTTAAGACTACTCTTCGGATATGTAGGACAACCTTACTGTCCACAATGTAATATCCCAATAGAGTCACAAACGATTGAAGAAATTACACGCAAGGTATTAAAAGCCATACAAAGTTCCACGCAAAATGTTATCATTGTTTCACCACTCATAAAAAACCGTAAGGGAGAATTCAAATCTCTACTTAACAAATTGTTATCTAAAGGCTTCCTCAGGGTAATAATTGACAACGAAACCTATCTACTAGATGACATAGAAGACCTTAATATAGATGAAAACAAGAAGCATAACATAGACTTGGTAATAGACAGATTCTCCCCAGAGGATAAAGATGGCAAAGATTTCAAAAAAAGGATTACTGATGATGTTGAGTTAGCGATATTGCAATCTCAAGGAGAAGTTAAGATAAAATTGGGAAATGAGGAGCTTCTTTTTTCTGAGGGAAATACCTGTAACAAATGTGGAATGTCATATCCCAAGATTACCCCTCTATCCTTCTCTTTTAATGCACCAGAGGGTGCCTGTGAAAATTGCTCGGGACTTGGATTCTTACAAGAGATTGATGTTAATTTGATCTACAATCCCAAACTAACAATTAAGGAAGGTGGCATTTTCCCTTGGTCAAATCGAGTATCAAAAGATAGTTGGACAACAAGAATACTTAATGAAGTATCAAGAGTTCACGGGTTTAATCTTACTACCCCAATAGGAAACTATCCAAAAGAAATATTTGATTTAATATTTTACGGTAAAGGAACCAAGAATTATTACGAAATCGAATATACAAACAGATTCGGGATTACGAATAAACACTTAACAAAATATGAAGGAGTTATACCAGAATTAAAAAGAAAATATAAAGAAAGTACATCTAATTTTTACAAATCAGAGATTGAGAAATATATGTCCGAATCCGTTTGTCCAGTTTGTGAAGGTAAACGACTTAAGCCATACTCTCTTTCTGTCCGTATTTCTGGAAAAAATATCGTCGAGGTTACAGAAATGACAATAAAAGATTGTATCAATTTCCTTAATAATATGAAATTAAAAGGAAATAAAGAGAAAATATCTGAACCAATAATAAAAGAGATTAAGACAAGGCTTAATTTTTTAATTAATGTAGGACTTGACTATCTAACTCTAGCTAGGAAAGCCAATACACTCTCTGGTGGAGAATCTCAAAGAATACGTTTGGCATCACAAATTGGCACAGGGCTTTCAGGAGTTGTATATGTATTGGACGAACCATCAATAGGACTTCATGCGCGAGACATTTTGAAGTTAACAAAGTCACTTAAGGAACTAAGAGATGCAGGAAATTCTCTAATCATTGTAGAACACGACCCAGATACTATGAGACAAGCAGATTGGATAATTGATATGGGTCCACTAGCAGGAAAACATGGCGGAGAAATTACCGCTGAAGGAACATTAGACCAAATCAAGCAAGGGGATACCTTAACTGCTAAGTACCTCAATAACTCATTAATAGTCGGAAGTAATTTAAAACCTTCCCAATTTTCGAGACCAAATGATTTTTTGTCACTCAAATCTGTAAAAACTAACAACCTAAAAAATATTGATGTGAATTTCCCTTTAAATAGGCTTATTTCAGTAACAGGTGTTTCTGGCAGTGGGAAGTCCTCTTTGATAGAAGATACCCTGGCACCCGTTCTAGTAAACAAAATTATGAATGGGAAAAGGTCAGAGGGTAATTTCGAAGACATATTAGGGATAGAAAAACTTAATAAAGTGATAAGTATAGATCAGTCGCCTATAGGCCGCACTCCTCGATCTAACCCTGTCACCTATATAGGAGTTTTCGATAACATTAGGGAGATTTTTGCAAATACAAATGAAGCAAAAGCAAGAGGATATAAATCAGGAAGATTTAGCTTTAATGTTAAAGGGGGAAGATGTGAAAAATGTAAGGGTGAGGGTCAAATTAAAGTTGAAATGCAATTTTTACCTGATATATATATCAAATGTGATCTTTGTGGTGGTACAAGATACAATTCAGAAGTTCTTCAGATTGATTATAAGGGTAAAAATATATCAGATGTTCTAAATATGACTGTCGAAGAGGCTCTATATTTCTTTAAGAATCATCCACAAATTGCAAGAAAGCTCGGTATATTAGACAAAGTTGGGCTTGGATACATAGAGCTTGGTCAATCTGCACTTACCTTATCTGGAGGTGAATCCCAAAGGGTTAAGTTAGCAAAAGAGTTATCAAAAATTTCAACTGGTCGTACTTTATACATATTGGACGAGCCAACTACAGGTCTCCACTATTACGATGTTGATAACCTGCTAACAATATTAAGAGAATTAGTCGATAAAGGTAATACCGTTATCGTTGTTGAACACAACATGGATATCATTTCTAATTCTGATTGGATTATTGACCTAGGCCCAGAAGGTGGAGAAGCTGGTGGATATATTGTTGCTGAGGGAACTGTTTCTGACATCATCAATACAAAACACAGTTATACTGGGCAATTTCTCAAAAAGCATCTTGAGGAGAAAAAAGGGATCAAGAAATAACACTTTTATACTTTTCAAACTATTAACCTGATTTCGTGGAGTGAAACATCTACTGTGTCTCACCATTGACCAAGTCAATGACTAGCAATTATGCTGTGTTCACTTTTTTATCGCAAAATAAAAATACCTTTTAACAAAGAAAATTACACTACAAATATTCTATGAACAAAAATTTGTTTTTTGAAGTACTCTTCTTTTATTCAAAATGCCCAATTCAGTAATTCTTAAATTTCGATATGTTTCACCCAATCTCTTGCAATATTTCTATAAAAACCTTAGACAACTGTATACTAACAAATGTTTACCCAATACAAATATGAACTGCCTCTCCTGTTTGACCATCAATTAACTGAAATTCTTCTCAAGGCGAACATTAACTACAGGATTTGCTACATTCCATTGAAGAGCTTTTCAATTCTATCAACCTCTTTCTCATATTCTGTGAGAATTTTGGAAAATTTATATTTTTTTGCCAATGGAATGAACAGATTTCTCACCTCAAGAACATATCTCTTGTATTTCTCTGGTTTTAGTACAACATTATCCTCCATAATACAATTAATATTTGCTAGACGATCATAAAGTTTTACAATTATAGCTTCTTCATTGGAAGACATATTGTGTAAATAGTTTTGATTGGTTAAATATTTTTCCTCCTGAGTTTTTGCATCATCATCATTTGGCTTTGAAAGTAACCCAATTATATCTGAAATTCTTTCACCAAAAAGTTCTTTAAGATATAAGAGAGAGACTTCCCCATCCTCTACTGAATCGTGCAGTAAAGAAATAATCACTAAATCTTCGACACGTGGATCGTTTTTATAATCAGCATATATAAGAGAAGTTAAATAATAGATATGTTCGGTAAGATAAGAGCCCCCTCCATCTCGTACCTGGGATTTATGAGCATTTTGTGCTATTTCCATTGCTTTTTTAACCTTGTCCGAATTCTTTATTTCGGCCACGGCCATTAAAAGTTCTTTTTTTGTCACTTTTGGTTTTCTTTTCATCCTTTTAATACTAAATCGGGGTGATCCGACTTGAACGGACGACCTCTACGTCCCGAACGTAGCGTTCTAGCCATCTGAACTACACCCCGTATATAACTACTTAACTATTTCTCCTTCTTTAACATCTCCCTTTATTTCATTCTTTTGTGCATGTTCTTTTAAACGAATGAACTCCTCAATCAAATTGATTATCACTAGAACAGAATCATCAAAAGTACCAAACACAGGCACGGTATCAGGAATAAAATCTACTGGAAGAAGAAGATAAATTAAGGCAACTATTAATAACCAATTGTTTTTTAAAAATGACTCATTTTTTATACGCTTTGACATAACAAACAGAATAAAATTAACTACATTCTTTCTACAACTGGAATACCAAGATTATAGAGTCCACTTTGAAGAACATTTAAAACCGCTCTTATTATAATTAAAAGAATTTCTCTGTCATCTTCAGACATCTCTGACAACCTTACGTTTTGATAAAAGGCATTAAATGCCTGGCTAAGATCAAAAAGATATTGACAAAGAGTTGAAGGTGAATAGTCAATAGCACTATCAAGCAATGAGGCACGGTATTTGCTAAGCACCCTTACTAGCCTTTCTATGTAGGGATTTGAGAGACAAGCACCCAAGCAAATGTTTTGGGATTTCCCAGTTCCATACTCTTTTAATAATGAATTCGCACGAGCATATACATACTGAATATATGGTCCTGTATCCCCATCAAACGAAATTGCTTTATCAAAATCAAACACAATATCACTCCCAATAGTAACCTTCAAGAAGGCATACTTTATTGCCCCAATAGCAATCTTACTGCTAATCTCGTCAACCGAATCAGTCTCTAACTCCTGGGAATTCTTCATAATATCAAGTACTTTCCTTTTTGTTTCAGAAAGTAACCACTCTCCACTAATCACACCTCCCTTTCTACTAGACATCTTTTGTGCGTTTGGCAAACGAATTACACCATGAGAGAAGTGTTTTGTTTTTTTAGCAATCTCAGGATTTAGTTTTGATAAAACATCAATTACAACTCTAAAGTAAGAGCTTTGCTCATTAGCAGTGATAATAATCGATTCACTGGGGTTAAGAAGCTCTTCTTTTTTGAATGCCAAACCAATCTCTTTCGTTTCGTAAGTAGGTAATCCATATTTGTTAATAAAAACCCTCGTATGTAAACCTTTTTCCTTCTCCCCTTCATATATCACAGATCCTGCATCTACTTTAAATATTCTTCCAATATTGTCTTTAACAATCTTCAATCCCTTTTCTCCTACTTCACTTTCAAAAAAATAGTTGGTAAATTTCGTTCCCAATAGAGAGTAGATTCTCTCAAAATATTCAAGACACCAAAGGCGGCCTTTCGTATATTTTTCCTTAATATTAGCAGTTTCAAATTTCGAGAAATCTTTCCTTTCAAGATTTTGATTTGTTAGAGAGTAAATATAATAATTCATTTCATCTATCTCCTCAATAGCCTTACTGTCTTTGGTATAATCATACATTTCAGCACCAAACACATAGGAACTGCCAAGCCACTCTACTTTCTTCTCTAAATCAAGCTTTTCAATGTCATCAAAACTTCTGCCTTCTTTTTTAAGTTGTTCTTCCATTCCCCAAATTGCCTTGGCAACATGAAGTCCTACATCTCCTTGATAAGTTACTCTTTTTACAGAGGCCCCAAGCGATTCTTGCATTCTTGAGATTGATTCTCCAACTGCATTTGTATAGAGATGACCAATATGAAAAATTTTAAAAGGATTGGCATCAGTAAATTCAATAGCTGTATTCCTCCCTTTATAAATGTCCCAAGTAAAATATTCCATACCTAATTTTGCATATTTTTCAATTTCACCAAGGAGATACGTATCTGACAAGAAAAAATTGATAAAACCCGGCTTAACAAATTCTACCAACTTGATATTACTGTCCTCTTGTAGGGATTTAACAATTTTTTCGGCTAGTACTAATGGATCTGTCTTTTCCACTGAAGCTAATCTCATTGCAATATTTGTTGAAAAATCACCCTTAGAAATATCCTTTGTCTCTTCAACAATAACCCCTTCCTTTGGTAAATCTATCTTTAATTCTTCTAAAGCCTCTTCAATTTTCTGTTTAATTCTATCTCTCATAGTATTTGTACGCACCTGGAGGGAGTCGAACCCCCAACCCTCGGTTCCGAAGACCGATGCTCTATCCAGTTAAGCTACAGGTGCTTCCCATTCCTAACATTCTATCACAAATAAATCTTAGGGTAGAAAAGGAACGTACCTGGCCGGAATCGAACCGACAACCTTTAGTTCCGCAAACTAATGCTCTATCCAATTGAGCTACAGGTACTACACATACTATTTTACCACAAAATATGGCTTTTTCAGAATGAAAACTCAACATTTCCCTCCTCAGATGTTATGAAATATTGAACATTCTCATTTTTAAACTTTTCCAATGTTTCATAATGGGGGTGCCCAAAACTATTGCCCTTCCCACACAAACAAATGGCAATTTCAGGTTGTGTGAAACTTAGGAAACTTTCTGAGGTAGAACTCCTTGAGCAATGATGCCCTACCTTCAAGATATCAATACTCTCTAATATCTCATAATCAAGTAACTTCTTTTCTACCTCAACTTCCGCATCTCCCATAAGTAAAATTTTATAGCCATTTATAACCAAAAATGTGACTACAGATTCATTATTTAAGTTTTCTTCCTGGCTTCTCTCCTCGTCAAATGGATATATTACTGAAAAGAAAATATCTCTATACGTAAAAGAATATCCTGCTTTAACATCTTGAAGAATACCTTTGTAGTTTTTCACCAAGTATTCATATCCTAAATTTGGATATTCTACATTAGAATAAAGAATCTCATTAATCTCATACTTCTCCAACAGTAATAAAAGACCATTCAAATGATCATCATGAGGATGTGTTAAAACAAGTTTTTCAATTCTTTTATCAAACCAGGGCATGTATTTTGCTAATTCGTACAAAATCGAATCATCAGGTCCCCCATCAATGAGTATCTGATAATTATCCTGCTGAATTAATACCGCATCTCCCTGTCCTACATCTAAAAAGACAATTTCAGGACTATTCACTGTTCTCTTACTTAACACCACAACAAAAACCAAAGAAAAGATGAAGGAGAGAATATTTAATATATTGTCTAACAATATTTTCTTAGCTACTGTTAAGATAGTAATTGTACTGTTCATTTTTAATTGGAAAGAAGTA
>JAXGWV010000019.1:0-11131 GCA_040773125.1 Candidatus Dojkabacteria bacterium
AAAAGCCCATTTCTTACAGGATATATACATTGTTATTGTATAATTAGATATGAATAAGGAATTGTTTGAATTACATACTGAGATAAAATCTTTTATTAAAGATAAGTCTTCATCTTTTAAATTAGATCTCCCAACTACCTTATTCAAAAGGGAACTAAAAACTGTATACAGAAAACTGGTTCTTATACGAGTAGCAGAACTTTTATCAGGTATCAATCTGCTTGCAACTGAAAATAATGGAATAGGTTGCGTTATACTTTGTCGTAGTTTGTTTGAGTTGTATTTGCAGATCGCCTTCATTTTCAAATTAGATAACTTGCACGGATATAGGTCTTTCTACTACTTTGCGGATTATCAATCAGTAAAGAAACTAAAAAATGTAGAGGAAAAGCATATGTCTAGTAATGAATCCTATCGAGATCTACTAAACCGAATCTCAATAATTGAAAATGAAGTGTCTTATTTTGATTATATAGGTGAAACCGAAAAGTTCCGTATTTTTTTTGAAAAGAACTATCCAAATTCCAAATTTACTATTAATAGCAAAAGTAATAATTGGTGGGGTGGACTTAATCCTGATAAACTAGCCACCTTTCTTGGTATAGATACTGAACGAATGCTTTTTCTTCATTACTGGCAGTATTCTAATTTAACACATTCTAGTCCTAGAGGAATAATTGAAGGTTACAACAATATTCATTTAAATAATCAAAAATGGGTTGAAACAACATTAGTGAATAGTTGTGATATTGCTGCTCGTATAATTGAGATAGTCTTTAAAGGGAATCCAGAATATGAACTCTATGCCTCAATTTGTGGAATTCAAGGTAGACTAAATGATATCTGTGGTAAGTTGGAGTCCTCTCTTCCTTCTAAGAGCTAGAGCTTATAATCGAGCTTTACATAAGGCTTGGTCTTACTTTCCGCTATGATCAAATTCATCTCTTCCTGAACCTTTTTAACTTGTTGGAATAGCGGTATTAGTACCTCTTCAACAAATTGGAGAAGTTTGAAATCTTCCACCCCATCAATCTATTGTCTTTTATCCATATTTGTTTTAGAATTTCAACTAATATGAGCCTAGAAGATTCTACAATAGAGAATTCCCAAGAAAGGATGACATTCCCCGAATTAGAAACTGACAATTTACCTGGTTTCAATATTTTTGAATTAATTCCAAATGGTCAGTTCTCTCCTGAACAAGTTGAAAGAATTAAAAAATCTTCTACAGAATGTGATAATGGAGCAACTATATATTATGATAACCTACACATTATTTTTTCTTTTCCAAATGATGATAGATTGTTCCTATGTCTAACTAATAGTGATGATAATTATCATAGGAATATGTGGTATCGACTTAGAAGAGAATTTGGAGAAGACCTTGTATTAAGAGATGCTGGAACATATTGTATTTATGAAGGGCAACATATTATTAGGGCATATGTTTCAGATGGTCTCTCAAACGAAAGACATGAAATAACTGCTGAACAATGCTATGCCTGTAGAAAACAAATTCAAAATATGAATCTTGATATTGTAATCCGACCAAGATAATACTTCTGTACATAATAAGTTTTTAGACTCCTCCCAACACTCATCCTGTGCCCCATAGTATTGCATACCTCCCTTAGGTTTGATATAATTGCTTTGAACAGTGGACATCCGTCCATAAACCAAATCGTTCTTAAAAAGGAGAATAAGAATACGATGAAAATCATGATTGGAAATCAAGTTTTTCAAGGAGAAGGCAGAGATCTAGCCCGAAAGGTTGTAAGTTACAGAATGCCAAAAAATGCAAAGACTATTGCAATTATTGGTGAAAACGACCTTGGAGAGCAGATCTTTACCGCGGCTGTCAAACCAGATGCACTCCCTTTTGCTCTCAATGAGATTTGGGATCTAGTGCAACCAGTGCCAGTGGAAGAACACGATTGTGAGAAATGTCTGCTCAAGGACGAGTGTCCTGTACCAGAACTCCAACAATTATTCAGTGGTCTCGAGGAAATTTTTGATATTTAAATTTCCTTTTGAATCAATGAATTAATGTTCTTTCATAAATAACTAGGATGGTGTACCATCAAAAGTCATTATCCTAGTTATTCTCATTTTGTAATTATTTCTACTAATACACAGCAGATATTATTTTCATTCAATTTTTCAATTTAATTATGAGGAGAATTCTGGCCTCAATATAGATTTTTTTTATAGAAATCATTCGTAATTCTATTGTTCATCCCGTGCCCCATAGTCTTCTTACTTTTCTGAATTCTTGATATAATGATACTACCTTGGACTTTAACAAGCGATTTAGAAAAAGATAACAAGAAGGAGATAAAAATGTGTGCACAAAGCAACCTAAGTGAAGTTAAGTTCTGTCCTTCTGGGGATATTTGTGATTTTGTCACAAGACATAAAATTTCCGATTACCCTGATCTAGTTTTTTTCAATTCTCCAAGTGAGAGTAATCGTAGATATCCCGAAATAATTTGGGAAATAGGGTATAAAATCGTTCTGAGGGTTTTTGGTATACCAGGAGTAAAAACTATTTTCATTTACCCTCACACACTTTGTGTTAGGAAAGAGGATTCCTTTAGTTGGAAGGATTTAGTGCCTCAAATTACTAAGGCAATCCTGGAATCAGAAAATTAAGAACCATAAAAAAATCGCAAGGATAAGGAGTGTAAGATAGAGCACCGTTGATGGTAAAACAATATCTACTCATTTGAGTGATAGTTATACCGGAGGTGCTTTTTCTTTCTGATAAGATACATCTAATATGTACAAGAATAAGTTAGAAGATTTTGTTAAGGAATCATCACTTAACAAAGGGTAGGGTATTAAGAATTAACAAAATCAGAAATTACTTTATATAAATATTGTATATCCTCATAATCATGATTATTACTTGGTTCTGTTACTCTCTCATACCTCAGTGTAGAGACATTTAGGTGTTTACTCCTTAATATTGTATTTAATTCCTCATATCCTATTACAGGATCGTGAGGTTTTTGGATAAAGAGAGAATCTGTTTTAAGATTGTCTAATAGCTCATCTACATTGTCTCCTCTCTGTTTTGCCCAATAGTATGGAAAACCAATAAATATATATTTATTTACATCAATATATCCTAAAGTATGTGCTTTCATCCCTAAAACACATCCAGCACTCTTACCAACTACATTAACCTTCTCTTTAATATTTAAATCCTTTATCTTTTCTAATTCAGTATCCCAATTAATATTTCCTTCACCTTTCCAATGGTCATAATAAATCATTTGATTATTTCCTTCAAAAACATCTTTCAATGATTCACACCATTCCTTATTACCTTTATTATTACCTGGAAGAAATAGATACATATGCTTACAGATTACAATTTATATATCTATATATATATTATACTCAGAATACTTAGTAGAATCTATTCTACATTGATAGTGTACCTCAATTGCTAGTGCTTCAATATATGAGAGTAGATACTCCGAATTTGAATCCTTAATGATAGTCTTTCAAGAAGTTTTAAATTCTATAAAAAGGTTGAAACAGAGCCATAGTTGGTTGATATTTCATTAATTTTATTGTATAATTCCAAGTTTCGCTCTTTAACAATGTAAAGTTCTTAAAAGAATACTAACTACTCTCAAGGAGGAGAAGTGAAAAAACAAATACTCTCATTAATGTTAGTCTTACTATTAGTTGGATGTAATTTTTCTAACACTGGAGAAATAGACAGTTTTACAGTTATCCCAGAAGTAGAAACAACCACCCCAACTATTGTTTCAACTGATTTAGGTCTTACTAATCATTCTTTGGTAAGTAATACCTCTATCTCAAATATCCCACCATCTTTGGACGAGGAAGAATTCAAGAATGAAGTCTACTTAAAGATTCCGGCTCTTGATATTGATTCTAACCTGAAAATGGTTTGTGGTGACGATGAAAACAACTACGATTTTTCTGCTGTAGTGGAAAATCCTGTATGGCTCTGTTCTGATGCAAGTGAATATTTGTCAGATATAGGAGCATATGGTGCATCAATAATTCTGGGACATCGACAGTGGGGAATTGTTCCAAAAGTTTTTGCAGAAGTAGATAAATTAGAAAAATCTGACAAAGTTATAGTCCAAGGCTCAACCTCAAAAATCAATTTCAAAGTTCAAGAAATTGTTGAAGTTGTTCCAGAAGAAGTCTGGAAGGAAATTGCCAAATACTATGTATTAGGTATAGAGAATGAGAAATCATTCTTAATCCTCATTACATGTACTCCATATGGAACTGATCAACTTCGGTTGTTCATTATTTTGGAAAGGGAATATGAATAAGCAAGCGAACATTTGGTGTATAATTCCTGCGCACAATGAGGTGCAAGGGATTGAAAAAACTATCATGGACTTATCTATTCAATCTCTACCAGTAAATATCTTGGTAGTGGCGGATAATTGTACAGATGGTACTGAAGAAATAGTACGAGGACTTATACCAAAGTACTCAAATCTGTATTTATTCAGAACAGTTTCTAATGAAGACAGGAAGGCTGGAGCTATAAACCAAGCCATAAAAGTCCTGGGAAATATTCAAGAGAAAATCAATGCCGTCCTAATAATGGATGCGGATACTCGAATAGATTATCAGGCCGCTGAGAAGGGATGGGACACATTGAGTTCAGATTCTACACTAGCAGCAGTCTGCTCTAAAGCCGGAGTCATGCCATATACAGGGAAAAATCCCTTTGAATGGGTTTTATACCATCTACAAAGACTGGAATATTCCCAGTTTGACTCACAACGAGTAGAAACTCTAGGGAATATTAAGGTAGTACATGGTATGGCGGCACTACATAGATGGGATTGTATTTTAGAAGTTGGAGGATATGATCCTAAAAATCTTGTAGAAGATTATGATCTTACCATAAGATATAAAAGAGTTGATTACAAAGTTACCATCGATCTAGAGATGAAAGCATGGACTGAAGTTCCTGTTAAATTAAAGGAATGGTGGATACAACGTTTACGATGGAATAGGGGAGGTTTAGACACATTGAAAAAACACGGGTGGAATAAAACCACACGTGGATACATTCTGCAACACTTTGTATCAAATTTCTTATTAATATTTCAACTGTATTTCTCAGTCATATTTATCAAAATGCTTCTTCAAGGAACATTGATAATGCATGGTATTGTGGTGCTCTCCTTTATTTTGAGCATTTTGATTGGACTATATAAGATGAAATACCTAGAAAATAAGAAATTATGCGACTGGATTATACGCATTTTGCTAATACCCGAAATGTTATATGACTGGTTACAAACGCTTAATCAGTATCATGCATACTACAATTTTATTCTCAATAGAAAACAATCATGGTAAGAATGGAGATGTAAAATGAACGAATATGGCCCAGTTCTACCGGCAACTGGCGGAGCATCAGTTTTTGTATTCGGAGTAAGTTGGGGGATTGCGACAAATACCATTATTGTGGTTTTGTTTGCCTTAATTGGTCTTGTATTTATGGGGTATTCACTGTTTAAATTATTGAAGGGAGAATCTCAGATCAAGAATTCTAGAAAAGATTAACTTTACATTGGAAATGTTAGGAGAGGAGGTGTTACTGTTTTAACAGTACAAATTTAATACAATATATTGTATTAAGTTCCTCCCCTAACTAGTAAGTCATTTGCTAAGCAAATCTGATGAGCTTTCCATAGGGGAAGCGAAACTTACAAAGTTGATTTGAAAAATAGAAAAGTTCCATCGAAATAGATAACATCATTTGCTCTAAACATACAGTGATAGTTAATCAACTACTGTATATGTTCTTTCAGCTTCTACACTTTCTAAGTCACCAATTGCATTGTAAAGAGTAGCATTTAATACAACCCTTAAAACCCCAACACGGTCGATAAATGAAGAAGTAAAGCCACATAGCTCTTTGGACTCTCCAGACATGACACTTGAATTGTTCATTTCTTGAATTAATTTCTCTTCATTATTTTCATTTAAGTAGAATTTCCAATTACATCTTACACTTGCAAAATCATATTTTTGATTACCTTCTAAAAGTGAATTGTACATTCGCGCTTGTCCTGGATTGAATGTCTCTTCCTCTGGACTAATGATTGTCAATTTCAATAAATGTTCTTTCCCCATAACCTCAACACCTTCATCCAAATTAGTTTCTTCAGTGTCTTCTACTACTGTTATCTCCTGAGAATCATCTTTGACCTTAGAATCCATTATTCTTTGTAAACCATAGCCTATCCCACAAAGAAGAAGGAAGATCAGTAAAAGATAGTGATATTTTTTCATTTTATTTTTGATTAATTTATTCCCTATTATACAATTTTAGAATACATTTTAAAATTTACTATAACCTTCTTGTCAAGAGTCACACCGATGGTATACTATGGTATGTATATCAAGTATACCCGCTATGAAAAATGTAAGTAAATATACAATACCCTTTTGCCAATCTTCTGTAATGGCAGGTTTCCCAAGTCCTGCACAAGATTACATAGAGGAAAGAGTAAATATACTAAATAAAATTGTAAAGAATCCATCTTCAACCTTCCTTGTTAGAACAAAAGGAAATTCCACGGAAGAGAAAGGCATTCAAGATGGAGATATACTTGTCGTAGACAAATCACTACAAGCAAAAAACAATTCCGTAGTAATTGCATATATAGATGGTGAATTTACAGTAAAAAGATTCTTTCAGGACAAGAAGGGTATAACTCTGTACCCAGCAAATAGCATGTACAAACCAATTAAAGTCAACCCAGAGAGTGACTTTCTTGTTTGGGGAGTTGTAACATTTGTAATACATGAATACAAATGAAAGAGAATATCTATGCCCTTGTAGATTGTAACAACTTTTATGTATCCTGCGAAAGAATATTTAGACCTGACTTATTTAATAAACCAGTAATTGTGCTTTCAAATAATGACGGTTGTGTTGTTTCTAGGTCTAATGAGGTAAAAAACTTAGGAATACAGATGGGAATTCCATACTTCAAAATATATGACATTGTAAAAGAACACAATATTACAGTTTTCTCCTCCAACTATCCCCTCTATGCTGACATATCAAACAGAATAATGAATATATTAAACGAGTTCTCTCCTAAAGTAGAAATTTACTCAATAGATGAAGCTTTTCTTCTTTTAAATCTTGCAAGTAAACAATATGAAGAATATGGAGTACAAATTAGAAATTGGATATTACAAGATGTGGGAATACCCACAACAATAGGTATTGCATATACTAAAACACTGTGTAAAGTTGCATCTAAAATTGCCAAAAAAGAAACACAGTACGAAGGTGTCCTCTCATTACTAAAGAAAAAAGAGAACGAGCAATATCTTGAGAAAGTAAGTGTTGATGACATATGGGGAGTGGGTAGAAAATACTCCTTATGGCTTAAATCTAAAGGCATATTCAATGCTAAACAACTCAAATATGCAGATAGGGATATGATTAAAAGGAAGATGACAATACAGGGTGTTCGTACAGTATTAGAATTAAACAATATCTCTTGCATACCTTTAGAGATTCAAAGTCAAATAAAGAAAAGTATTACTAGTTCAAGATCTTTTGGAAAGAAAACGGATTCGTTTGAGGATATAAAGAGGGCATTAGCAATAAATGTTGCTAGAGCGGGAGAAAAACTCAGAGCACAGAATTCAGTTGCCGAAAAAATAACTGTTTTCATTACAACAGACCCTTTTAAGGAAGAACATTACTCAAATATTCTTGAGGTCAAATTACCATATAGGACATCAGAAACATATACATTAATTAAATATGCTTTCCAAGGATTAAGTAATATTTTTAAAAATGGATATGTATACAAAAAGTGTGGAGTAATATTAACGAATATATTCCCCAAAGATGGTATTCAATTAAATTTCTTTAATGATATTAACTGTAGGGATACCATCAAGAGAGAAAATATAATGAATGCAGTAGATAGAATAAATACAAAATGGGGTAGTGATAAAGTAAGGTTAGGTTCAATAGGGTTTGATAATCCACTTGAAATGAAACAAAGTCTAAAATCGCCTCAATATACAACAAATTGGGAAGATATGTTAACTGTAAAAATATAAAAAACTTTATTAAGATAGGAATGATATAATAAAAAATGAAACAAAAGATATTGCTTTTTGTTTTCTTTCTCCTTCTTTTTACACCTTTTATTCTAATTGCAAAAAACAATATTAATATCCTTAACAACAAAGAGTTAAAAGAAACACCTAAAATTGTTGTTGAACCACCCAAAACACCAAAACCTGTACCTCTTCCATATGAGAAAATCCTTCTTTCCAAAATGACAAATGAAGAAAAAGTCGGTCAACTCTTTATCTGGGGAGTAGAAGGAACATCCCAATTGACTCCAGAAAACAAAGAATTTCTTAACCTAAGAAAAGCAGGAGGAGTTGTCCTAATGCAAGGAAACATCACAGATGAAAACCAATTAAGAACATTAATAAAGGATATTCAATCAACAAACCATATTCCACTTTTTATTTCAATAGATCAGGAGGGTGGGGTTGTATCAAGATTAAAATGGAATGACACTCTTACTTTTCCTCAGAAATCAATACAGACTCCACAAAATGCTTTTGAAATTTCGAAACAAAGAGGCATATTGCTCAAAGAGTATGGAATAAATATGAATTTAGCACCGGTAATTGAATATACTGATAATAACAGCTCTTTTATTTGCAAAAGAACATTTTCAGGTAGTATTGATGAGGTTATCGAAAAAGGTATTGCATCCATAAGTGGATATAAAGAAGCTGGAATAATTGCAGTTGCAAAGCACTATCCAGGACATGGCAATACGGTAGTTGACCCACATTATCAATTGCCCATAATAGATATTACTGATGATCTCTGGGAAGAATATACAAAAGTATTTGAAAGAGTTATAAGAGAAACAAATCTTGATGCACTAATGGTAGGTCATATCCTTTTCCCAAAGATAGACTCCTATCCAGCAACTCTCTCAAAAACTATTATACAAGAGAAGCTTATTTCTACAGAAAATTTCAATGGCTTAATTATATCCGATGATATGGAAATGAACGCCCTAGATGGGCTAGGGAGTCCCACAGAGGTTGCAGAGAGGGCGCTACAGGCAGGTTGCGATATTTTAATCTATGGTAAATTTACTCCAGACAATCGATACCATCAACAAGTTGTATACGACCATATATTAAGTTTAGTTAATCAGAACTTATTAAATATAGATGACAAGGTATTAAAAATATTACAGATAAAGCTAAAATATGGGGTAATAAACAGAGAGTAATACTTGTGATATACTAATTTAGATAAATTAATTCATAATTTAAATGGAATATACAATTATTTTTCTAATCCTAGCAATAATTCTCCTTACAGCATTTATTAAAATAGTCCCTGAAGGATATCACGCTTTGGTTGTTAGATTTGGGAAATATCAAAGGACAATAGAACCTGGAATAAATTTTGTAGTTCCATTTATTGAAACTACCCTTAAGGTAGATATCCGAGAGCAGGTAATGGATATACCTACACAAGAGGCGATAACATTAGATAATGTTTCTTGCATGGTTGATGGAGTAGTGAGATTTAGAGTTGTGAACCCAAGTAGTGCAATTTTTAAGGTTCAAAAATATGTAAATCAAATTTCTGCTAAATCCCAGACAGCTCTCAGAGATGTAATTGGAAGTGTATCTCTTGATGCTCTTCTTTCTCAAAGGACACAGATAGCTGAAAACATCAAAGCAATTGTTGACAGTGCAGCAGAAGCATGGGGAGTAGATATATCAGCTATTGAGATTCAAAATATTGAAATACCCGCAGATATGAAAAGAGCAATGGCTCAACAAGCAGAAGCAGAGAGAGATAGAAAAGCAAGAATTATCAAAGCAGAAGGAGAGAAGGATGCTGCAATAAAATTAGCTGAAGCTTCCTCAATACTTTCTCAATCACCTGGAGCATTAGAATTAAGAACACTACAGACCTTAAAAGAAATCTCAGCTGATCCTTCAGAGAAAATTATTATTGCAATGCCATCAAATTTCTTTAATTCTGGGGGAGAAGTAATCAAAAAATATGTCGGGAAGCAATAAGTATTTACAATTAGCATTTAATAGTACTCTAGTTGATTTTTACTCGGTAGTATCACAGATTCCGAGATATGACAACATAATAATAGAAGCTGGTACTCCATTGATAAAAAGAGAAGGAACTAAGGCAATTGCAATAATGAAAAGATATTGGCCTGGGGAAATTTGTGCTGATATTAAAGTAGTTGACGGGGCAAGGGAAGAAGTTTTAATGGCCAAAGAGGCTGGAGCTTCATATATTACAGCATTAGGAAACGCTTCAAAGGAGACCTTACAAATCTTTGTAAACACATGTAAAGAGGTTGGGATTAAATCTGTTATTGACATGATAAATACTCCAGACCCTCTTAAATCACTTTGGAGGGCAAATATTGTTCCAGATGTAGTAACAATTCATAGAGGGAGAGATGAAGAAAATAGTTTTGGGAAGGTCATTCAATATAAGAATATTTCCAAGATAAAAGGGAAATGGGACATTTTAGTCGGAGCTGCAGGAGGAATTGACCAAAAAGAAATGCATTCGGCTGCTTTTAACGGAGCTGATATTGTAGTTGTTAATGTAGTAAGACCTAATGACCCATGGGGAGGATTGGTTATGGACAGAAAATTTAATGAGAATATTTCTGACTTTATAGCCCTCATTAAATAGGTTATAGTATTACCCCATTATAGTCTATAATTGACATTATTTAGCCCAAAATACCTCAAAAGGTGGACTCTGTCTATCGACCTCTAGTATTTACCACTTGATTTTTTGTATTTTGCTCCTTAGTATAAGTTATTAGCACTTTTAAATCCTACTAGAGTTGGTACCAGACCTATTTGAAGAACCAATTTTTCTTCATTGACGGTTTCTAAGGTTTTAAAAGATATGTTAATGATTCGAACATTGACAACCTAGTAGCAGTAATTGAGAGCAATCTCTTTTATTTGTTGCTAGGTCCAACTTATACATTGAAAGATGTATATTGCTAATGTTGGACGGAGTATATTGGTGCTGCCGTCCTTT
>JAXGWV010000020.1:0-10672 GCA_040773125.1 Candidatus Dojkabacteria bacterium
GGGGATCATGGGAATTGTGAGACAATGATAAATAGGGTAACAAAAGAAATAGATATTGCTCACACAAGCAATCCTGTTCCTCTTGTGGTTGTAAATACACTTCAAGAGATTACACCAGCAAAAGGTGTTCCTCAATTAAAAATTGGTACTGGCCCAAAATCAAGAACCACGGGAATTCTTGCGGATGTCGCACCAACAATTTTAGGTTTACTTGGAATGGAGATTCCAGCTAATATGACGGGAATTGATTTGAGACCTGTATTATAGATAGAAGTAAATGAGAACAAATAATCCTAGAGCTATTCGATAAATCCCAAAGAATGTCAGCCAATTCTTTCTTTTAATCCTTTTAAGAATATGTAAAGTTAATAATCCAAAAAAACATGTTGCTAAAATTATTATCAGGGTATTGGGGATTAAAGGTTCTCCAACAATATTAAGGATTGATTCACTTTGATTTTGAATTAATAACCATACAAAGGTTCCGGTTAAAATAGGTATGCTTAAAAAGAATGAGTATTCAAAAGCTGTATATTTTTCAAGTCCAAGAAATATACCAGTTATTGTTGTAATACCTGACCTTGAAGTCCCAGGTATTAAAGCAATTGTCTGGGAGAGACCAATAATTAGAGCTTGTTTCCAAGATATTTTCTCAATATCATCAATTTTTTTATCATTATTCTTAGTGAATCTCTTTTCAACAAAAATCAAAACTATTCCCCAAAAAATAAGAGAGATTGCAAGAATCCATTCTGCATGAAGTTTTGAAGAAATTATGTCGTCAAATAGTAATCCAGTTACTCCTGCAGGTATGCTGGCAAGAAGTAATTTTGAGAAAAATATAATTTTACTTTTAGAAAACAATTTGTAAAAAATTTTTTCCCAGAAAAAAACAATAATTCCCAAGGTTGTACCTAGGTGAAAAAGGACAAGAAGTGTTGAAGATATATCAATTTTAAGAAAATTCCCCAACAGAAGAATATGGGCAGAACTTGATACTGGTAGCAATTCTGTTATACCCTGTACTATGCTAATTAAAAGAAGCTTTAAAGTGTCCATGATTTTATGATAGTATTATATAGTATGATAGTCAAAAAGTTATTAATAATATTTCTTGTACCAGTCTTTTTTGTTTTTTCTACTACAAATCTTTTTGCGCAAGGGGCTACTTTTTCATTTTATCCAGAAGGTGGAATTATTGTTAATGGGTCTGAAGGTTTTACAGTAGATGTTTTGATAGATACATCAGGTGAAGAAGTTATGTCTGCTAAATTTGTTACCCTCTTTGATCCAACAGTTTTGAGATTGAAAAAGGCTCAAAGAAACAGCTCATTGTTTGAAAGCTGGCCTGAGGAGGAATCAAGCATAGATAATGATAATGGCGTAGTAATGCTTAGTGGATTTTCTCAGTCTGGGGCAAGTACACCACTTCAAACATCTAATGGGCCAGAAGTAATGGCAAGGTTAACATTTGAGGTATTAAGAGAGAAAACAACCTATTTAGATTGGGAGTATGATACTAATAATGGTGTTTTTGACACACAGATAATGAAGGATGGAAGTCCTCCTCAGAATCTTTTGACAGCAAAACCTAAAACTGCAGTCTTTCAGTTTGGAGGAGGTGGAGCAATTAAACCAGATGTTAACACGGGAGTTTTTGACTATAAATCATTGATTGTATTAGGGGCTGTTTTACTTATGTTCGGAGGCTTTATGATTTTTACTAGACCTGGCTTTTACCGAAGAAGAAAAGGTACCGTAGTAATTATTGGAGATGACAAATAAGAAGGAAATAAAAGTTGCTTTAGTGACAGATTCTCTTTTCAAAATGGCAGGTGGAGCAAGAGTACTTGAAGCATTTGCAGAGATTTTTCCAAATTCTGATATCTATACCCTTTTTACCTGTTCTAAAAAAAGGAGAGCAGAGAAACTTTCTAAAAGTATAAATACTCATAGAATAATTACTTCTAAATTAAACTCTCTCCCTTTTGTTGGAAAGTATTACAGATATACATTACCTTTTTGGCCATTTGAAATTGAGAAATTCGATTTCTCTTCATATGATTTGGTAATCTCCTCTTCTTGGGCTGTATCTCATGGAGTAATTACTCCACTTGATACATTTCATCTAGCTTACATTCATACACCGATGAGATACATTTGGGATATGTATGAATTGTATTTTAAGAAGAGATTTTTCAAAGGAATCTATTCAAGAGTAATTCATTTTTTAAGAATCTGGGATGTTTCAGCATCTTCAAGACCGAATATAGTTGTCTCTAATTCAAATTTTGTTGCAAAAAGAATATTCAAGTATTGGAGAAGGGAAGTTGACGAGGTAATCTTCCCTCCAGTAAATTTGTACGAAGGAGAAATTGTTACTGATAGGGAGGAATATTTTGTTTCTGGAGCACCATATGAGCCTAACAAGGGAGGAGATTTTCTTTTTGAATGTGCTAAATGGATTGGTTTTAATCTTAAGGTAATTGGAAGTGGTGGAATGATGAAGAAATACAAAAAAAGGTATAGTGATTGCAAAAATATCTCTTTTGAATCATGGGTGTCTGAGGAAGAGAAGTTCGATTTACTTTCTCATGCAAAGGGGTACATTTTAATGGGAATAGAGGAGTATGGAATATTTCCTGCTGAAGCTTTGAGTTGTGGAACTCCAGTGTTTGCGTTTTCTCAGGGAGGAATTTTAGATACAGTTAAGGATGGTGAGAATGGAATACTTCTTGAAAATAGGACGATTGAGGAATTTAAAAACAAATTAGATGAGTTTTCTAATCATGTATGGGATTATAACTCCATTTCTAAAAACCTTAAGAATATTAATAGTAAGGAGGATTTCAAGAGAAAGATAAAGAAATTGTTAGTTGATAAAGGTTTGGATATTTGATATCATTTTTTTGTCGCCGAGATAGCTCAGTTGGTAGAGCATCTGTCTGAAGAACAGAGGGTCCCCAGTCCGAACCTGGGTCTCGGCACCATGCGAGAGTAGTTCAGTTGGCTAGAACGACACATTGCCAATGTGTAGGTCGCGGGTTCGACCCCCGTCTCTCGCTCCAGACAATCACCCATTTACATGACTAAAATTTATATGTATATTTTATTATATTAATATGTTTTATTTCTTTAAATGGATGATTCAAATAAAGTAACGGGACAGTCAACAAATAGCTACTCACCAGAAATTAATGTTCCTCCTGTTCCAAATCCACTACCTTCTGATCAAAGCCATGCAATCCCAGAGACCCCTGTACCATCGAATCCACCTGTATCAAATGTTCAACAAGAGCCAATTCAAGAGCAACAGACACAATCTTCTTCAGAGCCTGTTGTCCCAAATACAACGGAAGAGCAACCTCAAATTCTTAATGTACATCATAATACTCAAAACTCCATTGAGAGTACTTCTCAGGAAAATCCAAATATTACTCCAGAAACGACGGAACAGGTTCCTTCTGTTCAAGAAGAAATTCCAACAAATCAAGGCGTAGAAATTAAAGAAAAAAAGAAAAAGAATATTCCAGTTCCAGCTATTGTTTTAATTGTATTAGCCTTATTAGTTCTTGGGTATTTTGTAGGAAAGCAGTATATATTTAATGGAGAAGGTGCGAATAAAAAGAATGGAAGTGGAAATGAGAGTCAAGGGCTAGTAGTACTTCCGAATGATGGGACTGCTCCTAAAGCAGACAAAACACAGCCTGATGATATTTGCATTTCAGAGAAGGAAGACATCCTCTCAATGATTCAACAATTTGAGGAATTTCAAAAGGAGAAGGAGGCCTTATCAGTTTTAGCACTATTTACTAAACCAGAGAGTGAAGAGGAAAAAGCTGATTTAGCTAATTTGGATGGTACTGATTCTGGTTTGCCTCCAAGACTTTACAATAATGTATCAACAAATTATTCAACAGATTCGTATACCGTAATAAGTGACCCTGTAAAAGCTGAAAAAAGTAATGAGTGTAAAGTTATTGTTGAAGAATTAAGAGCTTATTATGGAGGACAGGAGAATCCAGAATATACAAGTCCACTAGCAAAGAGCTTTACTTTGGTTGTTAAAAAGGTTGATGATAAGTGGATGATTGATTCATATCAAAGTAGTGATAAAGGAATTAAACAATCCAAATACTCAGGTTTCTTAATGGAAATTGAGGAATAACAAAGGAGTGTTATTTAGTAGACTTTAGATTCAAGAATTTCTTTATTTTCTGTCTATTCTTGTAAGCTAGGAATCCAATTACTAAAATTGTAACAATTGCGAGGATATTATTTATCATATCCATCATTTTTTTGATCTGCTCCCAATTAAGTCCTATCTCAGAACCCAAATATGCGAATCCATATGCATAAACAAAAGTACCAATGAATACTGCAATACTAGTAAGAAATACATTGTACTTAAGATATCCAGCAAGAACCAATACTACTACTCTTAAAGCAGGGATAAATCTGGTAATTAGAATGTATAGCAATCCATACTTTCTCATAGATTGATTATTTTTATTAAAAGAGTCCTCTGTAATTTTTAGAAATTGGCCTTTACCTGTGAAGAAGGAAAGAATATCTTTGTTTCTGAAGTAATAGCCAACAGCATAAGTAAATAAAGCTCCGAAGACTTCACCTAAGGAAACTGTCAATGCTATGGGTACTAACTCATTTGGTTTTGTTGCAGCTACCATAGTGATAACTAATTCTGCAGGTAATACGCCAATGGCAGAAATAAACAGCCCTGGATAGCCAAGTTGTCCCATCAATATGGTAATTTTTGTTAATATGTCTGTAATCACAAACAATATAATACCACAAGTTATATATTTGATATCAAATGCTAATAATTATGTGGTAATATTAATAAATATGAAAGGTAATACTGATAAGGAAATAGTCCTAAAGAGTAACTCGAACAAGTGGTTTAAAGAAAAACTTTCTAGATTTAAACCGATTGTTTTCCTTAAAAAAAGATTGGCACTTACAATTTTTTCTTCTCTATTTATATTTTCTCTCATATTTGGTTTGTGGGATATCTCAAAATATTCTCTGTTAGATTTACAAGGAAAAAGTCATAATGAACAAATTACCAATGAGATTTTACAATTCCTTGAAGACAATATTTCTGGGAAAAACTTTTTCTCTGTATATTCTTGGGAGGTAGAGAAAGAATTAGTTCGGAACATTCCATTCGTAAAATCGGCAACAGTTTCTAAACTGCCACCAAACAAATTAAATATTTTGATTGAGTTGTATGAGGATAGGATTGTTTCTCTAATTGATAAAGATAATTGTTCTCTTCTCTCTCTTGAAGGTGTGTTTCTCAAAGAACTTTGTTCTGATAGTACAGATAAGGGGACTTGTTGTAAGGAGGAGTCTAAGAAAAATAATTATATTTTTTTCCAATCGGAAGAAGTAGGACTTTCTAATGTTGGAAATGGTAAGAGAGCATTAATGGTAATGGAAACCGTAAAAAAGGCTATATTACTGATAGAGTCTTTTGATAACGATGTTTCAGAAATATATATAAATGATGGACTGATTGATTTGGTGGACGATAAGGGGCGCCTTTATCGTTTTGAATTGTCAGACAACTTTGATATCCAACTTGCTAGATTCTATGTTACAATGCAGAAAGTAAAGGAAGAATCTATACAGTATAGTATTATTGATGTTAGGTTTGAGAGACCTGTTTTGAGAAATTGATATTGGTCTTGATAATCTAAACGATTTTGATTATATTAAGTATACTGATGTTTAGAAACTACATCTTTTGTATAATAAATTAAGTAAAATAACTGTCAAAACAATATGACACGCAGAATAATTACAGCAATAGATGTTGGAAGCTCCAAGATTACTACCCTTATTACTTCTGTAGAAGATGGTAAGAGTCCAACTGTGATTGGAGTTTGTGCCTATCCGAGTAAAGGAATTAAGAAAGGTGTAGTTGTGAATATTGATGATGCTACTAGTGCAATTCTTGAGAGTGTAACTGCTGCAGAGAGAATGGCAGGTGTTACAGTTTCTGATGTGTATGTTTCAATTAATGGAGAGCAGGTAACGAGTCTAAATAACAAAGGTGTTGTAGCAGTTGCAGGTTCGGAAATTACAATTGATGATACCTATAGGGCAATTGAGAATGCTAGAACGTTATCACTTCCTGATAATTTAAATCCTATCCATATAATTCCTAGAGAATTTGTTGTTGATAATCAGGGTGGAATAAAGTATCCAATTGGGATGAGTGGTGGGAGGCTTGAAGTTGAAACTCACATTATTACAGCACCAAATTCATACTGGCAGAACATTAAAAAATGCGTTGAACAAGTTGGTGCTACAGTCTACGATGTTATCTTTTCTGCATGGGCATCTTCTTTGGCAGTTTTGACAGATACTGAAAAGGAGTTGGGAGTAACGCTTCTTGATATTGGAGCAGGAACAACTGGAATAGCAATTTTCCAAGAAGGATCAATTGCCTATAGTGGTTGTATTCCTCTTGGTGGAAGTAGTATTACAAGCGATATTGCAATAGGATTGCAGGTATCACTCGAAGAAGCTGAAAAGATTAAAGTAAATATGAACAAACTCTTTGATGCTAAATATGATGGTAGTAAAACAAAAGAAATAAAAAACATTCCAACAATACTGAGAAAAACGGAACCAGAGAAACCAAAGAAGAAGAAAGAAGAGGAGCTTGATTTGAATGCAATAGGTATTGATAAGGTTGTTTCAAAAAATATGCTTGAGAAGATAGTTAGTGCTAGATGTGAAGAAATATTTCAAATGGCAAAGGAAAATATTGGTAAGGCTGGATACGATATTGCTATGCCTGCAGGTGTTGTTTTAACAGGTGGGACAAGCCTTCTAAGAGATATTACAAAATTTGCTCAATCATTGGTTGGAGTAGCTGCAAGAGTAGGTTATCCATCTGGATTGACTGGAATGACAGAGGAGATCTCAGATCCCTCATATGCTTGTGTTCAGGGTCTGATAAAACATGCAATGGATGATGAAGGACAGATTGGTACAACGGGTGAAAAGGGGAAGGTTGATGTTAAGAGTTTTTTTGGTAAAATAGGTGAATGGATTAAGTCTTTACTGCCATAAATAATTTAATAAACGAGAGATATTATGTTAGTTTCAACAAGTGTCGACCCGGTTGCAAAAATTAAAGTTATCGGTGTCGGTGGTGGTGGATGTAACGCTATAAACACAATGATTACTGATTATGATATTCAGGGTGTCGATTTTATGGCATTTAATACTGATGCTCAATCATTAAAACTTTCTCAGGCTCCAATAACTCTACAATTAGGGGAAGAACTTACAAAGGGGTTAGGAGTTGGAGGAAATGCAGAATTAGGTGCTCAGGCCGCTGAGGAAAGTTTAGATCAAATTCAAGAATTGCTTGAAGGTGCAAATATGGTTTTTGTTACAGCTGGTATGGGTGGTGGAACTGGAACAGGTGCTGCCCCTATAGTTGCAGGGGTTGCAAGGAATATGGGAGCACTAACAGTAGCTGTTGTTACAAAGCCATTTGATTTTGAAGGTCAAAAAAGAAAAGAAGTTGCCGAGGAGGGAATTGCTAATTTAAGGGATAAGGTTGATACCTTAATCATTGTTCCAAACCAGAGACTACTAGAGATAGTAAACGAGAGTGAGAAGCTTTCATTTATTGAAGCTATGAAGAAAGTTGACTCTGTTTTAGCAGAGGGTGTTAAAAGTATTTCCAGCTTGATTAGTGAGACAGGATATATAAATGCAGATTTTAATGATGCAAGAACGGTTATGAAAGATGCTGGGACAGCACTAATGGGAATTGGAAGAGCTTCTGGTGAAAATAGAGCGGAGGAAGCTGCTAGAGCAGCTACTACAAGTCCACTCCTAGACATGTCTATTGAGGGAGCTACTGGAGTTCTCTACAATATTGTTGCTTCAGATTTGACACTAACTGAGGTAAGTCAAGTGTCAGATTTGATAAAAGAGGCTGTTGATCCATCTGCGAATATTAAATTTGGAGCTCAAATAGATCCAAATGCTGGTGATGAGTTAATAATTACAATTGTTGCGACAGGTTTTGATGAAAGTAAGCAGGTTTACAGACAGCAACAGAGAGAGCAAACTCAAAGCGAACCTGTTTCTACAATTAGGACTTTTGGTTTCGAAAGCGATGATTCTTCAGATGAGACATTAGATTCATTCGATGACGAGAAAGAGGATGAGGCTATAGAAGATGAAGAAATTGCAACTCCAAAAGTTCCAACTCCTCCTGAAGTACAAACTGATGATCCGTTAGATGTACCAGCATTTATGCGAAAGAGGTAAAAGTGAATCTTTGTTATAATTGAATATGAATATCCAAAAGAAAGCGTTTGGAGGTAAAAAATATTTTTCCTTACCTCTTTTAATACCACTAATTCTCCTCTCAATAGTTGGTTTGATTACCCTTTACTCAACTCTTATCAAATCAACAGGTGGATTAGAAGATATTGATATTTTAAATAAACAGCTAATATTTGTATTCATAGGGTTCATACTTTTTTTTGCGTTCAGCTATTTTGAAATTTCATATCTAAAACACTGGCAATTATCATTAGCAATTTACTTTTTAACGGTAGCTCTCTTAGTAGCCACTTTACTTTTTGGACCACTCATTAAAGGAGTTAAGAGATGGTTAGTAGTAGGTGGTTTTCAATTGCAACCGTCGGAGTTAGCTAAATTTACAGTAATTATTCTTACAGCAGTAATTTTCTCCCTAAAGAAAAAGTATAGTGAATGGCTCCTTCTTGCTGTATCATTCCTTCTTTTAATTCCTTTAGTATCTTTAATTTATCTTCAGCCAAGTGGAAGTATGATGCTTCTTACGATTGGAATTTGGTTTGTTTTAATATTTATGGGTTTGAATGAACCTCTAAGAAATGGTGTTATCGTCTCAATTATTCTCTTCACAGTAGGAGCATTCCTTCTTCCTGCCATTACAGGTAACAATCTTTGGTATCTATTATTCATTCCGTCAGTTGTTTTTGCGATATTTGGATTTAATGCTAAAAGAGATTGGAAAATTTTTATCTTAATTTCTCTGGTTATCGGAATCCTCTTTGGAGCCTTATCTACTGTAACATGGGAGCATGTATTAAAAGATTACCAGAAAGTTAGGATTGTTGCTTTTATTAACCCTGAAGAAACATCTTCAGACTATGTTTTTAATGTTACTCAATCAAAAATTGCAATTGGGTCAGGCAAACTTTTAGGTAAAGGATTTGGGAATGGTACTCAAAGTAAAAGAAATTTCCTTCCAGAGTTTCGTACAGACTTCATCTTCGCTTCGTATGCAGAAGAGTTTGGGCTGGTTGGAAGTTTGTTTTTAATGTTTCTCTACGGTTCAATTATTGTGTACTGTTTTGTTACAGCCCTAGATTGTAAAGAGGATACAATGAGTTCTATGATTTGTATCGGTGTTGGTATAAAGATACTTTTTGAAGTATTTATAAACATTGGGACTAATACAGGAAGTATACCTGCAACGGGAATACCTTTACCATTGATGAGTGCAGGAGGAACAATTACGATTGTTACATTTATGTGTTTGGGACTAGTTCATAATATTAGTTTAAGAAATTCTCAAAAGCTCAGAACTAAAAAGGCTGACATTATTGATATATATGAAGATTAGAAGGAACCTACTTAACTTAAGTTTCTTCTCCAAAATATTTTTTATTGACTTTTTGTTGGTAATAACATAAAATCCATACCTATGGCAGACAAAAAAGAAACAGAACTCAAAACTACAAAAAAAGTAAAAACTTCTCCTAAAAAGAAGGTAGCAAAACCTAAAAAAGAAGTTGTTGCAAGTAATGATAAATTTGCAGTCATATCAATCTCAGGTGTTCAATTAAAAGTATTCTTGGGAAAAGAGTATGAGGTTAAAAAGTTAGAAGGAAAGAAGGGTGATATTATCGATATAAAGGAAGTACTTTTGTTATCTGATGGTAAGGATGTAAAAATAGGAAAACCATATATTAAAGATGCTTCTGTAAAATTGGAAATAACTTCTCAGAAAAAAGGTCCAAAGGTTGAAGGGTTTACATATAGTGCGAAATCTAGACATAGAAGGAATTACGGATTTAGAGAGAGTATTACGAAAGTAATAGTTAAGAGTCTTTAAAAACATGTCCAAACAATTTTTCTTTGAGGCAGGAGCTTTCCCAGATTTATCTTATGTTGAGCTATTAGCTGTACTTGAATCATTTAATTTCCCAAAGAATGTAGTTACAAGATTTGGGAAGAGTATTTTTCTTGTCAAAGATGAAAAAATTGATGAAAAGTTTGTAGTTAATATATTTCAAAGATTAGGTGGAAGTAAAAGGGTAGGTTATATAGTTGAAGATATTGATCATTTCACATTTCAATCTGAATCCGAAACGGTAAGTAAAATTGTTTTTGGGATAAGTATCCTTGGAGATAGTACTAAAAACGAATCTGTATATATCAAAAAACTAGCAAATT
Source organism: Candidatus Dojkabacteria bacterium (assembly GCA_040773125.1). Classification (GTDB taxonomy): domain Bacteria; phylum Patescibacteriota; class Dojkabacteria; order SC72; family SC72; genus UBA5232. The sequence goes on from JAXGWV010000020.1 coordinate 10,507, forward strand.
CCTTAAAGAGAACTCTAAAAGATAATTCTGTATCATCTAGGTTTATCATACCTAAGGGAAAGGATTTATCTCTTAATGCAGCACAAATCATTAACAATCAAATTCTTCAAAAAGGTTTTGAACTAGATATTATTAAGAATTTAGATACTGAGATATATGGGAGAAC
>JAXGWV010000021.1:0-10423 GCA_040773125.1 Candidatus Dojkabacteria bacterium
CAACCTAGAGATTCAGGTTTTGAAATTACTTCATTTGATGAGTTAGAAAAGGAACAAAGGAAAAATGAAAAAGCATACTGTAGAAATGTTGGGTTAGTATTGGAGACAAGAGCAGATTTTCTTTCTGTTGGAGAATTAATATATTTAAGAAGACTGGGAGCTACAAAAATACAGATTGGAATACAATCTCTTTCAGAAAAAGTATTAAGAGAAAATCAAACAGGAAGAGATGTTGAAGATACAAAAAGAGCTTTTGAATTGTTAAGACTTTTTGGATTTAAGATACATGGCCACTGGATGCCGAATTTGTATCTTTCAACACCAAAGGAAGATATTCGAGGATACAAGGAGTTGTTTACAGCCCCATATCATCCAGACGAGATGAAGATATACCCTACCTCCGTTATCCCCAATACTGAACTCTTTGATTTGTACAAAGATGGAAAATACAAACCATATACTGAAGAAACTTTGGTGAAAGTGGTTGGGGAGTGTATTGCTTCTACTCCAAGATACTGTAGGTTGTCACGAGTAATTAGAGATATTCCTTCTCAAGAGATTGTAGCTGGTAACAAAAAAACAAATCTAAGACAGATTGTTGAGAAGTATTTAAGGGAAAAAGGTATTGAACCTGAAGATATTCGAAGTAGAGAAATTAAAGGAGAGGAAGTGAAAAAGGAAGATATTGTTTTGGAGAAGATAGAATACAGTACTACTACAAGCAAAGAAATTTTTCTTTCTTACAATGTTAGATCAGAAGACAAGATTTGTGGTTTTTTGAGATTGTCTTTACCAAAAAAGAACATTTCAAAAAAACATCCTCTTGAGGAATTACAAAACAGTTCAATTATTAGAGAGGTTCATGTGTATGGGAAGGTTGTGGGAATAGACAAGGTGAGTAAAGAGGGTGAGGCTCAACATATGGGATTAGGAAAAGAATTGATAAAGATGGCTGAGAAAATTTCTAGTAAGAAAGGATTTAAAAAAATATCTGTAATTTCAGCTATTGGTACTAGGGAGTATTACAAGAAGTTAGGATACAAGAGAGACGATTTATATATGGTGAAGGATTTACATGAGGTTATACATACTTTGAATTAGGATCTGCATATCCTTTGATATTAAAATCTCTTAACAATTTTTTTAGTATTTTTTATCTAACATATTTTTCTAATATGTAGGTTGTCGGACTTGCACCGCTATCAGGAAGAAGCCTTTAGATGATTCAACATCGCAAGTTATTTTTCAATAACTAGGAGAGCTTCTCCACTCTCAACCAACCTACTATTAATTATATCAAAATTTGGGAAATGGTGGGTGTACGGGGACTCGAACCCCGAACCAAACGATTAAGAGTCGTTTGCTCTACCAATTGAGCTATACACCCATAAAACAATCAAGATTATAGTAATATAATGCAGATTTTTCAATACTTAACCTACTCTCTTCTCTTAACAGAAAGATTAGGACAAAGTACAACTGTACTATCTTTCTTTATTATTATTCCCTTAAATTCATCTGGTTTCTGTAATATATACTTCTTGTCTACAACTTCTATCGTATATATTCCCTTGTCAACTAAAAATCTGTACCTACCGTATTGATCAGTTACCCTAGTTGATACAACCTGTCCGAAATCACTGTCAAGAAGGTGTACAGTAACACCTTTCAGCAAATTTCCTTCCTCATCTCGAATATATCCATACTTTTCTTTCTTCCCAAATAGTGAGAAAAGCAACATTACAAGGGAAGGGATATACATAAACAAAATCAGATAGTTCCACCACACGGGATTTACTTTAACAGCATACGTACTGAAAGCTAATCCTAAAACAAAAATCCCAAAATGTAATGGTTTCCAAAACCACTTACTTCTTGAAAAGAATCTTTCACTTAAAATCCTTGCTGTACTAAGCTCTGTTTGATCTAGTGGGACTGAGAATTTTGGAATACTTCCATCCTTTACTTCAAAAACTTCCCCTCTATATACATTCTCAAGTGGGAAATCAGTATCTCCCATAACTATTGATGAAGGATATTTGTAATCCTTCCCACTTACTTTTATGTAGTATTTCCCATCTTCTAAATCTGGAGTCTTAAATCTCCCTTTGGAATCTGACACATCTGTCCATATTAATTCATTCTTCTCATTGAATATTCTAACAATTGCCTGCTTGATTGAATCTTTTGTAACTGAATCATACACATATCCTGAAAGATTACCTTTAACTCTAAATCCAATTAAACTCAAAAATGCTAAAGATGCTTGAACTAAAAGGTAAGGAATTGTCCCAAGGATATTTAGAACTACACCCATTCCAACTGCAACATTAGTAACAACAGTGGTTACATTAAAAAGCTGGGTTGTTTCTTCATCTAATGTCCCAATGGTATTTTCTAACACTGTTTCAACAGTTTCTCGCACTGGCTCTGTTACTTCTGTGACAAACCAATTAGATGGCTTTTCAGGCTTGCTAGTTGGAGGGACTACAGGTTTTTCATCATCCTTTTCTTCCTCTTTTTTCTCTAATACTGAAAAATATGTAACAACCCAATCGCTTACTAAATCATCACTCCCAACTGCCCTTACTCTTAAAAACCACTCTCCTACCTCAAGAGGTGCCGAGTGAGTAAACGAATTGGAATCAATTTCAATAGATTGCGATTCACAACCCACAAAATTCAAATCTGAGCACCATTCAATAATATATCTTGTTATCAATCTCCCCTCTCCATCATACGAAGGAACCCATGTCCAAGTTGGTGTATTATCATCTTCTTCCGAAAGTCTAACTGGAACTCCTGGATTTGATGGCTTTTGGACTACAGGTGGCTCTTCTGGAGGAAGAACAGGAGGAATATATGGAACTGGGAAATTTACACTTGCACTATTGTCCCAACTCATATTTCCCATGTCGTCAGTTGCTTCAACATAGAAACTGTAAGCAGTTAAAAGGTTTCCTTCAGAATCCTTAGGCAAATCACCCAATCTGATATTCACACTCCAAACATTACCATTCAGTACTGCAGTGTAAGGCACGGACACCCTTTCTCCTGAAGTTGAAATTACCCAAATCTCCCTAGTAGCAACACTGATGTTGTCCTCAATTCTGTATGTAATTGTAACTAAAAGTTCTGGATTAAATGTTTCCGTTGTCACATTAGAAGGCTTTACAACACTCAAAAGAGTAATTTGAGGAGCACTAGCCTCTTGTACTGAGTAAACATAGTTTGACCAACTACTCTCTCCCCCTTCTTGATTCCTTGCCTTAACACGATAGTAGTAAATCTGACCACTTGAAAGATTACTAAAAGTCGTACTCAAAGTGGAAATCCACCCACTACTACCTACAATACTAGAGAAGTCGGCTTCTGTACTTACCTCAACATAGTATTCATAAGTATTTGTTCCTAATATCGCCCATGACACAGTATTGGAAGTCCCAACTGTATATTGAGGTTCCAAAGCCATTGTAGGGACTGCTACAGGTGTAACATACAACATCTCACACTGCTGGATATCAACAGATATCCCTCCTGTAATATCTCTACCACAAACCCTATAAGTGCCGGCAACAGAAGCACTAATTTTGCCACTTGTTTTCCCATTTGTATCAGTTGGAGGAGGTTGTACAATAAAAACACTTGTAGGATTACCATCAACATATATCTCAATGTCCCTATTAATCTTTGGAGAACCATCTCCATTGTAAGCAGTAATTAACACCTCTGACCTCTCTGCTATCTCAACACTTTGAGGACTTAAACTTAATTGTGAAAATGTGTCAGTACCAACGGTCACAGAGGTTTCAACATTCTGAGCCAAAGATACTTTATCCAAAACAAAAAAAGAAATAATTACCAAAAACAGTATTTTTAAGGCAGTTCTTCTGTTCATCAGATTTCTTCTACTATCCTTTTAATATATTCATCCAAAGCATTAGTTAATACTTTAGATTCGTAGGGATTCTCTCCAAGCAATTTATCCCTATCTTTACTGTAACAACTTTTACATACAAGAGCAAAATTATTGATATCTAAATATACAAGATTCTCTTTACTTAGACAATATTTACACTTTGTAAAATCCTCTAAAAAACCCATCTCCTTTAAAAAGATTATCCTAAATTTATTTGTAGATTCCAAAACTAAACCGCTTTTCAATGCTCTTTGCAAACTATCAAAAAGTCCTGGATATCGCTCTCCTTCTTGGAGAAATTTGTTTAACAAAAAAAGAATTCTACGAACATTTTGGACATGAAGATGCTCAATATCAAGAGTACTTTCAAGTTGTGATTCGGTAAGTAGAGGCATTCCTTTGCCTTCAAAATAGGAAATCTTACTTGTACAAAGAGTCTGCATATTCCCTCTGTTTTTACTATTTATCTTCCTTATACCTTTTGCAAAAAGTGTAAATTTCCCTCTCTCTTTACCAAACACTGTGAGGATTTTATCAGCTTCTGAGTAATTAATAGATTTTATTACAGTTACTATATCTCTATTCATATGCACCTTTCCTTGTTAATACTACAATCGGAGTTTTGAGAAGTATCTTTAAATCAGTTAAAAAGTTCATTTCTTTCACATACCTTGCTTCCATTATAAATCTATTATGAAGCTTTATGTCATTTCTTCCAGAGACTTGCCATATCCCAGTTATTCCAGGTCTAATAGTAAATATCTGTTTTAAATATTTTTTGTCATAAGGATATTTCTTCAAATGTTGGGCTATTTCATAGTCATAGGAAGGTCTAGGACCTACGATAGACATCTCCCCCAAAAGGACATTAATCAATTGTGGCAATTCATCAATATCACATTTTCTTAAGATTCTACCAATTCTGGTAATCCTACTATCTTCTTGGATACTCATTTTGTTTCCATTTATTCCCCATTTCGCTTTCAAATCCTTGTACTTTGGATTGTTAAGCAACTGCGAATGTGCATCTGGGATCATTGTCCTAAATTTGTACATCTTAAAGTTGACACCCCCTTTACCTTTTCTTAGGGGCTCTTTCACAAAAATACCACCTCCATCAGTAATCCAGATTAGAAATGAAACAACCAAAAGTAATGGTGAAAGAAAAATTAAGAGAGATATTGAGAAAAGAATATCAAAAAATCTCTTAATGAATTTGTAAAGTGTCTTTGACATAGTTCTGAAGTTTGTAGATGAATATTTCAGATGCAAAATTTTGAGACTGCTTAATACAGTTGTCCTGTGTATATTTTTCTGGCTTAAATTTCTTCAAGACATTTACAAGTGATTCGACTGTATACTTCTCAAAAAACACACCAGTTGCCGGATTCTCTAATGAAATTGTTTCAGTTGGCCCCCCATCTTTGTATGCAATTACAGGAGTACCAAATGCATTTGCCTCTACAGGTACTATCCCAAAATCCTCTCCTCTTACCGGAAATATTAATGCTTTTGCTCTACTAAGAAGTTCGTATTTCTCATCTTCAGAAACATATCCCAAAAATTTCACAATACCCTTTGCAGCTAGTTTGTCCACTAATTGTTTCATTGCTTCTAAGTCATCTCCCGTCCCTGCGATTTTTAAAGGAAGATCTAACTTGTTACAAGCCTTAATTGCCAGATGAACCCCCTTGTACTTCTCAACTCTACCTAAGTAAAGAAACCAATTCTCTTTCCTGTTTACTCTTGGATATTTAGCAATTTTACTAACCTCTACTGGAGGATATATTACATCTGCATTAACACCGTAATACTCCTCAACCCTTTTCTTAACTACATTTGATATGGCCACAATTCTGTCACATTTTTGTGCAGCTTCTTTGTCCCATTTTCTCCAAACATCTTCAAGTGCAGTATCCATAAAGAAGGAGTATATTCCAAAGAAGAATTTGTTTATTCCACTCAATTGTGATTTCTTTTTTAGTGTTCTATCTTCTTTTTGCCAAAGAAATTTGGGTGGCGTCATACAAATGTCAATATGCTGTACACCTTTCTGATTGGCAAATTTTGCGAAATGTGAAGAGAGAGATATTATTACATCAAAATCTTTAAAACGAAATGATTTATATGCCATTGGGAGAAAAAGAAGGTATATATATCTTAGTTTATTTCTCCACGGAAGCTTCTGGAGAAAGGAAGCATTAATCTTTCTATTCTTGAAATTCTTTTTAACCAAATTATCATCATAGTAGGCAGTAAAAAGTTCTGAGTTCGGAAAAGCTTCTAAAATATATTTCAAATGTAATTCTCCACCACCCATTTTGTAAAGAGGCTCATACACAACAGCTACTTTTATCTCATCAAGCCAACTTGGATGATTCTTTTTCATGTATTTGTTTCAAGTATTCCGTAAAATTATTTAAGAATCTCTCTTCAGAAAACTTTCTAGCCTGATTTACAATATCCCTTTTATTATACATTCTTTTATCTAACTTCTTAAGTAATTCTACCAACTTTTCTTCATTCTCAAAAAATTCTCCACTCTTTCCCTCTGAGACTGTTTCCAATACTCCACCGTATTTGTAAGCAAATACCAAAGTCCCAGTTGCCATTGCTTCGATAGGTACTAATCCGAAATCTTCAATACCACAGAAAAGAAGAACTTTTGCAGCAGCATAAAGAGCTTTTACTTCATCATCAGTTATAAAGCCAAGAAATTGTATTTTAGGGTCTCCCTTTGCTATTTTTTTTAGAAATTTAATATCTGGTCCCTCCCCAACTATCACCAAGTTATCACCACTCTTTTGTACCGCTCTAATTGCCCAGTCAACTCTCTTGTAGTCGTAAAGTCTTGATACTACCAAAACAAAATCTTCAGGGACAGAATATTTCTTCCTAACTTCCTCTATATCCTCTGATGCTACTGGTTCAAAATATCTTTCTTCAATCCCTGGATAGAGGACTTTTGGAGTTACTCCATAGGTTTTTTTAATTTTTTTTGCAACAAACTCTGAATTAGAACTCCAGTAATCTACTCTTTTAGAAATTGATACATCCCATACTCTAAGATAAGTATTTAAGATGTTTGAAAGCCATCGGTAAATTTGTCGAAACTTTGATGCTCTAGCATTTAATTCATTGTCCCACAAACTCCTAGGAGGTGTCATCACCATAGCTAGGTGGGGTTGATCTATTCCAGTTATAACTGATTTCGCTGGACCGGCAGAGATAGATATTACTAGATCATATCCTTCAAAAGAAAAACTTTCATAGGCTATTGGATTAAGTACTTTTAAGTGTCTACTAAACTTCTTCCCAAATATTTTTGTATATTTCTGTACAAAGCTTGTATATACCCTGTTAGTGATCATCGGATATTTCTCCTTGTAAAAAAGTACAGTAAAAATATCTGCCTGAGGAAAAACCTTTAGCATAGACATCATTTCTCTGTCTGCTCCTCCAAACGAGGTCATTTGATCAGCTACAATTGCGACTTTAGGGAATAGTTTATGAAGATTATACATGGGATATTATACACTATCTGCTCTCCTCTGAAATTTGGTATTCTGTATTATAGTTCAGGTATCTCCCCATCATCAAATCCAAAATCCTCTGCACTAACATTTTCCTCTTCTTCTGAATCCAATTGGTCTAGAGCTTTTGTTAGATCATCATCAGCTACAACTGGTGGATGTTCTACTGCTTCCTCGTCATCATCAGGGAATATTACATCTAAAGAGGAGTCATCAGCATCTATAATTGGATCAATACCATCATCCAATGATTCGTCTGCACCCATTAGGATAATATTAGGTTCTTCTTTATCAATTTCAACAACATCTTCTTCTGTTTCTGTCCCTGAAATACTTTCAACTCCACCACCATTCTCTCTTCTTTTGTTAATTCTCTCTAGAAATCTTTCAGCATCATCCCCAAATTTTTCAACTACATCAATGACCTTCATTGGCTCATTACATTGTGGACACAGTTTTATATCATCAGTTTCGAAACTGCAGTGAGGACAAGAGAGATATATGACATGCACACTTCGTCTTGTTGGAATCAATTCGTCTTTTTTTGCTTTTTTGATAGTTCCCATACTGTATATCTAGCATAGTATAGGGGTTATAGTGTGTCAATGAACCCATAGCGTACGGTTTTTACCCATATTTAGGATAGCAACATTTTTTGTATTTTTTCCCACTACCACAGGGACAAGGATCGTTCCTTCCAACCTTTTTGCCCTTCCTTATAGTTTTTTGCTTACCAACCTTCCCTGGTCTGTTGTCTTCATGAGACGCTATTTGAGGGGCTTTAACTGGTTCGTTAGATACTAATCTAACTTTGAAAAACCTTGTTACCACAAACTCATCTACCTTTCTTAACATTTCATCGAACATCTCAAAACCTTCATTTTTGTATTCTACTAGAGGGTCTTTTTGTGCAAGGTTTCTTAGCGATATACCTTCTCGTAAATCTGTCATTGTATCAAGATGTTCCATCCAGAACTTGTCAAAGGATTGAAGAATCAAATACCTAGACAAAGCACTCAACGCTTCAGTACCTATAGAATATACGTGTATTACAAATGCACAAAGAATTACCCTTTTAAGTTCCGTAATACTTTCAGTCCTTGGCAGAGAATAGAGTTTTTTGAATAAATCCTCCCTACTCTTGTAGCCCAATTGCATGGAGGCAATGTTGATTAAATCTTCAGTTACTAAGTTGATAACATTGGTATATATGCTCCTCTCTTCGATATTGTCAATCTTCATATCATCTTCAAGGGATGAAGCAACTAAGTAGTCTAAATACTCCCATGTCTTCTTTAATATCCATTTATCCAAAGGAGATAGAGGAAATTCAAGTTCATCAAGACCATCAATCTTCCAACTGTCTTGCCTGTTTAGAGCAAAACCATCTAATAAATCCTGAACTTTCTCAATATCAATCTCTTTTAGAGAGTTAATATCTCTCTTTAAGTCTTTTTCTGTAAGTTTTTTCTCACTCTTTAAATCAATCTCAAGAATTTTTCTTCTTAAGGTATATATGATTTCTCTTTGCTGATTTAGTACATCATCATACTCGACAAGTCTTTTTCGAATATCATAGTTAGTTGATTCAACCTTTTTCTGTGCATTCTCAATTGATCTTCCAATCACTCCGACAGATATCTCCATATCATCATCTAAACCTACCTGCCCCATAATTAGCTTCATTCTGTCCCCACCGAATATTCTCATCAAATCATCTTCAAAAGATACAAAGAATTTTGATTCCCCAGGGTCTCCTTGTCTTCCTGATCTCCCTCTTAACTGATTATCGATTCTTCTTGACTCATGTCTTTCCGAACCAATGACATACAATCCACCAACCTCTTTCACCCCTTCTCCTAGAGAGATATCAGTTCCCCTACCTGCCATATTAGTAGCTATCGTTACTGCACCTAATTGTCCTGCTTCTGCAATTATCTTCGCTTCTAATTCGTGCTGTTTTGCATTTAGAACATTGTGCTTAATACCTTCTTTTCTTAACATTTCAGAGAGAATCTCAGACTTTTCTACAGATGTGGTTCCAACTAATACAGGTTGACCTTTTGCATGTCTTTCGACAATCTCTCTAACAATCGCTCTGAATTTTCCTTCTTGTGTTCGATATACGGCATCATTGTAGTCTTTCCTAATCACAGGTTTGTTCGTAGGTACCACAATTGTGTCCAATTTGTAAATTGAGGAGAATTCCTCGGCTTCGGTAATTGCTGTTCCTGTCATCCCCGAGAGAAATTTGTACAATCTAAAGAAGTTCTGCAATGTAATTGTAGCCATTGTCTTTGACTCTTTTTTTACTTCTACACCCTCCTTCGCTTCAATAGCCTGATGTAGACCTTCACTGTATCTCCTACCCTCCATTGCCCTTCCTGTAAACTCATCAACAATGAGAATCTCTCCATTTCTAATCATGTATTCATCATCGAGGTGGTAAAGCTCCTTAGCTTTAAGTGCATTGTCTAAGTGATATGCTAACTGTGCATTCTCATATACATTCTCTACATTAAGCATTTTCTCTACAGCATCCATTCCCTCCTGATTTAGGGAAACTGCATGTGCTTTCTCATCTACTGTGTAGTGCTTATCCTTTTGAAGTGATTTAACTAAAGATGCAAACTGTTTGTACAAATCGTTAGCTGTATCTGCACTTGTTGAGATGATTAATGGAGTTCTAGCTTCATCAATTAGGATGGAGTCAGCCTCATCAACGATTGCAAAATATCTGGGCCCTTGTACTCTCTCATCCAAACTTCTTGCCATATTGTCACGAAGATAGTCAAAACCAAATTCACTGTTTGTTCCATACACAACATCGCATGCATATGCTTCCTCTTTGCTACACTCAACGAGATTAACTCCACTCATGTGGTCATACTTTAATCTTCCAGCCTCTTTAAGTTTCAAATCTCTCTCTTTGATTAACTTCTTCGCTTCATCCCCCTTTATCTTTATAGCC
>JAXGWV010000022.1:0-9673 GCA_040773125.1 Candidatus Dojkabacteria bacterium
AAATCTCCATATTCAACAAGAGTTACAGTTCCTTTTGTATTTCCTGTTATATGATCTTTATTGTTTTGAGGGATTATTAATTTGGTCATAATATTGTAATTATATTATTACATGTTTATATGGGGATAGCAAAAGAAGAGAGTATAACTGAAAATAGTTAGGAAGAATTTTGAACGTGTTTATGTTAAAATTCAACCAGATAATTAATTAAATAATTCATTAAATGGAAAAAGAAATTATTGATGAAGTTATAAAATTTCGTAATGAACGAGATTGGGAGAAGTTTCATACCCCAGAAAATCTAGCTAAATCTTTGTCTATAGAATCTGCTGAGTTATTAGAGTGTTTTCAATGGGGTTCAGAGTATGACAAAAAGGAAGCATCTGAAGAGCTCGCTGATGTTTTAATTTATGCGATATTAATGGCAGAAGCATTGGGAGTTGATATAAGTCAGATAATTAAGGATAAATTGATTAAAAATGGAGAAAAATATCCCATTGAAAAATCAAAGGGTAATAGTACAAAATATACTAAATTCTAAGGTATACAAGTGAAGTGTACGATATTAAAAGGTATAATTTTACAAAAAGTGACCTTGAGAATGTAAAAAATTATAGATTTGGAAATAATTGGCCTATCGTATACATATTAGAAAATGGGAAAGAGGCATATATAGGAGAGGCGGGAAGTGCATATAGGAGAGCTCAACAACATTTGCAAAATCCCGAAAGGTTAAAACTCCACAATTTCTATATTATTGCTGATGATGAGTATAATAAGTCCGCAACACTAGATATAGAATCCTCTTTGATTAAGTACATGTCTGGAGATGGTAAATACCTACTTCAAAATGGTAATGGTGGAATTCAAGAATCTGATTACTATGATAGAGAAAGATATCAGGCAAAGTTTGAAGTTGTTTGGAGTGAATTGAGAAAAAGGAAAATTGCCTCCAAAGATTTAAATCAAATTGAGAATTCTGATTTGTTTAAATATTCCCCATACAAATCTTTAAGTCCAGATCAGTTATCTGTTGTAGAGAGTATGCTTAGTTCAATTAGAAATAATGAATACAATAGTTTCCTAGTATCTGGAGAACCAGGAACAGGGAAAACTATAGTAGCCAGTTATTTAATGAAATTACTTTCTACCAAGGAATGGTCAAAAGATTTAAAAATTGGGTTAGTAATTCCAATGACATCACTTAGGAAAACATTGAAAAGAGTTTTCAAAACTGTTAAAGGTTTGGACTCAAGAATGGTTATTGGGCCATATGATGTAGTGAAAGATAAATATGACTTATTAATAGTAGATGAAGCACATAGATTACAAAGAAGAGTAAATTTAACTAATTTCCCAGCATATGATGAAGTAAATAGTAAGTTAGGACTAAAGGATGGGACTCAATTAGATTGGATTATGAAATCTTCAGAATCCCAAATTCTTTTTTATGATGAATTTCAAAGTGTTAGACCAGGAGATATCAGACCAGAAGAGTTAGAGAAGTATAAGTATCAGAAGTACAAGTTGGTATCTCAGATGAGGGTAAAAGGAGGGCAAGATTATATTAAATATATTAAAGACATTTTAAATGTTGAGCAAAAAGAAAAAGTTTACTTCCCTAATTATGATTTCAAATTGTTTGATAGTATTAAAGAGATGAAAGAGGCAATAGAAGAGAAGGATAAGGACAAGAACTATGGTTTATCTAGACTTCTTGCTGGTTATGCTTGGGAATGGAAGACAAATAAAGATGAATATATCGATTATGATATTGAAATAGAGGGGGTTAAATTAAGATGGAATAGTGTGACAGAAGATTGGGTAAATTCTCCAAATGCAATCAATGAAGTTGGCTGTATTCATACAATTCAGGGTTATGATTTAAATTATGCAGGTGTGATAATTGGTCCTGAGATGTCTTATGATGAGAACAAAAATGAAATTGTAGTTGATAGAGATAAATATTTAGATTTTAATGGTAGAAGAGCTATTTCTGATCTTAAGGAATTAGAGATATATATTAAAAATATTTATAAAACACTTTTAACTAGAGGAATTTATGGGACTTATGTCTATGTTGTTGATAAGAATTTGAGGGAATATCTGAGAAGATTCATTTATTGATTTCTAAAAGGGCTAGTTTTAGCTTTATATCAACAGAGGGTGGATTATTCTGACCCTCGTCCTAGTGTATTCATTAAATATTGATTTGTTATATTTGGTCAACACTTCTTCCGCTAAAGAGAGCAGAAGCAATTCTGTTGTGACCAGCAGCACTTGAGAATCCAGATGCTTTCCTTCTCCTGTCATTCTCGTCTCTGGAGCCTATTTCCCAGAACACTTCTGTAAAACCGTACTGTTCCTTCGCTTTCATTAACTTCTTCTTTGCATTTTCAATTATTGTATCAATATTGAATACTTGTGTATCTGCAACAACATCTGCTAGAAATATATGTAATGAGTAAACTCCAACAGTTTTAAGTAGTGTATACTTCTTTGGGTTATTAACGATTTGAGGGTATACTTCTCCTACCATATTCCAAAATTTCGTTAATAACTCAGTTAATTCTTCTAAAGTTTCATTATGTTTCTTCTCGGGTATCGCATTAAAATTCCAAATCCTCTTACCACCAGAGAAGAAGGGTTTAAGGGATGATATGAAGGAATTCTGGGTGATTATTCTTGTTTTGATTATATCTTTACTATCATCTGGTAGTTGAATACTCCCATACCATACAGTCTTAGAAGGAATTCCTTCGTTTAAACAATCAACCGCTTTCCCAGCTAATGTCTGCCATCTTTTACTCTCCGGTACTAACTTTGTTGAGAAATCAGCTTTCATCATTTCCATATACATTCTTTGAGCAAGGTCAAACTTAATTTTTGTTTGTCTGCTATTGATGATGAAGAATTGCTCCAACTCTCTTATGTATTCAAAGCCGGATAATACAACTATTGGTATTTCATATGTTCCATATTTACCCCTGAGTAATGGCTCTTTCATTAATTCTTTGAAGGCTTCAATTCTATGTTGCCCGTCTATTACAAAGAGTGGGTTAGAGATTTCTAATTCACCATAGGAGCCGTCCATATCCTTAAATTTAAGAGGTGTTCTAGAGTTAACAACAACAGAGGTTGGGAAAAGTGGATGAGGTGTTTCCTTTAGAATATAGTTTTTAATTTTTTCGATATTAGATGGGTTTAGCGGTCTTTGATATCCAGGTTCTAACTTCTTCTCACTAGTCCAATAATCAGGAGTAAATCTGTCCTCATCAAGATTGTCTGGATTAATTAAATTAACTGCTTGAATTTTCCCAGAATAGATTGCTTGCCCATTTGGTCTGTCTTCAAGTTGGTAAATTCTTAGAGCTTTTATCTTATATGGTTCCATAAATATCTTTATAAAAATTTACATTATTAGGAAGCATATAATAAATTGGATTTAATGTCAACATCTAAAATCTTAAATTGCATATTATGATTTATATTCCCGATTTTGTACAGAAGGAATTTCGTTGTATATTACTTGTCGATCCTTAAACAAAAAGGTATATTAAACAATAATACAGATTTGATTAAATAGTAATGAACGAATTGACTATACAGGGGAATGGTAAAACTTCAGAGGCATCGTTGAGAAGGAAGATTAATATAGATTTCATTGCAAATCTCCCACTTGAAGGTCTGCTCTTTGAGAAAAGAGAAAGAATGCTCCAACTTTATGAAACCTCAGTAGGAGAAAAATTGTATCTTCAATATCCTGGGAAAGAATCAATAAGAGAGAAAAATCCCCGAGAAAGAGACTTTAGACCAAAGATAATGCTACCTAATAAAGAAGTAAAAGATTTAAGCTTTGGCGATGTGTGGGACTTCTTCTTTAATTTATTAAAAAAGAATTCAATCCAAGACAAAGACTTTCTTAAGGCACTGGATTACTTAATAGTACTATTTTACAAATCGGCATATTTAATAGATTTTAAAGAATATTCAAAGCCACAGTTTCTTACCAGTGAAGTGGTAGAAGGTAAAATTAGTGATACAAAAATGGTCAATTATTATTCTCCAGTCCTTTTGTATGATGTGGAAATGCATAGAAAGATGATTAATTATATTCAACAGAAGTTTGGGAATGTATATGGGATGTCCATAGAGGCATTTGTTCTTTACAATGATATCTTAGGATGGAATGAGGATTATAAATACTATTCTATTTGGGTTGAAAAGGGGAAGCAATGGGCAGGTGGAATAGGGAAGCCAAATAATTTACTTACACACATAAACATTTTAGGTTACATTCGAAATGAATTTAATATTGGAGAAATATTAAATGGCTTTTCTAGAACAAGAGGAGTGTCCGCACCTGCTAACAAGAATTTAGCAGCACTATTTGAGAAGTATATCAATCCTGAGATAAAGAAGTTATAGAGAACTTTATTTTTTATTTTCTGTTTTACTAATTTTCGAATATAATCCCATGGCAATATCTTGAATTACTCCAACAACTAATGCATTACCCATTAGAAATGCTCTTGTCTGAGGTGAGTATCCTTCAGTATGATTATCATCAAACATATCTAATCTCTCGAGTTCCACTGGAGTTAATCGTCTCCACTTTCCAGAAGGAGTAAGAACTACATGCTTAAAACGAGAAGGTCCTTTTCCTCCTTCTCCAGTTATTATTGTCCTAGAGGGTTTATCTAAATCATCAGGAAATGTTATAGCTCCTTCTCTATATGTGTATTCATATTTTTCACCATTCGCACCTTTACCAACTTTGGGAATCGCTTTAGCTCCTTTTAATTCAATCCATTTTCCTTTCTCTTCCTCTAGGATAAAAAATTCAGGAGGAATCTGAGATTCATCAGTGATTAGTATCCTCCCTAATGTCCATTTCTCACCCTTGTAAACAGGCTCTAAATCCATTGTATATACTTGTCCTTTGTATAATACACCAGCCTTCTTAAATGGAGATTTTGGTTTTCCACTTTTATTGAAATTGTCACTTACATATTTAATAGTTTCATAGTAAGGACGTTTCCCGTTCTTTTTATTCTCTTTATACAGTTTAACTTCTTCTACCTTCGTGTCGGGCTTAATAATTGCACCAAAAGTTTCTGAGAACACTCCATCTTTCAGTACCCATGACTCGAAATCACCTTTAAAAGAGTTGTATATACTTGAACCTTTTCTGTATCCCAAGATATATATTCTCTTTCTCCTCTGAGGAAATCCATATGCACTTGCATCAATTATTCTCCATTCGACCATATATCCTAATAGGTCAAGACAAGTAAGCATGATTGCAAAGTCTCTTCCTCTCTGTTTAGCGGGGGAGGTAATTAATCGGTCTACATTTTCTAATAACAGGAATTCAGGTGCTTTGCCAACTGCTTTTTTCTCCCTAATAATTCTCTCTATCTCCCACCAGAGAACACCCTTCTTGCCTTCTAGCCCTTTAGACAATTTCATCGTAGTAGCGACTGAATAATCTTGGCAAGGGAATCCACCCACAAGCATGTCATGTTCTGGGATATCTTTTGTCTTTACCTTGGCAATATCATCGTTAACAAACTCTTTGTCAGTAACTTTAAATCTCTTCCTATAGATTTCTGCAGCATATTGAACTTTCTTACTAGGTTCCCATTGGTTACCCCAAATAACATTAAAAAAATTTTTTCCAATTTCTTTATTAACTCTGTTGAAAGCTACTCGGAATCCTCCGACACCAGCAAATAGGTCTATTATTTTTATATTTCTTCTCTTCATAACTAAATTTCTATGTTCAAGTAGTTCTAAAATAGTATTTAATTATTCTACATAAAAAAGAAAAAAAGATCAAGTTTCGAAGAAGATTAAATCTTAGGATTTCTTTGTCTACCATCTCATTATATAATCCTGTAATAAATTTATATTATCTTAATATGAATGAATTAATTTACCAATGGAATACTCCCGAAATAGTTAAGAAGTTAGAACTCTTAAAAGAAAAAATTCTTAATGATGAATATATAAAAGAAAAAGGAGAATGGGGTGGTGCCGGAATAATAGTAACTAGTAATAAAGAAGATGATAGGAAAGCAGATATTAAAATAATTACTAAACATGCTAAACCTATTACATATCTTCTAAATAAATTAAAAGATATATACAAAGAACATATAAACTATTCAAATAAAAGAGAATTTTATGCATATATTGTAAATCTAATAGGTAGAGAGGAACTAGAAGAGGAAGATGATAGTAAGAAAGTACTAATTATTATGATTGATGGACTAATAGGCTTAGAAGATGGGAAATAACTATAATTCAAAAGAAATACACTGGATACGGGAATTTTATCCAGGGGCAGAAGAATTAAAACCAAAAGAATTAAATCACGTTCTTGCATTTGGAATTATATGGAATATTTTTGAAGGGGTCCTGACAGAGATAAGTGAAAAAGGAAGTTTCTATCAAAAATTTGACAGAGCATTAAAAGTTTATTTACGAAAATTCAACAAAGAAGAATTTGAAGATGAATTCAATTATTTTTCAAGGAGATACCAGAATCAAAATATAAAAAAATCATTAAATTTTAGGGAGGGTAAAAAATATCAGGAGGAAGAAAAAGCGTGCAAGTTAGTTTCAAATTCCCTACAAAAAGGAAATTTTAAGGAAATTCCCACAGAAGAAATAATCCAGTGCTTGATATATTTAACATACAGATTGAGGAATAATCTTTTTCATGGACTAAAGCCTTTTATCAGTTTACCAGCGCAGAATGAAAATTTTAAGAATTCTAATAGTGTTTTGATAAAATTTATAGATACTATTAAAAGGTAAAAATAATTGTTTAAAAAACTTAATGTCCTCTCAACCTCTCTCAACAAATCTAAACATATTAGAAAAATATAATAAAGATAATCCTAAAGATATAAATGGATATATTGGTCTAGGATTTACATATATATTATTAAAGAAATATAAAGAGTCTTTAAAAACATTTAAAAAAGGTCTTAAAATAGATAATACAAATAGTAATATATACAGAGGTATAGGTACATCTCTAATGCAATTAAAAAAGAATAAAGAAGCATTACCATATTTAAAGAAAGTAATAGAATTAGAAAATAAAAATGCAAATGCATACTATTCATATGGAGGATGTTTATTAAGTATAGGAATGTATGAAGAGGGAGTAGAACAAATAAGAATAGCAAGTGAATTAGATGATAAATATTGGAGTAGGTATAACAATGTAAAGAATGCAGTAGAGGTTATTAAGGAATATAATGAGAGGAAGAAATAATAATTTTAGTTAATTTAGACATATAAAGATGGACGAATTAATACAACAGACCATAGATAAAATGAAGACATCAGGCTGGTGGTCAGATTCTGAAAATGAAGTACTTCAAAAATATGGAGAAATGTTTAAAAAAGAAAACATTTTTAATCTATCAGCAGAAATGTTTAAAGAATTTCTTCTTATTAAAAATAATAAACATTGGGAAGGTATCCATAGGCAACAAAGATTTTTAACACAGGATATGAATAAATTGAGGAAGGCATTGAGTATCTTGGCCGATGATTCTAGGAAGTTATCGGACCGATTGTATACCCTCTTTCCAAAAAACAAGGAACCCTATATCAAGGGTCTTGGTAAAGCTGTCCTAACTCCAATACTTCTAATTATGTTTCCAACACAATGTGGAGTATGGAATAGCAAATCTGAAGCAGCACTTAAGGAACTTGGACTATTTCCAACATTTAATAGAGGAGATACCTTCGTGGATAGATATATGAAAGTAAACGAGGTTTTAAATAACTTAGCAGATGAATATGAAATTTCGTTGTGGAATTTAGATGGGGTTCTCGGAACAATTGCCGGTAATGGTCCATCTGGGATGGATGATGAAGAGCAATTATCAGCGAAGTTGGAGGAGGAAGCTAACGAATATGGAATAAGCGATCCTGAAAATTTCGCAATGGAAAAACATCTTGAAGATTTTGTCGTTACAAATTGGGATAATTTACCTTTAAGTAAAGAATATGAGTTAATATACGAAGATGGAGATTTAGTAAGTCAACAATATAGAACAGAGGTTGGTCCTATTGATATCTTAGCAGTTGATAAAAAAGATGGGAGTTATCTAATAATTGAGTTAAAAAAAGGAAGGACTTCTGATGCGGTAGTAGGTCAGATATTAAGATATATGACATGTATTTCTAAATCAAAAAAGAAAGAAGTTAAAGGGTTGATAATCGTGCCTGAAGTAGATAAAAATTTAGAGTATGCAATAGGACAAACTAAGAATATTAGCGTGAAGACATATAAGGTGAAATTCACTCTAAACGAAGCTATTAATCCTGAATAATACTAATAATCTCACGATTTCTTAATCTCTTCTTTGCATCCTTCTCCCTACTAATATATATTCTAGGTATGGATAGATATATCTCTCTTAAAGATTGTTTAAAAGTATTAGATAGAGATAAATACTCTCTCCCTGTTATCTTAGGTAAAGATAGTAATAATGATATACATATTAAAGATCTAAAAGATTTAAAAAATATATTAATATCTGGATCTACTAGAAGTGGTAAATCTGTATTTCTCAATAGTGTAATAAATACTATCCTACTAACTAAAACACCTAAAGAAGTAAAATTAATACTAATAGATTTTAAACAAGCAGAATTTCAAATATATGAAGATATACCACATCTTAAATACCCAGTCATATACGATACAGAAGAAGCAGTATATAAATTAGGAAATATATACTACGAGAGAGAAGAAAGTAAGGACAAATCATATCCAGACATTGTAATAATAATAGATGAGTATATAGATTTTCTCAATTTAGAAAAAATACATAGTAACTTATTTCAAGATTTAAGACAAAGGTTAGCGCGTATACTAAAAAAAATTGAACTCTATTTCTAGCCTTAGTGTACGCATTTTTGGCTTTTAAAATCTCAAATATTGCAAAAACAATTTCTTTTAGGATAAATAATAAATAAGATAGCATTACGTTCCCAACTAAAACAATAAAGGATGTTCCAAAAAAATCATAGGTTTGGGAAATGGAATTTGTAGATTTTGTATATGCGAAATAAAGAAGAAGAGCAGAGGAAACTATGTAATATATTGTGAATAGTTTTTTATTTCTTAATATCTGATCCATTTAGGTCAATTTTAGAACAATGATTTTTTGTAATCAAGAGAATTTATTATGTAAGCATCAGAATATATCAATAATTGTGGGAAATATGGGTCAGGTATCAATGTAAATTGGTAATACTACCAACTTCCACCTCCACCTCCTCCTCCACCTCCACCACTTGAACCGCCACTAAAACCACTTCCTCCACCACTAAAACCTCCTCCTGTACTAACAGGAGTTACTATTGTAGAACTAATATTCGATACAGAGTTCAAAAGTACCATACTATTAAATGTAGACATATCTCCTGTATACCACTCTGGAGGGGTAGTGTAGAGGTCTTCAAACTCCTTCATCCACTTTTTCTCTAAACCAAATATTATGGCATAGGGAAGGAGGGACTCGAAAACACCCCTAAATTTCTCTGGGTCATTGTGGAATTCAATCCTATGCTTCTCTGCTGTATCTATATACATCTTTAAACCCAGAAGTTCATAGTAAAGATCATTCCCTTTCTCTGA
>JAXGWV010000023.1:0-9668 GCA_040773125.1 Candidatus Dojkabacteria bacterium
AATAGATATATAAAAGAGACCGAAAGGTCTCTTTTTGTTTTATTACTCGTGATATAATTAGGTATGGAAACAACAGTAAATGAGAAATTTGAAAGTTCCCAAGAATCAACACTACAAGAATTAGATATCCAAAACCTTTTGGATTTAGAGCAAACATTTGCAAAAGATTTACTTCAATCAGTTCAATATTCTTGGGAAGCGATACCACTAATTAAAGAGTACATCATATTATCGAGGGAGAGGTTAATTTCAGAAGGGTATGAAGAAATAGGAGAGAATATTTGGGTGGGTGAAGGTGTTTGTATCAATGAAATATCTCAAATAGAAGGTCCCTTAATTATTGGTCGAAATTCCAAGATTGGATTTTGTGCAAATATCCGAAGTGGAATAATTGGAGAAAATTGTGAAATTGGAGACAGTGAGATAAAGAATTCAATCCTTTTTAATGGAGTGAAAGTTCCTCACAAGAGTTATGTTGGAGATTCTTTGCTAGGATATATGGTTCATCTCGGTTGTGGGACCTCATGCATGAACCTTAAATCTATTAAATCTCCTGTATCGGTAAAATTTTTTGATAAGAAAATTAATACAGGTCTTAGAAAGTTTGGTTCGATTCTTGGTGACTTTGTGGATATTGGAGGGAATAGTACACTTAATCCGGGGACAGTTGTAGGAAGAAACACGACTATCTATTCTGGGTCATTACTCTCAGGATATGTTCCAGGCAATTCAATATGTAAGACTAAATCATCAATTGAAATTGTGGAAAAAATCTAGCTTTTAGGATAGTATTTACTAATGCCAAAACTGTCCATTCTTGAAAAAAATTCATACATAAATATCCTTATCAAAGACAATGGTATTTGGGTTCATCTCGCATATATGGATTACAATGCGAACAGGGAATACATCTTGTCCGATTACACTGATTTAAATGCATTAAAGTTCCTTCTAGATGATAATGTCTTTACAAAAGAGTTTTGGTTTGATTTTTTTAACAACTTAGAAGCTGTATTTAATTGGAATATTGTAGATAAAGATAATTCTTCAATTTTTACTTTCAGGCCATTTCATGAGGAGGGTGATGGTGTATCTGGTGTTAGAGTTCAGATAGATGATAACCAACCGTTTTTCCAAGAAATTTTTGATTCTGTTAGAGATTTTTCAAATGATGTCGCTTTGCGAGTAATAGATGATAAATACATAGAATCTCTTCTACAAGGATTAGCCGGGAGATTAGCTATTGATGATTTAATGCTTATTGATATGGATTTATTTGACTTCTCAATATTTAGAATTAGGACAGAGTATGAGAAAGGTAAACCTACTGGTAAATATATTTTTTCTAAATCGAAGCTTACATGGGGAGACAAAATATCTTTAATAGATTCGATAAAAGATGACCGATTTAAAGCTTTTCTTTCCGCAGATCTATCCTCGAAATATCTTGTAAATACTTGGGCTAATTTTGTAATAGATCGACCATTAGTAGTAAAAGACGAAGTGCTAATTGATATTATTCGATCCTATGCTACAATTCAAAATTTCTCAATTTTCAGGGATAACAAAGATAAAATTCAAAGTTTTGGCAAAGAATATACAAAAAATGCACTGATTATTACAGGTAATATTTCAAGAATATTAGGAAAATCTAAATCACTGTTATCTATTATAGATGGATTAGAACTGACAGGTTCATTTGATACATATTTTGATCAGGAGATGAAAACTGTTGCTTTTGGGAAATCACTTATCAATGCAACCGATAGTACTGATATCATTCTAACAAGAGGATCTATAATTCCGAAATATACTAAAGTTATCATCCCTAATATTAAGAATAAAATATCTAATAAAGTAATTCTTAGTGGGAAAGTTCAATCCTTAGAAATAGAGGATACTGATTTCTATGCCCTATCTTCACAGTATACATTCCTCAAGTTGCCAAAGCACAAGGAAAAGCTTGTAATATCTGCAAGCTTCAGAGAAGGTGTTAAAAGTTGGCCTCTTGGTGAGAAAAAACTTGAATATATTTCTGTCCCTGGGATAAGTGAGATAGATAGTATTCTTTTTGATTTTAGAAGTAGACCAATAATATACGGACCTGATGCATATTCAAATAAGATAAAATTAAAAAATTGGATAAATGATAATTAGACATGAAGTAACAAGTAGATATGAAGATTACGAGTTTAAAATCCCATATACACCCTCTGATAGGGTGTTGGTAAAGGTTGGGCAGAAAATTAAAGTAGGGGATGATATATTACAAAGGAGCCAAAATAGTAAAGCTTTTACCTTCTTTGTACCAGCATTAATACCTGTTTCTGTTTCAGATGTAAAAAAATATATTTGTTGTATAGATGGAGAATTAGTTAATGAGGGGGACGTTTTGCTTGAAAAGGAAGTATCAGGGGGCTTAAATATCAAAAAAATCATATCTCCGATAGATGGAGTAATTGATTTAGGTAGGGTAGAGAGTGGCTATATTGACATACTTGGGGAGGAAAAGAGTTCGATTTTTAAGAGTTCATTCACTGGAAGGATAGTTGATATAAACCTTGTAGATGGGATTGTTGTGAATGCAAAAGTCTCTGCAATGGATATAAATGTTCTATCAAAAATGTATCACAAGGAAGAGGGTGGAAAAATCTTTGGAGAATTTGTAACAATTGGAGAAGGTGTTGATTTGAAATTAAAGGCAGATAAGGAAGATTACACCAATAAAATTGTTTTTGCTGGTAAATACCTCCATACTTCTTTATTACAAGATCTTTTTCAAAAAGGAGCAGCTTTTGTTTTGACATACTCTATGGATTACAGTGACTTTAGGAAGCAAACACTGCCTTTGGGGATATTAGGTGGATTTGGGGAAATCTCATGTGGCACTGAAATCCTAAAGTCAATTGCTAAAAAGGATTCAACATTATGTGTAGTAGATTTTGAGGAGAGTCAAATATTTTTTCTCTCTGACTATTCTTCTTCTACTACAAAAGGACCTTTTGTTAAAAAATATGTGGGAGAAACTGTCAGGTCGTTGTCTTTATCAAATTATTCAATGATTGGGAAGGTAGTAGACGTGGAGGAGGGGCAAACCTATTTAACAGTAGAGTGGGAAAATGGCTCTAGAGGAATGATACATGTGGGTGCTGTGGAATTTATATCTCTTTGAGGTATAATTTAGACTTGAGTTTTAATAATTTTTCTTAACGAAATATGGAAAACGAGCAAAAGAAGAACAGTAAAATATTGGGTGTATCACTGTTAGTAATATTTGTGTTTGTGATTGGTATTTTAGTTGGGAGAAACTATTCTGAAGGTGAAGCAAGCAAGATATTCAGTCTTTCCTCCGATGAGAAAAGTGTCAATATGGACCTCTTTTGGGATGTTTGGAATACTACAAAAAAATTCTATGTAGATTCTGATAAGCTTGAAGAGGAATCAATGGTATATGGTGCAATAAAAGGCATGGTTGAATCCATTTCAGATGTTGGAACTACATACTTAGATCCAAAAGAGACAGAAGAATACAATTCTGCTAGTGAAGGAAAATATTTTGAAGGGATTGGTGCGGAATTAGGTTATCTGGACAATCAAGTTATAGTTGTTGCCCCTATCGAAGGTTCTCCAGCAAAGGCTGCTGGAATAAGACCTGGGGATTACATATTAAAAATTGATGATTATGCTCTTACCTCCGAAGACACAGTGTATGATGCAGTCGCAAAAATACGTGGTGAGAAAGGAACTAAGGTAAGATTAACTGTGTTGCATAGAGGAGACAAAGAACCAGTTGAGATAGAGATTACAAGAAGTGAAATTACAGTTCCAAGTATGACATTGAATTTCATTGGAGAGAAGAAGGATATTGCACATCTCAAAGTAGCAAGATTTACTGACAGCTCACTCTATCTTTGGGAGCAGGAATGGGACAAAAGTGTCCAAAAGATAAATCAGTCAGGAGTGAACAAAGTAATACTTGATCTGAGGAGTAATCCAGGGGGCTTCTTTGATGCTGCAATCTATGCTGTAGATGATATTTTAGACGAGGGGTATGTAATTTCTCAGCAACAGGACTCAGAAGGTAATGTTCAAGAATATAAATCTGAGAAAGGTGGAAACCTATTAGGAAAAAACATAATAGTTCTTATTGATGAAGGTAGTGCTTCAGCATCGGAGATTGTTTCTGGTGCTTTGCAACAATCTAAGAAAGCTACATTAATAGGGAAGAGTACCTTTGGTAAAGGAACAGCTCAAAAAATATTTAACTTTAGTGATGGCTCAAGTCTACATCTAACAATCGTTAAATGGTTGCTACCAGATGGGAAAAATATTGATAGAGAAAATCCAATTCTTCCCGATATTGAGGTATCATATACCAATGAGGATTTTGAGAAAGGAAAAGATCCCCAATTAGAGAAAGCTATTGAAGAATTAAGTAAATAAATTTATTTATTGTAATTATGGAAAAAGATAACAACAAAATTCCAACTCTCATAGAAGAAAAAGATAAGAAGGAGGATAAAAAGAAAGAGAAAAAGAAATCTAAGGTGGTATTAAAATTTTTTCTTGCAGTATTTTTTCTTTCATTGTTAATTTCTATTTTAATAGCTTGTTTGATATATTTCTTGCTTTTGGACAATCCATCATTCCTAAGTAAATATTCAAAAGAGAGGGAAGTGGAAGACAATGGTGAAAAAATTGAACTAGTTGTAACTGAAGACGAGGCAAACACTATTAATATCGTAAAACAAACACAGGAATCAGTTGTTAGCATAGCTGTATCTCAAATCACATTAAAACAAGGTGAAGGTTTATCTGACATGACTAGTAATATTGGAACAGGCTTTATAGTCGATGATAGTGGAATTGTAGTGACTAACCAGCATGTTGTTTCTGATGTTGCAAGCTCCTATAAAGTTGTATCTTACTTGGGAGACGAATTTGAAGTTACAAAAATTCTAAGAGATGATGTTTCTGATATTGCATTATTAAGGATAGATAAAAAAGACAAGGTACTTAAGTCATTAAAGCTTGGGGATTCGGACAAATTACTTGTTGGTCAGAATGTAATTGCTATCGGAACACCTTTAGGTGAGTTTGCAGGGAGTGTTACTTCTGGGATTATCAGTGGTTTAAATAGGAGTGTTGCTGCAGGAACAGGGTGGTTTGGGACTACGACAAAAACATATGAGGGAGTAATTCAAACTGATGCTGCAATAAATCCTGGGAACTCAGGAGGACCTCTTATCAATTCACAAGGGGAGGTAATTGGAGTTAATTTTGCTACCACCTCTGGTGTCGACAATATTTCCTTTGCTTTGCCAATAAACAAGGTTAAAAAGAGAATTGAAGAATACAAAACTTATGGCAAATTTATTAAACCTTATCTTGGAGTCTCGTATCAAATGATTTCAGAGTATGAGGCACTATATTACAAAGATGTTGTTCCAGGAGCCTTGGTTGTAAGAATTGATCCTGTTTCTCCAGCATATGAAGCTGGTATTAGAAGAGGTGATTTCATTACCGAATTCGGAGGGGAGAAAGTAACAAATTCTTTGGGAGAGATTATCCAGGAGCACAAAGTAAATGAAGAGGTAGAAGTTAAGGTATGGAGGGCTGGGGAAGAGCAGATATTTAAGGTGAAATTAGGGGAAATGGATGAGTAAAAATCTCTCCTTCTCCCTATAATCCCTGTATATCTTCACAATCTGTTCGCGCCTTAAGTACTTATTGAATGTAGGTAGAGTAGTGGGTTCAATCTCTATAAGTAGGTCGACATTTTTTTGTGACTTCTCAATAATTGAGAAAAGTTTCTTGTAATAATTTAGACCGTTTTCTCCTCCATCTAAGGCAATTTTTGGTTCATATTCTAATACAGATTTTGGTAAACTTTGATACATTTTTGAAGGTATATAGGGCAAATTAGCAAGAATTAGACTATCATCAGAGATGTCGGACTCATTTATTAATTCTGTTAGTTGGAAATCTATACCTGCGACTTTTAGATTTGATGCATTTTCTTTCGCAATTTCTAAAGCTGGTTCAGATATTTCTGTGGCTACAAGAGGGATTTTGTACTTCCTTTTCTCCATTTCTTTTGCTAGGGAAATAATAATACACCCACTTCCTGTTCCAATATCAAATACCTTAGAATAGGTGTTCCTTATCTCTATCAAACTAATTGCAATATCGACAAGTTGTTCAGTCTCAATTCTAGGGATTAGTGTGTTTTTGTTGACAATATACTTTTCATCTCTAAAATCGGCGAAACCTCTAATATATTCCCAAGGTTCTTGCTGTTTAATTCTCTCGAGAATAGACTCTAATTTAATTGATTTACTTTTTGAAAAATCTAAAATTTCTTTAGAAATCCTAGAGATATCATAATAACCCGAATCTTTTAGAACTTCTTGAATGTAAAAAAGGGTCTTTAGATCCATTTATATATTGGTCTCTTGAGCTAAAATCTGATTTTGGAATTCTTCTTTAATATCATTAATCATTTCCTGTATATTTCCGTTTAGAATAGATTCTAAGTTGTGCCATGAGATTTTCACTCTATGGTCAGTCACTCTGTTTTGAGGAAAATTGTAAGTTCTAATCTTCTCAGCTCTCATTGACGAACCTATTTGCGAAACTCTTAGATCTGATCTCTTTTCGGCCTCTTCTTGTTTCTTCATATCGTATAATCTAGATCTTAGAATCGCCATTGCTTTCTCCCTGTTTTGTTGCTGATGCTTTGTTTCTTGACAGCTGACAACTATTCCTGTTGGGATATGTGTAATCCTAACTGCCGAGTCTGTTCGATTTACACATTGCCCACCTGCCCCAGATGCTCTCATTACATCAATTCTAAGGTCATTTGGGTCAATAACCACATCAACCTCATTTGCCTCTGGAAGAATAGCTACAGAAGCTGTAGAGGTATGAATTCTTCCCGAAGACTCAGTAGAAGGAATTCTTTGAACACGGTGAACGCCACTTTCATATTTCAAATTTTTGAACACATCTTTCCCAGAGATATGTGCTATTACTTCCTTGAAACCACCGCCTTCAGTAACATGACTTTCTATAATTTCGAAATTCCAGTTATTTGAAGTAGAGTAGTTCTTATACATCCTAAAAAGATCTGCAGCAAACAGTGCAGCTTCATCTCCACCTGCTCCTGCTCGAATTTCAAGTATGGCGGAGCGACTATCATCCTCGTCGACATATTCTCTGGAAATCTTAAGTCTTTTAATCTCATTCTCAAGTTGAAGGATTTCGCTTTCTAACCTATTTAACTCTTCTGATGCCATTTCCTTTAATTCAGGATCTTGTTCATTTTGAAGCATTTCACTAGTGTTCTCAAAATCCGAAATGTTCTTCTTAATATTTGAAACCATCAAAGCCAGTTCAGAGTAATATGACAAATCACTACTAATTTTGCCAATATTTCTATTCCCAGATGAAATACTACTATTCATTTCTCTCTCTAATTCAATGACTTTTTCTTGAACAGAGTCGTCTTCATATTGTTTTTTAAGTGAATTGATATCCATGCTTAGATAATAGCATATAAATAAATTGGGAATTGTTACTTAGAGATTTTTGCGTTAGCAAGCATATCTCT
Organism: Candidatus Dojkabacteria bacterium; assembly: GCA_040773125.1. Lineage (GTDB taxonomy): Bacteria > Patescibacteriota > Dojkabacteria > SC72 > SC72 > UBA5232. The sequence continues at coordinate 7,613 of JAXGWV010000023.1, forward strand.
CAAAGAGAGTGAGGTAGCAGGGGTAGATGACATCTGCTCCATCTTTGCTCTTCTCTTTGCCATTTTCTCTTTCTTACTTGTGAAAGACATTTTCTTAGATTTCTCTAATCTCTCTTCATACTTCTTTACTACGTTATCAGTATCAACAATTTTTTGTTCACCGGTATAAAATGGGTGACATTTAGAACAGATATCAACGGTAACATTATCCTCAAGAATGGTTGAGCCAGTTACAAAAGAATTACCACATGAGCATGTGATTTTCAATTCGTTATTATATTTTGGGTGTAAATCTTTCTTCATAAGCAAATTGGATTATACTATCTCCTTCATTAATATGTCAATTTAATCATTATATCAGACAATATCAATTAATGTAAGCATATGGCTCTAAAAAGTCTTCTGTGATATCCTTATAACTATCAATGAAACAATTTTTCGAAAAGAACAAAATTGCTGTTCTCATCCTAATGCTATTTCTTGATTTCTTTATTCTTCTTTTGGGATATATTTATGTAGATAAGGAGATTTTCAATTTAGATGTAGAAAGTAATATTCCAACACTTTATCAAGGAATTAAGATTATTTTGGTTTCTTTTTTGTCATTAGATATCTTTCTTTTTACAAAAAAGAAAAGTAAATATTTTTGGTTATTTCTTTCAGTGGCCTTTCTTTTTTTGGGGATGGATGAGATTGGGCAGATACATGAGAATCTTCCAACACTTCTAAATGATCTATTTGTAAAAAGTACAATGCAAAATCCTTATGATTATTTAAATCAATACGGTTATAAATCAACCACTTGGTTGCCTTACTATATCCCCCTAATATGGATATTTTTAATTGTTGGAGGCATTTATTTGGTAAATTTTCTTAAAAGCAATTGGAAAAGAGCATGTTTTTTTGTACTTGGAGTAGCTTGCTTAGTAGGTGGTCTTCTTGTTGAATATTTAAATACAAAACCTGACATTATGTTTCAGGATGGTTACTATAAACTTGTGTTTTGGGAAGAAGTTTTAGAAACCATAGGAATTACATTTATTCTTTTTTTTGCCTATATTTACTTTAAAGATGAAGTTTTTACAAAACGCTATCCCGAGAAGAATGACTAATGTGATATACTAAACTGTATGAAGTATCCTATTAAAATCCAAAACAGAATAAAGAGAGTAGAGGGGCAAGTAGGAGGTGTTAAAAATATGATTTTAAAGGGTGAATCAGATAACCGAGTTATGACACAGCTTCAGGCATGTATATCTTCTTTAGAAAGTCTTAAGACAGAGTTAATAAAACAGCAAATGAAAGAATCTATGCTTGAAGACATTAAGGAAACCCTAGGAATGAGAGAATAAACGAAATATTATAAATTGCCCCACAATAATTTGATATACTTGTAGTTACTTAAATATATTTTACTGTTTCTTCTATGAAAATTAAAAAAATTGGTTGGACAACATTCTTGCTTACAACAGATTCTATTTCAGTAATTACTGATCCAGGACTTCTAAAAGATTCTGGGGCAAGTTTCCCAAAAACTTCTGCTGATGTTGCACTTTTTACACATGTGCAGAACTCCCCTGACAAAATAAAAGTTTTAGAAACCTTAGGACTTACCGATAAGGTTGAACCAGATAAGAGGAAAGAGGTCTTCGAGATATATACACCAGGAGAATACGAAGTGGGAGGGATAATGGTGAGAAGGGATATGGGAGAGGATTACTACATAATTGATGAAAAAAATTTGAGAGTTGTATATATGGGTGCTACAGGAAAGGATTTTGATGTGGAAAAAGTAAAAAATCTTGACGATGTAGATGCTTTAATTCTTCCTATTGGAGATAGTGAGATGTTTATGGGTTATGACACAATTGAGAAAGTAATTTTGAATATTGATCCTGCAATTCTCATTCCTTGTGCATATAAAGGGGAGTCAAAAAAGGAGCAGAATTTAAAAAGTAGAGAAGACTTTATTCAACATTTCGGTTTTGCTAACGTTAAAGATGAGGGATATATAAACCTTGCCAAAAGAAAAGTTGAAGAAGACCAAAAGAGTGTA
>JAXGWV010000024.1:0-9478 GCA_040773125.1 Candidatus Dojkabacteria bacterium
AGCGGCACGTGAGCTGGGTTCAGACCGGCGTAAGCCAGGTCGGTCTCTATCCGGTATAGGCGTTGTATATTTGAGGAATTCGGCCCCTAGTACGAAAGGATCGGGGCGTGATAACCTCTGGTCTACCAGCTGTTCTACCAAGAGCATCGCTGGGTAGCTAAGTTATTATCGGATAAGCACTGAAAGCATATAAGTGCGAAACCTTTTCCAAGATTAAATATACTTGTGTAGCTTGACTACACGGAAGGTCTGTAGGAGACTACTACATTGATAGGCTCTAGGTGTAAGTGTAGTGATACATTTAGCCGAGGAGTACTAATAGACCAAAAGCTTCTTTGATATAATATTACTTTCTGTTCGGTTTTCAGTGTACAAAAATACACTATTGCTCTTTAGAATTTAGTCCTGAACTTTTCGAAAGAAGAGGTCAGGCAAGAGGGATGTATATTAAATAAATTCTTCTTGCCTGGCGATTGTAGTAGAGTGGAACTACCTGACTCCATCCCGAACTCAGAAGTAAAACGCTCTAACGCCGAAAATACTTAGACCTTTGGTCTTGGGAAGATAGGTTATTGCCAGGACTTTTTGAATTTGAAACCCACTAGAAATAGTGGGTTTTTTCATTTTACATTCTCTTTAAAATCTCAAGTGTCTCTTCTGGACCGTTTACCATATTTATTTTAATTTGGTCCAATTCTAGCATAGGAAAATCATTTCCATGAGGTGTAAATTCATCACCTGTATATACAATATCTGATAATGGAACACCAATTAATTTTGCTAGCACAATTGTGTTATCTGCTTTTGTATTATCTTTAGAAACAATATCGATTGTGTTTCTTCCTGTAGCATATATATCAAATTTGTTGTTGAATGTGTTATCAAGAGCCCTTTTTATCACAAGCCTTTTAGCCTTATCTGGATCCCATTTCTCCTTTATTTCTTTTGGGACATCTTTTCCTAAGCAATTTATTGAAACGAAAGTACCTCTATCTTCAATTTGATCACCATAAATTCTCTTTATACCAAAATTTTCCCATTGGAAGTTATCCAAGACACTAAAAATTTCTCTTCTTTCAATATCAGACATATGAGGAGCATCAAAAATAAGGCGATATCCATTATTCCATCTATAAATTTGATTGCCATACCATGGACATAGATAGAGATGAAAAAGCAACTCTTTTTCACGAATTGGTAGATATTTAGTGAGAAGACGATCAAGTTGATTTAAGTCTCTTCCTCCGCTGATTATAGCAATGAAGTTTTTCTCAAGTAGTCTCACGAGCTCAGAAGCGATAGCAGGGGTTAAACTTTCGATAGGTTTTGCTAAAGTTTTGTCGTAGTCAAAGATTAGGAGTTTCATTTCTAAAGTATACAATAATCTTTCAAAGATGAAATAGCCCATAAGCTAATACTTGAGGCTTTGTAAACGTGGATGTCGCTTTTGAAGCATATAATATCCCGAAGTACCCCCATGTTACGGAGAGAGTATTCAGCCGAATAATGAAATGTATGGTAGTTTGAAGAATCGTAACATGAGATTCCTTCTTAGGTTGAAATCTATGTGTTTTTTCTGTATGAAATTTCTGGGGGATTTAAAATTATCTTGATGTCGTGAAAAGGTTAGTAAAACAACCCCGGGCTGAGTAAGAAAATTGGACAGAACGTTCTTGAACGCTTGAGTGTGGTATAATTTCTTTGAATAAATTTTAGAAATCAACCAATTATGCCAGAGTCCAACTATAGGGCTGTATGTTTGGAGGGTGGAGATCAGGTCGGAAAGGCAGATGCTACTAATAATCTTTTTTTAGGTTTAGAGAAATCAAATATCAATTTAACATATTCCTCTTTTCCTATTTATTCTACACCTATTGGAACTTCCATTAGATTACTTCTCAAAGAGGGTTGTCCCGAAGATGTTCTTTCTCAGGAGAGCTCTCTAGAGGCTCGTATGGCTCTGTTTGCTCTAAACAGGCTTGAATACATGGATGTGTTACTCTCGGATTCAAGATATTCTCAAAATTTCTTGTTGTTTGATAGGAGTCCCTTTAGTAATGCATTAACAATAAGCTATGGATTAACCTCTTTAAATGGAGTGAATGAAAATGATTTGTTGAAATATATCAATATGTCATTAGACTTAGATTCTCTAATGATTTCAAAACTTGGTCTAGAAAGATGTGTAGTGCAGTTACAGTCTAAACGAAAATCTTGGGAGAATGTAAGAATGGAGCAAGGTGATCAATATGAGCGAGAAGAGGTTCAAGAGAAGTGTGATAGCGTCTATGAGATGTACAAAAAAGTTGTAGGTTCTGGTTGGCATCAGGTAGTGACTAAGGATGATTCTGGATGGAGGGGTAAGACTGAGATATACGAAAATATCCTTAAGATAATTCGAAATACATATGGTGAGATGGATGATATTAAGAATGGTAAAAACCTGCCATTAGGCTTTAGTGAGATTACAGGGGCTTTGTATCCAGATGCTACTTTTGACAAAGAGAAATTAGTAATGTATGAATCTGCATTGAAAAATAACAGTAAGAATGAAATGTATGAGAGTGCAGTATCCCTAGGGAAGCAAATAGCTACTAGTTGTACCAAAGTAGAGGTTGGTGACGAAGAAGTAAGGAGAGAGTTTAAGAGAATAATATTAAATGTGCCAGAGACAGTAAATATCATGAGGTATTTTTTGGGGGATTCATTTGTTGAAAAACTCTTGAAAGGTATAGATATATGAGAAAAAAGGAATTGGCGAAATTACTTCTTAGAGAAGTTGAGAAAATTTTTCCAAATGCAACTACAGAACTAAAGAATTGGGAAAATGACTTTCAATTTCTTGTCTGTATAATACTTTCAGCACAAACAACGGATAAGCAGGTAAATAAGGTAACAAAGAATCTTTTTAAGAAATTTCCAGATGCTAAGCATTTGAGCAGTGCAAATTTAGAAGAACTGTACAATACCCTCGGGGGTATTAACTTCTACAGGACTAAATCTAAGCACATAAAAGAGATGGCAAAAGTTCTCTCAGAAGAGTATTGTGGAAATCCCCCAAAAGATCTTAAAGAGCTTGTTTCTCTCCCAGGAGTTGGATATAAAACAGCGAATGTATTTTTGAATGAGATATATCATGCTAATCAGGGAATTGCTGTTGATACTCACGTATTAAGAGTGGCAAGAAGGTATGGTTTAACAAAAAACACAAATCCAACTAAAATTGCACACGACTTGGAGAAACTTTATCCAAAGTCTGATTGGTACAAGGTAAATTCAGCTTTTGTTCTTTATGGTAGGTATATTTTGAAGGCAAAAAACCCAGACATGGACAGAGTTGTCCTTAAAGAGTTCCTAGATTGAAAGAGGTTTGCATCTGTTTTGCAAATTGTTTTCGATAATGGTATACTTCTCCTCGTTAGCGAATAATATTAGTTGTATGTCTGTACTAGCTAACAGGAGGACATCACCAAAGGATAACCCTATGGCAGATAAAAAAGTTGTTGCGAAGAAAGCGACAGAAGAGACTGATAAAAAAGAACTGTATTCACAGATAGACAAATTTCTTTCTGATAAAGATAATCAAATTAAGACCTTTAACAAAGGTGATATTGTTGAGGGAGAAGTAGTTGATGTCCGTGATGGAATGGTAATTGTAGATATTGGGTACAAATCAGAAGGGATTGTTGCTGGTCGAGAATTAAAAAGCGAAACCCTTGATTGGAGAGAACTTAAAACTGGGGATAAAGTATTGGTATATGTCGTAAAACCTGAAGATGAAGAGGGTCAGTTGATACTTTCTATCAGAAGAACACAGCAAGCAAGTACTTGGTTAGTTCTTGAGAAAGCTAAAAAGGATAATGATATTGTGGAGACAGTTGTTGTTGAAGCAAATAATGGTGGATTAATAGTTGAAATTGGAAAAGATATCCGTGGATTTATTCCTACATCTCAACTAGATGCATCTAGAGTGTATCTTGATGGTGTAAGACAGGTAGGGAAGGATATCTCTTCGAAGGTTCAAAAGAGATTAAATTCTCTTGTTGGAGACAAGATTCAGACAAGAATAATTGAATTGGATAGGGAGAAAAACAGAATAATTCTCTCCGAAAAAATGGTTACTCAATCTAGAGATTTAGAGCAAAGAGAGAAGACATTGAATAAGGTAAAAGAGGGTGATATTTTAGAAGGAACTGTAAGCGGTATTACTCCTTTTGGAGTGTTTGTTAATGCTGAGGGATTAGAAGGTCTTGTTCATCTTTCAGAATTATCATGGGATAAAGTTGAAGATATTGGCAGTTTGTTCCAAGTAGGTAGCAAGGTAAATGTAATGGTAATAGGTGTATCAGATGGAGGTAAAAGAGTTGCATACAGTATTAAGAGATTGTTGAAAGATCCTTGGGCAGAAGCTATTTCCAAGTATAAAATTGGAGATGTTGTAAAAGGGAAAGTTCAAAAAGTTGTTCCTTATGGTGCATTTGTTAGGATAGCAGAAGGCTTAAATGGTTTAATCCATATTTCGGAATTATCGGACAAATTAGTTAAAGATCCAGCAGATATAGTATCTGTAGGTGACGATGTAGCTGTAAAAATTCTTTCAATTTCTTCTACTGAAAGACATTTAGGTTTAAGTCTTAAGGGAGCCAAATCAAAAGAGGTAAAAGTAGAGAAAGTTGAAAAGAAGGAAAAAATTTCGAAAGAAGAATTAGCATCTGCAATAGATACTGCAATTGAGGAAGAACTTGAGGAAAAGAAGTAATTCTAATATATGTAGTATAATTAGCAATGTATGATAGTAAAACAAACAAAGAAAGTAGGTTGTTTCTTTCGAGATTGAGCAAGAATCTTGTTATTTCTATTCGACTGTCTTCTTTCGTATCTTCTCATCTTGGTGAGAAAAAAGTTTCACCGACTTCTCTTCTTGCTGGGATACTCCTAAATGATGGTTCTATAGCTCAAAAAGCTGTCAGTGAAACAGGTATAAATGTGACAAAAATTCTTGAAGTGTTGTTGGGTAAAAAAAATATCGAGATAACCGGAAACCCTAATAAACAGGTAGAAATTGAGCTTTCAAAAGATTCAAAAGAGATACTTAATAGAGCTTTTTTTATTGCTCAAAGAGCAGGGCATGTATATGTTGGTTCTGAACATGTGTTGTTGGCAATGTTGGAAGGTGATTTTGAAGAATTTAAAAAGATTAAGGATTTAGGTTTAACATTAGAAATCTTCAAAGCTGCATTGAACAAAATTGCTATATATCCAATAGGACTTTTGGCAAAGCCGTGGGAGGGCTCTATTGAAGAGGAGAATCAGAGTCTTGTACAGTATTTGGGGGTAGATCTTGTTGAATTAGCTAGGGAGAATAAGCTTGACCCTGTAGTTGGTCGCGAGAGTGAATTGAATAATTTAGAGAGCATTTTATGTAGGAGAAGGAAGAATAATGTAGTAATTGTAGGTGAGGCTGGTGTCGGAAAAACGGTTTTAGTTGAGGGTTTAGCACAGAGAATAGCAAACGGAAATGTTCCTCCATCTCTAAGAGATGCAAAAATAATCTCTTTAAATGTTTCAGATATTATGGCCGGTAGTAAGATGAGGGGTGATGTTGAGGAGAAAGTGACTGCTATTATTGAGGAAGTTACACAGTCAGAGAATACAATTTTGTTTATTGATGAAATACATAATATTGTTGCTCCAGGGATGCCAGGGAGTTCGTCAGATATCTCAGCGGTATTAAAACCTGCTTTAACACAGGGTAATTTTAGATGTATAGGGGCAACAACAACTGAAGATTACAGTGCATATTTTGAGACCGATAATGCGTTAGCTCGAAGATTTCAGCCCCTTTTTCTAGAAGAACTAAGTGTTGAAAGCACTATTGAGGTATTAAAAGCTGTTAGACCACTTCTTGAGAAACACCATAATGTGAAGATTTCTGACGATGCAATCCTTATGGCTGCTCAACTTTCAGACAGATTTGTTGCAGATAGATATCTGCCAGATAAAGCAATTGATGTTTTGGATGAAGCCTCATCGTCTAAGAAACTTGATGTAGAAGCGGACTTTAAAGATATTGAAGAATTAAAGGATCAGTTAAAAGAAATTAAACTTCAAAAAGAGGGCCTGATTTCCAGATGGGAAATGTCTGAGGCTTCAAAGATGCAACTTAAGGAGAACAAGATTAAAGAGAGGATATCACTCAGAGAGAAGGAGCTTTCTTTGGAGAAAGTAAGGAAAAAGAATGAGATTACTTCCGAAGATGTGAGAAATATTATCTCTAAATGGACTGGTATTCCTATAAATACACTTGGGAGCCAAGAAAAGAATGCACTTCTAAATTTGGATGTAAAACTAAAGGCTAAAATTATTGGCCAAGATGAAGCATGTGATGACGTCGCCAATGCCATTAAGAGAGCTAGAACTGGGATTTCTGATACAGATAGACCTTGGGCCTCATTTCTTTTTTTGGGTCCAACTGGTGTGGGAAAAACAGAATTGGCAAAAGTGCTTTCAGAGGAATTATTTGGGAATGCTGAGAATCTTGTTCAAATTGATATGAGTGAGATGATGGAAATGCATAGTGTTTCTAAATTGATTGGATCTCCTCCTGGATATGTTGGTTTCCAAGAAGGAGGTTGGTTAACAGAAAGAATTAGAAGGCATCCTCATTCAGTAATTCTTTTTGATGAGGTCGAAAAAGCACATCCTGATGTATTAAATATCCTTTTGCAAATTATGGAATATGGTCATCTTATGGATGGTAGGGGAAAGAGAGTAAATTTCAAAAATACTGTAATAATCTTGACCTCTAATATTGGTGCAGAAGAGATTAGAAAGAACAAAATCCTTGGGTTCTCAGAAGTAAAAGAAGGGTCAAGAAGTAATAAAGAGGAGGAGGGGAGAACCTATAAACATATGAAGGAGGTACTTATGGAGGAATTGAAGAATACTCTAAGACCTGAATTATTGAACAGATTAGATGATATTATAATATTCCGTTCTTTAAATAGAATGGATGCAAAAAAGATAGTAAAATTACTACTTTCAGATCTTAACAACAGATTAAAGGAGGAGAAGATAGTTGTTAAATTGAATTCTCAAGCCATTAATTACATAGTTAATGAGTCATTTAGTGAAGAATATGGAGCAAGACCATTACGTAGGTATCTACAAGATAAAGTGGAAAATCTTCTTGCCGACTATATCCTTCACAAAGGAGATGGTGCAAATAAAGGGGAGATAGTGGAAGTAACGATAGGATTAGAAGATAATAGTTTAGTAATATTAAAGAAAAAATAGATGAAATATGTTTGTAATGCTTGTAATTCGGAATTTTTAAGATGGGCAGGGAAATGTCCATCATGTGGGGAGTGGGGTTCTCTAGAGGAAGTAGAGGAATCTGATTTGCTTCCAACACAAACCGAAAAAAAGGTTACACCTTCGAAGTACAGTAAAATTACGGAATTTTCAAAAAGCAAGAGGAGTAAAACCTCTAGAGGAAGAATGGGAACTGGATTTTTTGAGTTTGACCGGGTATTAGGAAAAGGGCTTGTTCCTGGGGAGGTAATTCTTCTAAGTGGAGAACCTGGAGTTGGGAAATCAACACTTTTGATGCAAATTGTTCTAAATTTTTGTGAGAGTGGTAAAGTCTTATACATTTGTGGAGAAGAATCTCCAACACAATTAATAGAAAGGCTTGATAGATTAGCGACAAAAAAAGATTATAATCGGGACAATTTCATTGTTACTGAGGATACTACTGTAGAAAATGTTGTTGCTTTAATAGAAGAAGGTAATTTTGAGCTTGTAGTAGTTGATTCCGTTCAAAGTATGCAGTCAATTCAATCAAAAGGTTTTCCGGGTAGTATTGGACAAGTTCGTTTGTCTGGTGCATTGTTAACTAGAGTCGCAAAGAAAACTGGTGTCCCAATATTCATTGTCGGGCAGATAAATAAGAGTGGAGATGTTGCTGGGCCTAAAGTTTTGGAACATATTGTTGATTGTGTTTTGTATATGGAAGGAGATCAGTATAATCAGTACAGAATCATTCGAAGTATGAAAAACAGGTTTGGTTCTACAAATGAAATTGGAGTATTTGAAATGCAAGGAAATGGTTTAAATGAAGTGAAGAATCCGTCATTGCTTTTTCTTGAATCTTCCGAAGAGTCATCTGGGAGTGCAATTAGTGCTGTGATTCAAGGTTCTAGGGTAGTATTTGTTGAAGTTCAAGCTCTTGTAGTTGAAAGGGAAAGTGAAGTGGGCCCATTGAGGAGAGTTGCAAATGGGATTAAAAAACCGAGATTAGATATGCTTTGTGCTGTAATGTCCAGAAAAGGGAAACTCTTTTTAGGAAATAAGGATGTTTTTGTGAATGTTGTAGGAGGATTGACAGTAAACGATCCCTCAATAGACCTAGCAATTTGTGCAGCAATTAAGTCTTCAGTTATTGATAAACCTCTTTCGAAAAAGGTTCTTTATGTTGGGGAAGTTGGATTAACTGGGGAAGTAAGAGGAACTTGGGGTGTAGATTCGATAATAAAAGAAGCAGAGAGAAGTGGATATTCAGACCTATTGGTAGGTCGTATGAAAGTAGGACCAAATGAAAATGTAAATATAAAGAAGATATATAAAGTATCAAGTCTATAGATAAATTAATTCACAATTTTAATGGAGACAGATAAGATTTTTCAAGAGAATAACCTTCAAGTATTAAAGGATTGTAAGAAAGTTCTAAATGGCAGAGAATTAGAGTATTCTAAAGATTATCAATTGATGTTAGAACAGTTGAAAAGAGGTGAAGAATTGGCAGCGTACATTATATTTCAAGCAAAGGAGGACGATTTGGCAATAGCAATTAATAATCAAGAACAATTTGAAACTGTAGTAGCAGTAATAGAAAAAGATGAAGACACAATAAGAAAGTATATTGATAATCCAAATTGTAGAGAAGACATTGTATTTAGAGAAGTGTCCTTTTTTTCAATTCCATAATTTTCTAGTTAAAACCCTTTTGTAATAAGGTTCTGTATATATCTGCTAAACTGTTATCCACCCACAACGTAACAAATGAAGCTTTCAAATCGTTTTCGTAACTTCATGTGCAACTTGGCCAGAGATGTCATTGCAGTACCACCGAATTCTGAGATGTCTACAATGTGGAGAAAGTTTATGGGCTTGACAATTATCACTATAAGGAGTATACTTCTGTTACAGTTCTTTACATGGTGTGGATATCTTAGGTTTTTCCCTTTGTCTGGGGTGTCATAAACACAACTGGGCAACAGGAAAAGCCTAAGATTTTTTTTGCCTTTTTCTTATTTCTGTTTAATTATTTAAACCTAAATAAGAAGAGGGGAAACATCCTGTATGTTACTCGAAACTGTTCCTGATAATAGGGATAGAAACCGGGGTCGGTTGGGGCAGTACCGATCCCTTCTTCTTTTTTATGTTTCATTTATAGAAGTTGACATGTTTTATCTAT
>JAXGWV010000025.1:0-9382 GCA_040773125.1 Candidatus Dojkabacteria bacterium
ACCATTATCCTGTTGTCGGATAGATTCCCAAGTTTCTTTGCATTTGCTAAATGAGCAGTACAACCAACACAGAGTTTTCTTTCTAGTAGTACATTTTGGAAAGGTCTTGTTATATTTTTCAGCATAAGCTTCATTCTATCATAGATATTCCCCCTAGCAACAGCCCATAGTATTGATTCGGAGGATAAGATTTGATATAATGAAGTTAGATATAGATATATCAGTATATTAATTAATATCTGTTTCTATATTATTCTTACTGTTCTTTAAAAATACATTCTCTCCATATTCCTTATTGATTGGGATATTTAATATATATATTTTGTATTAAGTATCCCTTTCAATAGGGAAAAAACAAAAACTTAAAGGAGAGAAATGTACAAATTCAATTGTAGTAATGCAGAAAAAGAATACTATATCCGTGCCCAGAGAGTATGTTCAGGAATCAAATTTCAAGGGGAAATTCCTAACAGGGACGATAAGGTCGCTGAAGTTGCGATTATCCTTGGGAGGTATATGCAATACAGGTTTAGAGTGTGGTGTAACTTATGTGTTGACCCCGGATCGGTTGTCGATTATACTCTGAGAGAGTATAGATTAAGGACGAAAGTCTCTGACACTTTTTTTGAAAATGTACTTCTGTTTTTGAACAGATACTGGGAATATTCTCGGTATCTACCGATAAGTTTAAATTCGGTTAACTGAAAGTAAGAATAACTAGCACCAAGTGGTGACATATATCCTGTTCTATAAAGAACAATATATATCACATTACTGGTGCTTTTTCCTTTTTTAATGATATCTATGAGATGATATAATGATATTGATAAATTAAAGATGATTAATATGGAAAACAGTACCATTGAATTGCCACAACAAGAAAAAGAAGTCCCAATAAGTAGGCATAATATATTTAATTACGAACCTGATAGTGTAGAGACAGCACAGTTACCATTAATTTCTGTAGGTAATCCTCTAGAAGATTTAGTAATAGCTTCTCAAGGACATAAGTTGGGAAGTACAAGAGTTCTAGTCGAAATTGATAATAATACCAGTGTCTTTATGCCAGCTGGTTTAGAAGTTGAAGATGTAGAGAAGCTATATAATCTTATACTTAAGGGAGTCTATTGTGAGTATTTATCAGAAGATCAAGGTAATCCAGAATTTGAATACTTAAGCATAAGAGATTGTATTGATCTCATAATTGAGCAAGAGCAAGGCTCTTCTATACAAATTGCACCATATGCGAAGGTATATATTCCCAAAGGTTTGGAAACTGAAGAAATTAAAGATCTTTCAATATTGTTACATAGAGGAGTAGAGGTAAGTAAGAAACAAGAATATTCAAATGTTTCCAGTGACTTGCAGAGTTGAAGTTTTCTCAAAATATTGATACAATAAGGTTTGTAAATAATCACTTCCGTGATTTACGGCTCTTTTAACAATTTCCTATTAAGAAGGAGAAAAAGATGGAAACAGCAAGAAAGTCTTTCCTAGATTTATATCGTGATGCAAGAGAGATTTTTGGAGATGAAAATATTGACTCACTAAGTGAGTATCTGAAGTTAATTGAATTTCAAAAGGAGTTTTTTTATAGTATGACCCCCTTTAAGAAAAAGGTGTATGACTATCATTTGAAGGAAATTACATGGAAATTCAATAAGAAATCACTTTATGAATCGTATGATATTGCTCGCGTTTGGGGGCTTTTAATGGAATGGGCCATTGCGAGAGGATATAAAATCCCAGAAATTGCAGAGGTAACACTGGATGTTCTTAAAGCTTTCTCAAGACCTTTTCGATTGTATTTACCATTTATGATTTTGGTTAATTTCTGGAACAAAGGCGAAGAGTTATACTTACTAAGGAGGAGGTTCTTTGAGGATTTCGACGAATTGTCAAATCATATTAACTACGAGGAATTCCAGTGGGTAGCATATATTAATGAAATGCTTTCCAAGAATGAGACTGTAATTGACAAAGAAATTCGAGGGTTAAAGCTCTTAAAGTTTGTAGTACTCTATCATCGACGTGTTCGGTATTTATCTACGAAAGAGATTCTCAAGGAATTTGAAGTAAGGCGACCGAAAGCGACAAATAAATTGCTTTTAAAATGGATAATCTTTTCCGGGGGGAATAATGGACAAACCAAGTGTCATCGTGAGGCTATGGAAGTCGCTGTAATAATGCAAAGGATGATGAGACCAGGATTATTGTATCTTAGCGAGGAGTCATTCCATTCTCTAGAAGAAATGTTGCAAACGATATTAATTCTTTATGAGAGTAAAGCTATTCCAGAGATACTAGATGAGTTTTGGAAATATTCCGATCAACTGAATTGTTAAAAGTTCTAAGCACCATTTAAGGTGAGATATGTGTACAGTAATGTGCATTCTATATATCTCTATACAACCTCAAATGGTGCTTTTCTCTTTTTACTCCATGGAATATGCCGAGGAGAGGACTCGAACCTCCAAGGGTTTTACCCCATATGCTCCTAAGGCATACGTGTCTGCCAGTTTCACCACCTCGGCTTAACAGGGTATATTTTACTAAATATTATGATAGTTTTATAGTAGCAAAAAGTTTTTACATACTTTCAAGCTGTGCTATTATAAATATTATCAATAATTCCATAAAACAATAATGGAGAAAGAATCAAGCTATAACACATCACAAGCAATAAATGTTGGACCAACAAGTAGTGATTGTACAACAAGATCTGAGTACTTTTCGGTTCAAGAAGACCCACGAAAAATAGAAGCCATTGAAAGTTTAGAAAGAATTGGTATTTTTTTACCCATGAACGAACTTGAGTTGTATCATGGGCGAGTACCAAATGGAGAAGAGGGAGAATGGAGTGTTAAAAGCGACTTTTCAAACTCTGGTAATAATACAGGGAATTGGAATGTAAATAAGATTAGTGCACTAAATACAGGAGATTATAATACAGCGAGAGAATTCTCAATTGAACGTACTGTAAGACTTGCGCAAAATAGTTTTGTATCAGACCAAAGAACTTGGAAAGCAAAAGAATTAGAAACTAGACGTCGAATTGAGACTGGAGAGATACCGTTACAAGTTCATAGAATAATATCTTCTGACCCAAATGCAGTAATAATTAATTCTGATTTCTCTAGAAGAGAGCAACAAAAAATTGCTCAGGAAATTCTTCCGCTTCTCCCTAAAATACTGGAAGGTTCACCTGTAGGTTTTGAATACAGAGATACAATCCCACTTTTTCGTAATACAATTGAAGAGGATTTTAATCTTAAAAACAAAGGATATATTAACGAAGAAGAGATCCCTTTGATACTGCAGAAAATTAAAACGAGGATTCTTAAATCAAACAACCCTCAAGCATTTGTTGATGAGCAATTAGTTACTCATATAGCTGGGGCGGTAAATTCTAGATTTTTGATGAGACTTACTCCTGTCAGTCTAATCAACAAATTTGCTTTTTCAGAAAGCAACACTTTTGAATGTACGATTGAAACTGAGAATGGAAATGTAGAAGGCAAATTGCCAATTAATAGAGATTACATTGCCAGATTCCTCAGAAGTAATCATATAGTTGGTCTGAAAACAAAGGTTAATAGTGCCACACTTGATAAAGATATTAGCAATACAATACTTTTTGATCTTAAAAAGGTTAATACTGTAGACAAAGTTAAAGACATGGAGAAAAGTTTTAAACTTGTATTTGGAAATTTTAGTGAAGAAATTGATAAATCATTAGAATCCTCTAAATCTCATCCGTTGGTAAAACTTCTAACTGAGAACTACTATGCTACTCCCCAACAAATCATTGAAGAAGCTAAAAAGGTTAAAGGTTTTGAAAATCTTTTTAATACAGATGCTGGGAACTGGGAGAGATTTACATTAGGAGAGCACACAGAAACCGTACTTAGGATGTTTGATGAAACTTTTGCTGATGTACTACCAGCTAAACTTCTACCTGTTATGCGTCTAATTATCCTTACTCATGATTTAGGGAAACCAGAAGCTGTGAGACATGGGAAGAAGAATGATCAGAAAGAATTTAATTTAAAAGAGGGTGGGAGGTTTCTTAATGAATTAGGTATTGAGAAAAATTTACAGACATTGATTTTAGGAATAATTGGAGAGGGACAAGAATTTACATCAGAAATTTTTGTTGAAAAGAAGAGACGAAGCAGTGAACTCATGGAGTTTAGTAAGAACTTGTTGGAAAGTTTTAGAAATGGAAATCAAGCAATAAAGTCTGATGAAAAGAGAGCTATCTATTACATGGCTTTTATGCTTCAGAATTCTGATAGTGGTGCATATACAGACAAAGCTGTTACAAGGCGTCCTGGTGTATGGTTCAGAAATTACCCATCTTTTAATGGTACATTTAAAGAAACAACTACTCTTGATAATAGGGCTGCTTTCTTAAGGTAATTTCAAACATTAAATTGGAATTAACTCTCTTGACTCTCTCCAAATATTTTTCCAAAAACTTTAACACAGCCATTCTCTTTGTATTTTGCATTTTTTAAAACTTCCTCTTGTGGAAGGCTTTTACTAGGTATGTCCTCTCTTAAATCTTGAAGTTTAACATGACCTTTCATAGGTTCAATATTCTTTGTATCTATCTCTTTTAGTACTTCAACTGACTCGAGAATTGTCTCCATCTGAGGTGTGAACTTTTTCAATTCATCATCAGTAAGAGAGATTCTAGATAGTTGTGCAATATGTTTTACATCAATTTTCATTTCTTCAATTCCTCAACTAAAGTATTTCTTACATCATTCGGATTTGATGTTCCTTTTGTTGTTTGCATTACTTTTCCTACAAGAAATCCAATACTAGCTTCTTTTCCATTTTTGTAATCTGTTACTGCTTGGATGTTTTCTTCTATTACCCGTTTTACAACTTCTGTTAGGGAGCCATTACTATCTTTCACTGATTTCAATTTTTGAATTTCTTCAGAGACATTTATTCCTTTATCAATACTTTCATTAAGAATTTCTTCTGCTTTGTTTTTTGTAAACATTCCATCTTTGAAAGCAATAATTAATTCTGCGAAATCCTCACTGTTTACTCCAATCTCTGAAAAATCTTTTCCCTTTTTGTTTGCTATTGCGTATAGTGGACCCATAATCCAGTTTGAAGCTTCTTTAGCAGCTTCCTTTTCACCAATCTTTTTTGAGAGAATAAGTTGTAGATTTTCAAAGAAATCTGCGCTCTTTTTTGTAGAAGATATCACTTCTGCAGAGTACTCAGTAATTCCCCAATCGCTAATATATCTTTTAATTTTCTCATTTGGTAGTTCAACTAATTCTTTTGATATGTTCTTAATATCTTCATTTGAGATCTCAATAACTGGAATGTCTGGTTCTGGCATATATCTGTAGTCATCAGCTGTTTCTTTGTATCTTTGGAATTCAGTAATATTTTTGGAAGCATTCCATCCTCGAGTTTGTTGCTTTAAAGGTTTTCCTTCCTCTAATTCATCTGCCATTCTTTTTACCTCGTATTCTATTGCTTTTTCTACTGCCGTTATTGATCCAATATTCTTTACTTCTGCTTTTGGATTTAATTTGTAATCTCCTAGTGGAAGGATTTTACCATCCTTGTATTCCCATTTCCCTTTCTCTTGAATTGAAATATTTGGCTCACATCTCATCTGACCCTTTTCCATGTCAGCATTAGAGATATTTAGATATCTTGCTATTTGTCTAATCTTTGTAGCAAAATCTTTAGCATCTTTAGCACTTCTGATAGATGGTTTAGTTACAATTTCAATTAATGGTACTCCTGATTTGTTGTAATCAACTAATGTATACTCTTTTCCAGTAGAACTTTCTGTATGATGAGTTGATTTGGCCACATCCTCTTCTTGATGGATTCTTTCTATTTCAACTTTTAGTCCACTAGGGACTTCAACAAACCCATTTGAGCAAATTGGCTTTTTGTATTGACTAATCTGGTAACCTTTTGGTAAATCCGGATAGAAGTAGTGCTTTCGATCAAAGAATATTTCATTGGCAATGCTACATTTAGTGGCTAGGCCCATTAGAATACAGAGTTCTATAGCTCTTTTATTTGGAACTGGTAATGCACCTGGTAATCCTAAGCAAACTGGACACACATGAGTATTTGGTTCTTTCTGAAAGTAATCAGTAGGGCAGGAGCAGAACATTTTTGATTTTGTATTGGTTTGAATATGGATTTCTAAGCCAACGATTACATCATATTTTTCATTTAATTCCATTTGTGTATATTATCAATTTTAGTAGATGTTTTCTATATGTTGTAAGAAAAGTTGCTATTGGTCTGCCTTGAAGATTAATTCGTCATCTGTTTCAAATTTTGACTTTTCTAAAATGTAGAATGTTCCTCTTCCCTTACCTTTTGATTTGATGTATCCCTTTTGTACCATGTCTTGTAAATCTCTGTATGAAGTCATAAAGGAGACACCCATCATTTTAGTTAAGACCTTTCTATCAATTTTTTGGTTAAGAGTTAGGTAATCAATTATTTGAATCTGTCTTGGATTTAGCTCATATTCCAAAGTTCCCTGTTTTTTAACTTTCTTTACATATGTACTTATATATTCTTTTGAAATCTCAATAGCACTAAGGGAGACAGTGTAAAGGAATGCTTCCAGAAATGGAGTTAGATCCATTTTAGCTTTCGTCATCTTGTGAGCTGCCAATATATCATCTGAGATATATTCAATAGATTTAAAGTAAGGAATCGAATTGTTAGGATTGTAGCCGTATTTTTTGGAGAGAATCTCAGCAACTAGTATAGCAGTGATTTGATTTCCTACAGTAAATGGAGCCTTGTCCAAAAATTCATAAAGAAGAATACCTATCTTTACAAGCTTGTGATTGTTGTCAGTACCATTTTGAATCCAGTCAAAGAGTTCATTAAAGTGAGAAGCCATATCTAAATTAGGATAGAAATCTCTGTTTTTGTACCAGGTATCATATATTTCATTTGGTTTTTCTGAGAAACCTCTAATTTTACCTATATCCCAATCATCTACGATATTTCTCATGAGTATCCTATTTATATGAACTGCTAATTCGATAGATGGTTTTAAGGAATTTGTATTTGTGTATGATTTTACAAAATCTTTAGCACTTCTAAAATTAAGGAAAATACGATATTTCTTTTTTTCAGAGGACATTTCTTGTCCTCTTTGAATGTTTAATGCTTTATTATACCCAATGGGAAAGCCAACTAAGTCTCCCATTTTGTAAATATCCTCAGCAGAGAACCTTTCCTCAAGAGCTAATTTATACTTGTCTGGAAGTGGATTGTATTTTAGATCATTCATAGCCAACTCATATTTAACTATGTAGTTGAGCATAAGGTTTGTTAATGTATATTTTGGTGCTTTCATATTTTTTAAACTAAGCTGATGGATGGCATCGAACCATCGACCTGTCCCTTACGAAGGGAATGCTCTACCAACTGAGCTACATCAGCAATCGTAACAAGGATTGTAACAAAGAGTTGGAATATATACAAGGTTTTCTTTTGCTTCTAAGTGATGTACCTTATTGGGGATTTTCTACATCCTGTTCAGTTATCTCTATAGAATCATTTACAATGTTACCTGTTGAACATGTATCATTAGGTTCATCATCCTTTTCTACATCACAAGGTACACATTGTATTTGTGTGGGGCAAGGAAGAGCATATTTTTCAGCAAATTTAAAACCAATTATTCCAAAAATTATTGCAGCAGAAAGGAATGCAATTGTAACACTTCCTGCAATTGTTGGACCTTTAGGTAATTTAAATTTTGATTTGTTTTTTAGTTCCTGTTCCATTTGTAATTAAGTAAAATTAAAAAGCGAGAGGCGGGATTCGAACCCGTGACCTTCTCCTTGGGAAGGAGACATTCTACCAACTGAACTACTCTCGCACTAGATATATTCTACTAAAAAAAGGGGAGTATTCCTACTCCCCCTTTTAATTTCTCTACTTATGCAGCTACCTGCTTTTTTACTTTCTCCCAGTCTTCTCTTAATTGCTCTCCTAATTTCTTTGCAGCTTCTGCTGTAATTTCTCCATTTCCCTTGAAGTTTCCAACTATCTCATCTACTATCTTCTTGTAAACTTCTCCATCAATTTTTCCTCCAGCCTTTTTAATATTCTCTATCTTTACTTCAACTTCTTTCTTTCCTCTCTCAAAAAGTTCTTCTCCTTTCTCTTTAGTATCTTCGGCGAACTTCTTAATATCCTCTCTGGTTTCTTTCCCAGATTTTGGTGCAAAGAGTACTCCTGCAATTGCTCCAATGATAGCTCCAAGTGTTAAACTTTTTGCTACTTTCCCTGCTACATTTGTTTTTTTGTCTTCCATATATATATATGAATTAATTTAAATAACTTAAAACTTAACTAGCTTTAATATCAGATAGCCTAATAGCAAGAATAGGCATGGAAATAGTATAGCAAGAAGTATGGTAGTAAAGGAATAGGTAGGAGAATATTCCCTTTCCATCTGTATTAAATTAGTAACAACAGATTTGTGTTCTTCAGGTGTTGTCTCTTTATCTGGTGATTCTTGTTCGTATGTAATTGGTTGATTTTCTTGTGCTAGGGTTACTGAATTAAAAAGGAGTGGAAATATTACAAATGGAAGGAGAAGTAGAAATGATTTTTTCATTATAAATATATGTTAACATATATAGATATGATATTTCCAGATAGAAAATTAGAACAGAAGTTGTGGAGAAGAGGGTTTAGGTTTGTAGTTGGAGTTGATGAAGCTGGGAGAGGACCATTGGCTGGTCCTGTTGTAGTTGGAGCAGTTATGCTAGAACCTGAGTCTAAACTTTTAGAAGGGGTAAGAGATAGTAAGACACTGAGTAGGAAACAGAGGGAGATTCTTTACAAAGGAATTACTGAAGAATATTTTTGGAGTGTAGGTATAGTTGAAGCGAGAGAGATTGATAGTATAGGGATAAAGGAAGCGGTAAGGAAAGGTATGATTGAGGCTATAGATT
This sequence comes from Candidatus Dojkabacteria bacterium, assembly GCA_040773125.1. Lineage (GTDB taxonomy): Bacteria > Patescibacteriota > Dojkabacteria > SC72 > SC72 > UBA5232. The sequence goes on from JAXGWV010000025.1 coordinate 8,991, forward strand.
CATTAGAAAAGAAGATAGGACATCCCACTGATTTTATTGTTTCTGATGGAGGAGTGTATTTGATAGAGGGTAGAGAGATGTTGAGTATTGATCATGGGGATTTGAATCATTACAGTATTTCTGCAGCTTCAATTGTAGCTAAGGTTACAAGGGATAGGATAATGGATATGTATGCTAAAGAATATCCTGAATACCTTTTTGAAAAAAATGCAGGATATGGTACAAAGGAACATATTGAAGCAATCAATAGATATGGTATTTGTGATATACATAGGAGGAGTTATGCTCCTATTAGAAAAGCCTTGTAATATTATATGATTGGATAGTATAATGGCAAGTTATTTATGGGGCGCTAGCTCATCAGGTAGAGCAACTGCCTTTTAAGCAGTTGG
>JAXGWV010000026.1:0-9184 GCA_040773125.1 Candidatus Dojkabacteria bacterium
AATGACGAAGAATATTGATGGGGAAACCGTAGGAAGTGGCTTTTTCAGACTTGCTTGCTTTTACCCATATAATCCAACTACTGACAAACAAATAAAGGCTGGAATAGTTGTCGGTCATTTAGCAAGTGAAGGAACTTATACGGCAAGGAGAAATGTCAGACACTATATATATTCAACTGTAATACCTTTAAGATGATAAAACTGTCAAATAAAAAAACATATGAAGGTTTTAGCTTAGTAGAAATGTTAATAACTACTGTAATACTAGGTTTATTAATGCTTACATCTGCATTGGTATTATCAACCTTAATTAGAGTATCTACAACATCAACTAACAAAGCAAGGGTGAGGACTGAGTCTGAGTTTGTTTTAGAGATGTTGAGAAGAACTCTTAAAACGACCGACCCAAGCAATGTTCACCTCTACATAAGTGATAGTAGGAAGTTTAATTTTAATGATGGATCTGTCATAGATGGTCCTACATTTACTGAGGTGTTAGATTCCAATCAAACGGGTAATGAGATTCATTTCAAACCAAATGGTTCGACAGGATGGATATGCTTAGCTTTTTACAAGGGAATCCCTACTGATCTTGACTACAGTGGGAATGTTAAGGGATATATTTTAAGAACATCTAAATCTGATTTGGCTGATAATCTCGAAGCTCATAAAAATTGCTTACTTTCTGATAGTGAAAATTTTGTAGTATTGAACTCCAGATTTGTAAACATTGAAAATTTTACTATGCAACTCAAACCAACTGTTGAAAAAAACAAGGTTATTCAATTAGATATGCTCTCCTCTGCAGTGAATTGGTACTTTGGTAATGGAGCTTTGTTAAACAGACAATTTCAGAGGCAAGCAATTATTAAAACTGAAACGATAATATGGTAATATGTATAAACTAAACTGTCTAAATTCTACGAATGAACGATATGGATAAAAAGAAAACTATTCTAATTGTAGAAGATGAAAAAGACCTTCTGGATTCATACAAAGAATTGATTGAAACTGCAGGCTTCTTTGCATTAACCGCATCTGATGGGTACCAAGCTTTGGATATATTATCAAAGAACATTGGCAAAGTTGACATTCTTCTACTTGATTTAATGATGCCTGGTGTAGATGGTTTAGAGGTTCTTAGAGCAATTAAAACTAATACCGGGAAATATGGAAGTATGCCCGTTATTATCTTGACTAACATGACAAGCGAATCTGTCATACGAGAGTCGTTTAGTTTAGGAGCCTCATCATATTTGGTTAAAACAGACTTAGATTACGATGGCTTGGTCAAAGAATTAAACAAATATGTTGGAGTACCTAGTCAATAGAAAAAGCTCTTTTGAAAGGATAAATTAAAATTATTTGAATTACTTAACATGGCAAAACTGCCCGATCATGTTGGGATAGACTTTGGAACGCACTCAGTCAAAGCTGTAGAGCTTTCAGGAATCTCAACTAATAAACCTACATTAGTAAATTTAGGCTCCCAAGTTACTCCTAAGGGAGTAATTAATAGCGAGGATATAGCTGACCAAAAGAAACTTGCAGATGTCTTAAAGAGACTCTACGATGCTTCTGGGATAAAAAATAAACAGGTAGTTATGGCTTTACCAGAGTTTTCTGTGTTTACGAGATTTTTTGAGTTACCTGGGGTGAAGAAAGAAGAATTAAAAGAAGCTGTATATTATGAGGCTAAACAGTATATCCCCTTACCTCTAAATGAGGTTCAACTTGACTATGTACCAATTGGATTTAATACAGAGAAAAATGCTCCTAGAGTACTTGTTGTAGCAGCTGCAAAGAAGGTAGTAAACATATATGTTAATATCGCTATTCAAGCAGGTTTAGATTTGCTTTCCATTGAAACGGAGTCGGTAGCTATGGGAAGGGCTATGTACAAATCAACAGGGAAAAATACCCTAGTTATGTTGGATTTTGGTGCTAACAGTACAGATATGAGTATTATTTCAGAAGGGTACTTAGTCTTTTCTCAAAGTATTGCAATTGGCTCAGACTCTCTAACACAAGCAATAGTAAACAAATTTAATTTGGATACTCAGCGAGCAGAAGAATTCAAAAGAAATTATGGTTTGGTAGACAGTGTACTAGAGGGGAAGATATTAAGTGTTTTAACACCAATAATTGAGTCAATACTTGTTGAAGTTAGAAGAGGAGTTGAATTCTTTAAAAGTAGAACTCTTTCTATTGCACCTACAGATTATGTTTTAAGTGGAGATGGTGCTCTCCTCCCTGGCTTGAAAGAATATGTTGCAAAGAGTTTGAATGCCAATGTAACGATTGCTATGCCATGGAACAACATTATCATTGACAAACGCTTTGAAGATATTGTAATGAAAGGTGCCCCATCATATTCAGTTGCAATTGGATTAGCTTTAAAAGATGAATAAAGAAATAGAAAAAAATAAAAAGAAAGAAGATGTTAAAACAATAGCTAAGGATGATGCTCAAAGCATTGAAGAAGTATTCTTGGCGGATAACGATGAAAGTATTAACCTAGTCCCAATATTATCTAAATCCGAGATAGTTCAAGAGAAAAAGAAAGTAAAACTTAATATTGGTTCAATACTAAGTATTATCATCTTTCTTACTATTACGATAGTCATAGTTCTTTTTTCTACAATAAGTAAAATACAGGTTCAGAATGCACAAGAAGAATTAAATAAGCAAGAAGCAGAAGTAAAACAGTTTAGCTCAGTTATCCTCTCTAATGAAGAGATTTTGAAAAGAATATATCTATATCAAGACATCTCCTCTAATCAATATTCAGCAAGAAAGATATTTGAATATTTTACAAAAATCGCTTCAAATCTTGATGGTGTAGAATTAGACAAATTTAATTTTCAGAGTGTTAAATCTGTTTCTTTTGAGGGGAGATGTCCATCATTTGAACATTTAGCAAAGTTCTGGTACCTTTTAAGTGAAGATGATGTAGTAGACAGGGTTAGTCTTGAGCAATTTAATAAAGCAGGATCAGTTATTAGGTTTGTGTTTAAGATTACAATGAAAGAGGGGAATTTTAATATTAATTTAGATGAAAAGAAAGAATAGTTATGGCACTTCCTAATATGTCCAAAACAGTAAGAAAACAGGAAGGGATAAGTGACAAGATAAAAGACACTCGATTGAAGGTTAAAGACTTAATTATCCCAATTATTGTAACAATAATTTTAATTTTTATCTCAATATTTGTTTTTATTCCAATGTTAAGGGATGCCTTTAATTATCAAACTGAGCTAAAAGAAATAAAGTCAAAGCAGGAGCAGTTAAGTAAGTTAAAGCAATCTGTAGAAAGTATCTCCGAGGATCAACTGAATGATGATTTAATCGAGGTTAAGAGTGTTATTCCAAGGACTCTAAAGGTTGCAAGCTTCCTTTATTATATTGATGAATTAGCGAGATTAAAGAATCTTACATCAGATAAGATTTCTGCAAGTGATGTTGATATTGGGATAGTAAATAAAGACAAGGATAAAGAACAAGAAGCCAATCAATATAAAGGTGTAAATGGGCCTCTGGCATATAAGGGTTCATTAGAAGATATCCTATCCTTTTTGGATGAGTTCTACTACTCTTCCCCATATATTGTTTCCCCACAAAACATCTCTCTTCAAAGGAGTGCAGAACTTTGGGAGGTAAAATTAAGTCTTACAGGTTATTATGTATCCGAGGACGAAAATCTTGTTGTAAACATATATAGACCCTTTAAACCGTATACAGACTTTGCAGACATAATGGAAATACTAAAAGAGAAGGCAAGAAGACTTAACTCACCTGTAGAGAATTAATTAAATTTCATCCTCGAAAATACTCTCATCTGTAGCCTTCCTCTTCTCTTGTCTCTCTTCATTGGCCTTATCACGATCATTATCTTTGATTAGAACCTTTACTCTCCTATTTGTTCGAATAGCATTAATGGTGATGAGATCCCTAATTGCATTAATAGTTCTTCCTTTTCTTCCGATAACAACACCCTTATCATCTTCTGCAACATCGATTGTTAGAATAGTCAAACCTGGGAAATCTACACTTTCCTTTTCCTCTACCTGTACTTCCTCGGGATTATTAACTATTGACTTCACAATATACTCAAGTAATTCTTTCATTCTTATATTGGTAATATATTATCTAAACAAATTATATACTACTCTTCTGACTTTTTCTCTTTTTTCTGAGTATTTGGTTTGGTTGAACCTCTATGCAGTTTTTTCATAATGCCAGCCTTAACAAAATACTGAGCAATTGTGTCAGTGGGTTGAGCGCCCTTTTTAAGCCAAGCTTCTGCTTTCTCCTTGTCAACTTCAAATTGGTTAATTCTAGGATTGTATATACCTATTTCATCCTTAGTTTTACCATTTCTTGGTTGTGCGGACTCCATAACTACGATTCTGTAGTAAGGATCTTTGTTTCTACCAACTCTTTTTAATCTTATTTTTAACATATTGCTGAATTCTATCAAAAGAACTTAGTTAATTCAAGATATATTAATCTTCTTCTAAAATATCTATCGCATTTATTGCAGCATCTTCTTCTGCTTTTTGTTTGCTTGCACCTTCTCCTTCTACAACTTTTTTGTCACTCATGAAAAGTGCCACAGTGAAAGATTTACTATGATCAGGGCCTTCTTCTTTAAGTATTTCATATGTAGGTGTAATACGGTATTTTCTTTGCATTATCTCTTGAACTTTTGTTTTTGGATCTATGAAAAGCTTTTCGTTAACGATTCTCTTAATTTTTTTTAGAAGTGTTCTTTCAACAAAATGTAGGCATTCTTCATATCCGGAATCAAGATAAATTGCTCCTAGAATTGCTTCATACAAATTAGCTAGAAGATATGGTTTTTCTTCTCCTCCAGAATCTTTTTCTCCTTTTGACATTCTTAGATGCACTCCAAGATTCAACCTCTCAGTCTCTTCTGCTAAGCTCTCTGTTCTTACTATTGCAGCTCTAATGCTTGTAAGTTCTCCCTCCGCCTTGTCTGGATAATTGTGATAAATATTAGAAGAGACAATCAATTCGAGTACTGCATCTCCTAAAAATTCTAATCTTTCATTGTTTTCTAAACCTTTCCCTCTGTTTTCATTCAGAAAAGATCTATGTGTAAAGGCAGTTTCTAAAAGCAAATGATTTTTAAACTTTACTCCTAATTTTTTTTCAATCTCATTTATTTTCTCCATCTATATTTTCTTCTGATTTAATTTCTTCATAGATTGCTCCAAGTACCCCATTTACAAATTTCCCACTACTCTCTCCGCCAAAATCCTTTGCGATTTCAATTGCCTCGTCAATAGATACTTTTGGAGGAGTAATTTTTGAAATAAAACCTTCAAAAATAGCAATTCTTAAAATCTGTAAGTCAACTAATTTCATTTGTTGAATTGGCCATTGTGGAGCATACTTCTCAATCAGTTTGTCTATCTGTTCTATATTTTCTATAACTCCTTTAGTTATTTTCTCAAAAAGATCCTTATCGTATTTTTCAAATTCGTCAATAGTTAGAAGCTCCTTAACTGGAATCATCTCCATTTGTACATCATTTTGTAAAAAGTATTTAGAGAAAAGTCCTTGAAGTGCAAGAATTCTTGCTAAATGTCTTGGATCTGTTGACCTCTTCATAATTACTTTTTATATGTTCCACAATTAGGACAGACGAAATGGCTCTTTTTTAAGCTTCCACATTTTGGACATTTTGAAACACCTGTTAGTTTCAATGCATTATGTGATCTTCTTCTCCCTTTTCTTGCTTTGGATATCTTTCTTTTTGGAAGTGCACCCATGTTTTTATTACTATATATTAACCTTCAGATTATATTTGATTAAAAGAATTTTTTCAATGACTTATTTATACTATCCAGCTCTCTTTTATCTCTATTTCCTCTCCAGGCTTTAATGTTTGTTCAATTATGGCTTTGGCTATTTGTCCTTCAATATTGTCTTGTATGTATCTTTTTAAAGGTCTGGCACCATTCCCAGGATCATTGGCTTTGTTCGCAATTAGCATTGGAATTTGCTCTGACCAAATTAGTGTTATCTCTTTTTCTGAAAGTCTCTTAGCTAGTTGATTTAATTCTAGAACTGCAATTTTAGATAGATTACTCATATCATGAGGTTGAAATACAATAATATCATCAAATCTATTAAGCAGTTCTGGTTTCATTACCTGTCTTAACTCTAAAAGTACTCTTTCTTTTGCTTCTTCCCACATGATATTCTGCTCAGAGAGTGAATCTAAAAGAATTTTACTTCCGATATTGCTTGTACAAATAATTATTGCATGTGTGAAGTCTACCGTTTCGCCTTGATTACTTGTAAGTCTTCCTTCATCAAAAATCTGGAGAAACAGGTTAAGAATATCAGGATGTGCCTTTTCAATCTCATCAAAGAGAACTACAGTATGTGGATTTCTTTTAATCCTATCAATTAAAGAAATCTCTGTTTGACTTAGAATGCTCTCTCCATCTGAAGATCCAAGAAATTTGTTTATACTTGATATCTCTTGATATTCAGACATATCTAATCGAATGATTGTGTCTTCCGCTCCGAAATACTCTTCTCCTACAACTTTCGCTAAATATGTTTTTCCCACACCAGTAGGTCCAATGAAAAGGAATGAACCAATAGGTTTGTTTGGATTACGGATATCTGCCCTAGCTCTTCTTAGGGCTTCTGAAATTACGGTAACAGCTTCATCTTGTCCAACAACTCTGTTTTTAATATTTTCCTCTAATTTAATTAATTTGTTACTTTCTTCCTGATTGATTTCAGTAATATTGATATTTTTTTGCAAAGAGATAGCCTTAGAAACATGCTCAGAAGTAATCTTTTGTATTCCATTTGCTTGTGCCCATGAACAGGTAGCCTCTATTGTTTGTACTGCACTACTTGGAAGTTTTCTTTCCTTAATATATCTTTGAGAAATTTCAACAGACGAAACTAGTGCAGGGAATGTAATAAAGCAACCAAAATTTCTTTCCAATGATGGAATCTTACTTTCTAAAATTGTTAGAGCGTCTGCTGCAGATATCTCTTTTATCTCAATATTTGTAAAACTTTGCCTTAGAGATTCATTACTGTAAAAATATTTTTTGTAATCCGCGTAGTTGATACTTCCAATAATTGGAAATTTACTGTTTAGAATGTAAGGGAGCATAATACCAGCAATTGTATGGCCACTCTCTTGTGCTTTTGTTGGGACAATCTGTTGAATTTCATCTATGTAAAGGATTGTATTTCCAGCCTTAGATAATTCGGTCATTGCTTTAATTATAAGTTCTTCCATGCTCCCAGTATTTTGAGAGTGAGCAATCAATGCATTGATATCAAGTTCTATTATCCTCTTATCTTTTAACTGAATTGGGACATCTCCTCTATTTATTCTTTGTGCTAAACCGAGGATAATGCTTGATTTCCCAACTCCAGGCTCACCAATTAGTAATGCATTTTTGTTCGTTACTTTTCCAAGAACTGAAACGAGGTTTTCTACCTCTTCATCATGGCCAATGCCAAAAATGTCATTTGTTTCAGCGATTTCCTTATTTATTTCCTTACTAAAGTGGCTCAATATGAAAGTGTAACCGTAAAGAATTTGCTTCCAAATACCGCCTTTTCTGTAATACGGTTGGTCTGGATCTAGATATTTCACTTTTCTTCTATTTAGGAAATTTTGGAATTTAACAACCTCTCTAAATATATCTAAATTAATATTCTCCTTTTGGAGCATTTTTATAATTTGAGGGTACATTTTTGAAATTGCCAAAAATATGTGTTCTGGATTAATCATTCTACTTTCTGTTAGCAATGCTTCCTCAACTGCATATACTAGGAGGGCTCTAATTGAAGGCAGGTTCATTTTGGGGAGAGTGTCTGAATTTATATTGGATTTTTCTAGTTTTTCATTATCAATTGAGACCCCTCCTCTTCTAATTATTTGTTGAACTTCAAATGTCTCGTTTATTAATACCTTAAAACAATCATAAGGATTGAATTCTCCATTTAAAGTAAAATCGGAAAGAAGTTGAATTGTTTCAGAAGAAAGAAAATTTGCGATATCAATGTTCGAATATCTTCCGAATTTAAAACCAACTGTATTTATTTCATCAATATCTCTTTGAGGGATTTTTTTAATTAATGGCAGTTGCATCTGCTCATCTCTGTCACCATAAAATTCGTGCCAAAGGAGTAAAATTGAGAAAATTGACATTCCAAATAGGAAGTTGACTATTGGGAAATTTAGAATGTCCAGAATTAATGGGAAATTATCTAAAAGGGAAGCAAACTTTAAAATATGTGCTGAAGTTATCAAAACTCCAGGAACAATTAAAATATTGCAAATAATACTTTTGATCTTTTCAAATTTTTCGTATTTTGGGTTGCTATAAAGTAAATATGAAATTTGTGGTGTTGTTACAGAAAAGAAATGATCTCTTGTTATTAGGAATACAGACTGATTTTCATCACTAGGAATTGGATATCCCTTTTTGGCAACAGAAAAAGTGTTTCTCTCCTTATTATGTATTCCAATAACTGTTTTTTGTTTACTACCAAATTCTAGTTCCATTTAAAAAAACGATGTAATAGAAAATACTATTGTTGCTACTGGAAGTATCAACCAAATCAAAATTACTGCCAAATATGTGATAATAGAAAGCAGGTATATTATTAAAGCAAAGGGTAGATAAAGGATTTTAATTATCACACCAAAGAAGTATCCAAAAAAAGAGTTGTCTCTATGCCATGGAACAAAAAAGTTCTTAAAAAGCAAAGACATAGAGAGATTGTCATCGACTAATACTGATAAACGTCCAAGAATTCGTAGATGCCTCACAGGCATTTTAACATACCACCAGTTTAAAAAATCTTGAATATAATAAAGAAAAATTTTGGAGTAAGAATCTGTCTTTTCAAATTGAATTAGCTGAGAGCCTGGATTGTTCTGAATTTTTTGTGGTTCCATATGGGCAGTTTTCTTATATCAGTTTATGTTAAATTTCTTTCACTTGCAATAGATAATCGATTGAAAAACCTTTTATTTCTCGTTTGTTACAGTGACTTTATGATAGAATCAGGGTATGGAGAATATTTATCAAAAAATTTTAGCTAAGAAAGGTTTTATCTTAGGTTTATCCCCGATGGATGGAATAACTGATACTGTGTTTAGACAAGT
>JAXGWV010000027.1:0-8992 GCA_040773125.1 Candidatus Dojkabacteria bacterium
GTATACTTCTGTTACAGTTCTTTACAAGGTTGTGGATATCTTAGGTTTCTCCCTTTGTCTGGGGTGTTACAAGCACAACTGGGCAACAGGAAAAGCCTAAGATTTTTTACCTTTTTCTCATTTTTGTTTAACTATATAAACCAAAATAAGAAGAGGGGAAACATCCTGTATGTTACTCGAAACTGTTCCTAATGATAGGAATAGAAACCGGGGTCGGTTGGGGCAGTACCGATCCCTTCTTCTTTTTTCATATTTGATATTTGAAGAAGTTGACATAGTTTCTGTATTTCAATATACTTTTGTATCTGATATGAATAAATGCCTCATATCTATATAAATTTCCTTTTTTGATAAATGGTAAAAAAATCAAGTAAAACTATTAAAGATTACGAAGCAATGACTTTGGCAGATATTCGTGCTGAAGCTCAAGAAATTAAATTAGAAAACTTCATGGAGTTACCTAAACGAGAGTTAATCATTGAAATTCTTAAAAAGAATTCAAATGATGAGGGTTTTGTTGAAGTAAGTGGAATACTCGAAGTTATGAAGGATAACTCTCACGGGATTTTAAGAACAGAGGATCTTCTTCCTGGAGATAATGATGTATATATTTCTGGGTCACAGATTCAGAAGTTTAGTCTAAGAACAGGGGATGAAGTTACGGGACCTGCAAGACTTCCAAAAGACAAAGAGAAATATCTAAGCCTATTAAGAGTTGATACCGTATATGGAAAGCCTGCGGCAGAAGCAGCAAAGAGGCCAAATTTTAGAAAATTAACACCTATTTTCCCAAACAAACAAATTAAATTAGAAACTGATCAGGATATAATATCCACAAGAATGATTGATTTACTTGCTCCAATTGGGTTTGGACAGAGGTCAATGGTTGTATCTCCTCCTAAGGCAGGAAAGACATGGCTCTTGAAAGATATCGCAAATGGAATTGCTAAAAATCATCCGAAGGCAAAATTAATTGTTGTTTTAGTTGGAGAGAGACCAGAAGAGGTTACAGACATGAAGAGGTTTGTAAAAGGAGAGGTATACGCTTCAAACTTTGATGAGCTTCCACAGCACAACTGTAGTGTCGCAGAGATGGCTCTTCAGAAAGCAATGAGAATGGTTGAGTGGGGAGAAGATGTCATTATCCTAATGGATAGTATTACGAGATTGGCTAGAGCATACAATATTACAATGCCGACATCGGGAAAGACACTTTCTGGAGGGTTTGATCCTGTTGCTTTATATCCGCCTAAGAGGTTTTTTGGAGCAGCTAGAAACTTTGAAGAGAAAGGGAGTCTTACAATCATTGCAACAGCCCTTGTTGATACAGGGAGTAGAATGGATGACTTGGTATATGAAGAATTTAAGGGTACTGGGAATATGGAACTTCATTTGGATAGGTCATTAGCAAACAAGAGAGTATATCCTGCTATAGATATAAATAACTCAGGAACAAGAAACGAAGAGCTATTACTTGGGAAAGAAGTATTAAACCAATCATGGAGAGTCAGAAGAATGCTTGAATTCTTAGATAGTAATGAAAATCCAACAGAAGTGTTGATAGACAGGCTAAAGAAGACTAAGAATAACGAAGAATTTCTTGCGACATTGCACGAAGCTTAGTTATGGTATAATAGAATTTGGAACTATTTAACACTAAATAGCTTTGTGAATAATAACAATCCTCAACAAAATAAGAATATCCCTGGGTTAAGCTTCAAAAGTATCAGCTCCTTGAAGTTTTTTGAGGATGATAATCTCTTTGTAGATGATGAAATAGTAGGAAACCAATTTGTTAGGGATATAAAAAGAAAATTTTCAAATTTTTATTCAAAACAGAAGCCAAAGAATAACTTGATAGAATTTGTTTTCGCTTTTATAGAATATGTATTTTCTAGATTACAGGTATTCTTTATATTAATCTCTGTCCTTTTTGATATTCTTTTCCAATCATTTAATTCAAAGAAGAATTCTTTTGCAACTAAAATGTTTTGGGGGAGAGGAAATTTCCTTTCTTCTGCTTTTAAGGTTTTATTAGTTTCAGTTGTTTTCATTATTTCCATTACATATCTGTATAGAAAACCAGTTGTTAGTGCTGCCGAAGATCAAATGTTGGATACAATAGGTGTGGCTCGAACTGATTTGGTAGTTATGAATGCTAGTGTAAATACTGTGACACCTAAGGATCGTCCAAGAAGATACTCGGAAGAATATATTGTAAAGAGAGGTGATTCTTTAGAAAGTATTGCTGCTTTTTATGATTTAAATGTTAAGACAATTATGTGGGCAAATAATATTACAAATGTTAATTCTTTGAAATTAGGTCAAACCTTAGAAATACCTCCGAGAGATGGTGTCGTTGTTACTATCAAAAAAGGTGATACTGTTGAATCTTTAGCCAAAAAATATTCTGCAGAAGCTGCAGATATTGTAGACCACAACTGGTTGGAGAGTCCTTTTACATTAGTTGAAGGCTCAGAGCTGTTTATCCCTAATGGTGTCATTAAAGAGACTCCGAAACCTGTTTATGCTTCAGCGCCTCTTTCTCTCTCCAAGGGCTCAACTTCAATAGCATATGGAAATACTCCTGTTGATTCAAATGTAGGAAAATTTTTAGGTTGGCCGGTTGGAGGTCCAAGTAGAATATCAAGAGGTTTCTTTCCTGGGCACTACGGTATTGATATCTATCCAACAAACAAAGTGAATCTTCCAGATGTTGTTGCGGCTGCAGGTGGTACGGTTATTAGTACTGGTTGGGGTAGTGGAAAATACAATGGTTTCGGTTACTATGCTCATGTGGACCATGGGAATGGATATACAACATTGTATGCACATATGTCACGAGTATATGTTAGATCGGGACAAACAGTTGGGAGAGGTGAATCTTTAGGAAAGATTGGAGAAACTGGTGTCGCTTTTGGTATTCATGTACATTTTGAATTGAGAAGGGGTGCTGAGTTGGTTGGGAGAATTAATCCTGCACCATATATGCAGTAGTATGGGGCTCATAGCTTAGTTGGTAGAGCATCGCATTCGCATTGCGAAGACGCCAGTTCGATTCTGGCTGGGTCCAGGTTGAAGTTTGATATGAATGTTGAATTAATGGGCCTGTAGCTCATTTGGTTAGAGCACTTCACTGGCAGTGAAGGGGTGAGGGGTTCGAATCCCCTCAGGTCCACCAAGAAAAATATATAAAACTTGAGAATAGAAATAATTGATAAAACGTTCACAAGATTATAACCATTGTCATTTTTGTTTCACTACAAGGTTCCACAAAACACGAAACTGTGTTCTTTCAATATATTTCTTTTTAATGTAAAATCATCCTCATGAGAGAGAAGTACAATCCTCAGAAAATAGAGAAAAAATGGCAAGACGAATGGTATTCATCTGATATATATGTTGCAAAAGATTTTGATAATGAGAGGGAAAAGTACTACCTCTTAGCAGAGTTTCCATACCCTTCAGGCGATTCTATGCATATGGGTCATGCCAGAAACTATACTGAAATGGATTCAGTAGCCAGATTAAGAAGAATGTTGGGCCAAAATGTTCTTTATCCAATGGGTTGGGATGCATTTGGTTTACCAACTGAAAACTATGCAATCAAAATGAAAAGACCTCCTCAAGATATTACCAAGGAGAATATTGCCACTTTTACAAGACAATTAAAAGCAATGGGTTTCTCTTTTGACTGGAGTAGAGAGATAAATACGACTGATTCAGGATATTACAAATGGACTCAGTGGATATTTCTTCAACTCTACAAGAAAGGTCTTGCTTACAAAGCTGAAATGCCTATTAATTGGTGTCCTAAGTGTAAAGTGGGTTGTGCGAATGAAGAGGTTGTGGATGGGAAGCACGAAAGATGTGGTACTGAAGTTACAAAGAAGAATTTAAACCAATGGGTTTTGAAAATTACGGAATATGCAGATCGCTTAGCAGATGAATTGGATGAAACTGACTATTGGGAAAGTGTTAAGGCAAGACAAAGGAACTGGATAGGAAGAAAGGTTTGGTATGATATTGAATATGAAGTAGTGGGAGCTGATATTAAATTAAAGGTTTCTACCACAAGACCTGACACACAATTTGGTTCAACTTTTGTAGTAATTGCTCCAGATGCGGAGATTGTAAATATTCTTTTGAAATATGTGCCAGAGGAAAGAAGAACTGCAGTTCTGGAATATATTAAGGAGGCGAAACAAAAAACAGAAGAGGAGCGAACCATTGAGGAAAGGGAAAAAACAGGTGTAGACACTGGGTTAAGATGTAGAAATAGCATAACGGGGAGTACCCTGCCAGTATACCTTGCAGACTTTGTTCTACCAACAGTTGGGACAGGAATGGTTGTTGGAGTACCAGCACATGATAAAAGAGACTTTGAATTTGCTCATAAATACTCTATTCCTGTAATTCGAGTTATAGAGGGACCAAATGGAGATAGAACAGAAATTGATTCTCTTGAAAAAGTATATGAAGGGGAAGGTACTGTTTTTGATTCCGGTCTTATCAGTGGTATGAATAGTGTAGAAGCTAGAAAGAAGATGGGTGAATATATTAAAGAAAAGGGGATTGGAGATGTTGTTGTTAGATATAATCTAAGGGATTGGATTTTTTCAAGGCAACATTACTGGGGTGAGCCAATACCTATTATCCATTGTCCTAAGTGTGGAATGGTTCCAGTTCCTGAAAATCAATTACCAGTTGAATTGCCAAGAGTTGAAAGTTACCAACCTACTGATACTGGAGAGTCTCCTTTAGCAAGTATTGAAGAGTGGGTAAAGACAACATGTCCAGTTTGTAAAGGGGAAGCAAAAAGAGAAACTGATACAATGCCAAATTGGGCGGGTTCTAGTTGGTACTTTTTGAGATATTTAGATCCTAAAAATGCCCAGGAATTTGCAAATATGGACAAGATGAAATACTGGATGCCTGTTGATCATTATGAAGGAGGGTCTGAGCATGTTACTTTACATCTTCTCTATTCTAGGTTTTGGTACAAAGTTCTCTCTGATTTACAGTTAGTACCTGGGATTGAACCATACAAGAAGAGGACGATACATGGGGTTGTTTTGGGAGAAGGTGGTGTTAAAATGTCAAAATCTCTAGGGAATGTCATTACTCCAGATAGATTGCTAGAGAAGTATGGAGCTGATGTTACAAGGGCATATTTAATGTTTATGGGTCCATATGAGGGTGATGTGGTTTGGAGTACTGAAACAATAAATGGTGTTAACAGGTTTGTTAATAAATTTTTTGACTTTTTGTTAAAAGCATGGGAACAAAGAGATGATAAGAGGGGTGCTAGCAGGGACATTGCTAAGCTTGCTAAAAAAGTTCAAAATGATTTGCTAGCATTCAAATTTAACACAGTTATTTCTGCTCTAATGCAATTTTATAATTCTGTACAAGACAATATCTTTTCAACTGAAGATATTGAAAAAATAATTCTAATTATTTCTCCTGTTCTTCCTCACATTGCAGAAGAGCTTTGGTCTCAAACTGGCCATGAATTTAGCGTACACGCTCAGTCATGGCCCCAAATTGATCCAGATCTTTTAATTGATGAATATGTAGATATTCCAGTCCAGATTAACGGGAAAGTAAGAGGAAAAATTCAAGTATCTCCAGATGCTTCTGAAAGTGAAGTAATGAATGTTATAAAGAAACAAGATTTTTATATCAAGTTTATCGTTGAGAAGGAGGCTAAAAAGGTTATTTACATCCCTGGAAAGATAGTAAATATTGTTGTGTAATTTAAAATGAATATTGATTCATAATAGTTTTAACGGTATCCTATATTTATATAAATTAATAAAATAGCTTTATGGGAGTAATGCTTGATACACTAAAAGAGAACTCAAAAATTCTTTTGTTATCTGTAGGAATTTTGATAGTATCTGTTTTGGGACTAACACTAACCAAACAATCTAATATTTCATCAATACCATTTATGGAAGACGAAAAAGTTACCAATTTACCAAATTATTCAGCAACAATTAAGACAAATATGGGGAATATTGAGGTAGATCTTTTTGAAAAAGAAACACCAAATACAGTTTCAAATTTTGTGAAGTTATCTAACGAGGGTTTTTACAACAATCTAATTTTTCACAGAGTAGTAGATGGTTTCGTTATCCAAGGAGGTGATCCAAATGGGAATGGCTCTGGAGGTCCGGGGTATAAATTTAATGATGAAATAACTGAAAGAAAGTTTACCAAGTACTCTTTGGCTATGGCCAATTCAGGTCCAAACACTAATGGCTCTCAGTTCTTTATTACATTAGGCAATATTGCAGAGGAAAACTTAAGATATCTTGATGGAGGATATACACTCTTTGGAGAGGTCACAGGAGGCCGAGATGTGGTTGATAGTATTGGGAGAGTAAAGGTTGATGAAAATGATAAACCCTTAACTCCAGTTGTTATAGAATCAATCACTATAAAAGAGGGTTAATAGATATCTTATAAGTTAATTGAGAGTTAATACTTAGGATTTATATTCTTTCTTAATGGAGAAAGAAATCCCTAATGTTCAGATACGAAGGTATATTACCGTTTTTCTGGTTTCTTTCTTTTGTGGAATCATTTTCGATCACTTTATACTAAATACATATTTCTTCAACAAACCTGAGGAAAGCATTGAGGAGAGTGAAACTGTTGAAATAGAGCCCTTGATTGTAAGTTCCACTGAAGAAGATAAAAAAGTAATCATTGAGGAAACGTGTAAGGTTCATGTTGATACGAGTGGGGCTGTTAAACAGCCAGGAGTTTTCTGTCTATCTGAGGGGTCTATGGTTATTGATGCGATAAGTAAAGCAGGAGGATTTACTAATAATGCTGCATATCGATTTATTTCAAGAAGAATAAATCTTTCACAATTGTTAGTTGATAATCAGAAGATATATATTCCATTTGAAGATGAGATGGAGTGCAAGTTAATAAGCTTTCTGCCTCAAACAAAGGAAGTTCAGGCAATGATTTCTAACAGTGTTGCCTTGACTTATCCAACATCGGAACTAGATGATTCGGAGATAGAAACAGAAGAAGATAGTACGGTGTGTGTGAACATCAATACATCTACCGCTGAGGAGTTAGATTCTCTGTCTGGTATAGGTGAGGTAACGGCAAAGAAGATAATAGAAGGAAGACCATATGAGAAAATAGAAGATTTATTAAATGTTAGCGGAATAGGGGAATCTCTTTTTGACAAAATTAAGGAAGAAATATGTATTTGAAATTGTTCCACGCTTGGAAGAAGGTGACCCAAAAAATTTCAAAGAGAATAAAGGGTGTATTTTTGTATATTGGTGATTACAAAATTATCCAATTTTCACTGCTGTATATTTTAGGGAATCAGGTGATAATTACATGGATGAGAAATGTCCCATATTTGAAAAATATAGGGCTTTACCTTTCTGTCTTCATCCTAATTTTTGTTTTAAGTTTTGTAATCTGGTGGAATTTTTTGAAACGGAAGAATCGAGAGGTTAGAGTAGGAGGGTTAGGAGAGGAAAATAAAAAAGGTAAAATTTTTGTTCTATTAAGAAGTATAATAATATTAACAATTCTTATCTTTGTACGAAATATCTCTTGGATTGCCAGTGAAAGAGAAGTCTTGCAAAAGATTCCAAGTTTCACAGAAGGTTCCACGGCTTTCGAAGGATATATTCGGTACGAACCAGAGGAGAAGCATACTAGGCAGGAGTTGACTATACAGTTACTAGGGGATATATCTATTGGAGGGGAAATTCTTTCAAAAAATTCCTCTTACATTCTTTTACGGGTTCCATTTTTCTATGATTTTCGAGTAGGACAGGTTTGTAAAATTTCTGGGCAATTACTTCCTCCCGAAAATTTTGAAGATTTTGATTACATCCATTATCTTGCAAATCAAAAGATTTTTTTCATTATGGAAGATCCAACAATTGTCTGTGAATCGATAACTGAAAAACGGGAGGGTATCTTCATTAGCAATTTTCTTATTGATTTGAAGGATAGTTTGATTGAAAAGATAGATTTAGTACTTAATGAGCCTCAATCTTCCCTATTAGCTGGAATCATTTTTGGACAAAAGAGGTTGTTTAGTAAGGAATTTGATGAGGCCACTAGAATTGGAGGTGTAAGCCATATCGTAGCGGCTTCTGGGTACAATGTAACAATACTTTCGTTATTAGTAAACAATATTTTTAAATTTTTGCCAAGAAAATTTAGATTAATACTAAGTATCATTGCTATTTGGGCTTTCGCTATCCTTTCTGGATTGTCTCCATCTATTGTTAGAGCTTGTCTAATGAGTAGTATATCCATTGTTGCACTTCTTTTTGGAAGAAGTAATTCAATAAATATTTTACTTCCTTTTACTGCGTTTATTTTTGTTCTTTTATCCCCAACAGCTTTGTCAAATGTAGGTTTCTTACTATCAATGTCCTCAGTACTTGGTTTAGTATATATCCTTCCAATACTTATGCAAAAAAGTGAAGAATTAAATATTAGAAGTAAATTTGTCGAAAACTATATCCTTCCTACATTAAGTTGTACCCTTTCAACTCTTCCAGTATCGGTATTTGTATTTAAGACAGTAACAATTTGGTCTGTTCCAGTTAATGCACTTATTCTTCCTGTATTGGAATCTACCATGCTTTTTGGATTTTTAGGAGTATTAATCCAATCAATTCTTCCTAATCTCTCATTATTGTTTTATTCCATGGTAAATACCCAACTTAAGTATTTTGAGGGAATTGTTCTGTTAATCCAAAAAGTACCCTTTGGTCAGTACTTATTAGGTAATTCAACTTCGAAGATAGTAGGGTTTTCTCTACTTTTTTTTGAAGTGATGTTAATCTTTTACTTCTTTCCAATTAAAAATGAACAGTACAATTACTATCTTAACAGTAGCTAAGAAAATATTGTTAGACAATATATTAAATATTCTCTCCTTCATCTTTTCTTTGGTTTTTGTTGTGGTGTTAAGTAAGAGAACAGTGAA
>JAXGWV010000028.1:0-7741 GCA_040773125.1 Candidatus Dojkabacteria bacterium
GTTAATTACTATCTATGCAAGCACAGAGGCAAGGCTAGCTAGTGGAAAGGGTCTATTTAATATAAACAAACTATATAAGATTAAGTAGGGAACCTTCCTACTGATTTATTTATTAGCTCCTTCTTTTGAGATTTTTTGGCCTTTCCTGTTTTGGCTCTAATGATTTTTATACTTGCAAGTATTGCAATAGTGATAAAGAGTATTACTAAAATTGGCAATGTAACAAGTAATGCTCTCCCAAGAATTGTAGTTTTCAAGAATGTATTAGTCCAATTTCCTATTGTATATTTGTTTGAATCCTCAATCCCAACGTCCGGTAAAATATCGCTATATGTTTTTTGTTCAATATCAGGGATACTATCAACGGAGGAGATTTTAATAGAGAAGTATTCTTCTTCAAAATTATCTAGATTGTTAACAGAATAGACATAGATATTGGAAATAGAATCGTCGTTAAATGTTTCCCAAAGTACTCTTTCAATAAGTTGTCCAATTTTTCTGTTTTTGCTCTCATAAGTAGGGTCAATGCTAATCCATCCGAATTCTGGAACCCAAACTTGTACCCATTGGTGACGAATCAATTCTTTAGGGGTATCAGTAATTTCTGTATATCCAAAAGCCGCTCTTGAAGGAATACCTTGTGCTCTAAGTAAAGCTATCATAGAGTCCGCATATTCCATACAAACAGAGGCACCACCCAAGAGGGCATTAACAGCCCCAATTCGTTCGTTCTCTGAATTGGCCTTATTATTATCATAGGTTAAGGTATCGTTGATATATTGATAGGTAGCGTCTATAACATCCTCCAGAGTTCCATCATTAGGGATTAAGGATTCAGCGGTTTTTTGAATGAAAGGGTCATCTGATTGCCAGTACTTTGTAGGATTTAAGTACTTCTTGTTTGAACTATCTTTATTAATTTTTTCAAGATACTGCTTGAAATCAATATCTAGGGGATTTTCTGAAGCCGTGTTGTACTCATTTTGAGAGGAAGAAATATACCCAGTAATCTTGATTTTGTCATCCTTGTTTGCAGGAATTTCGAAAACTGCCAATACATTTCCCTCTTCATCTCTATAGATTTTCTTTGGTAGAGGGGAAATTTCTTCAATAACTACTTTCTGATTGGTTTCTGCAAATTCTCTAGGCAAAGAAATCTCGAATATGTTTGTAGAGAGAGCTTTGAAGAATCCTGTATACTTTGATGGGATGAGGTTGTCTGTTTTTGGAGTTTGATATTCTAACTCAAATTTGTAAACAACCGATGTTCCAAACTCTAATGTCGGGGGTTGGTTAATTCTATCTTCTGCCAAGAAATTGTAATAGGTTAGACCTTCTTTCTCTTCTTTTGTGAATTTAGGATATGCTTTTGCTAATTTGTGGATGTTTTCATCAACAATGATCGACAAGTTGTAGTTAAATTCTGTCTCAGTTTTGTTCTTTTCATCATTTCTTTGAAATATAGTGTCCGTAGGGAGAGAGGAAGCCATTAATGTTATTAATTGACCACTTTTAATGACATTATCATGTGTGTTGTATGACACGATAATTTTGTAGGGCAATGATTTTGTTGTTGTTCTGTAGAAAGGAATATGGATATACATTCCTTCTCCTATTGGAAGCTCTTCTAAGTTAAAATTTATTGCATTGTCGTTAGGATCGGTTACTTTAAGTGAATTTTTCTTAAATTCCCTTTCTTTTGTTACCTCTCCCTCAATTGAACTTACATCAGGAATGTGGAAGACCTTTTCTCCTTCCTTGGTAAAATAGAATGAACTGTTTTCAACAAGTCTTTCATATTCATTTTTTACGGTCACATAATCTTGTCCAGTAGTATAGTAGATTTTTGTGTAAGTATTTATCTTAAAATCTGGAATTGATTGAGCATAGATAGGGGTGGTAAGCAGAAGGGTACAAGTTACTAAAAGAATTGTTAAAAAAATATTTTTTATCTTCATAGATATCCATAATATCATTATTAATGATTCTGTTGAAGTAAATACCATACATATTTTTGTTTTTTAGTATATAATTGCTTTCTATGTCAGTAACAAAGTCACATTCGCTATCAATAGGTATTGTTGGACTTCCAAATGTTGGGAAGTCAACCATATTTAATTCTTTGACAAAGCTTTCAGTACCTGCAGAGAATTTCCCGTTTTGTACGATAGATAAGAATGTTGGAGTTGTACAGATACCTGATTCTAGATTGTTAAAGTTAAGTAGTTTTTTTCAAGCGGAAAAAGTTGTTCCTTCATCTATGACATTTGTAGATATTGCTGGTTTGGTTAAAGGGGCATCTGAGGGAGAGGGTTTAGGTAATCAGTTTTTGTCACATATTCGAGAGACAGATGTAATAATGTATGTCCTTAGGGCATTTGAGAGCTCAAATATTGTACATGTATACAATAGAATTAATCCTATTGAGGATTTTGAGATTGTTCAGTCAGAGCTAATATTTAAGGATATAGAGAGTATTGAGAAGAGAATGCATACTGTTGAAAAGATTAAAAGGTCAGGAGAAGAGAAGGGTGCTGTTGAATATGAATTGCTTTCGAGAATACTAAAGAATTTAAATGAGGGAATTCCTGTTATTGATATGAAGTTAAATGATGAAGAAAATGCATTAATCTATGATCTGTTTCTATTAACTAACAAGCGAAGATTGTTTGTTCTTAATTACAAAGAGGGAATTGAAAGAGAGAAGGTTGAGAACTGGAAGAAGGAACTTGAAGAGATGACAAAAGATATTGTTGTGATAGTTGATGTAAAGTTTGTTGGAGAGATGGCAAATATGACAGAGGAGGAGATACGGGAATATTCTGAAATGTTGGATAGTAAACCTGGGCTGGTAGGAGATATTATTCAGGCAGCTTATCAGACCCTTGATTTAATTACCTTTTACACGGGGTCAAAGAAAGAGTGCAATGCATGGTGTATACAAAGAGGAGCCAGTGCAAAGGAAGCAGCGGGCGTTATCCATACAGATTTGGAACAGGGTTTTATTACTGCCGATGTGGTTAATATTGAGGAGATGATTGAGAGTGGAGGGTGGGCAGAAGCAAAGGAGAAAGGTTTAGTAAAGAATGTAGGGAAGGAGTATATCGTTAAAGATGGAGACTATATGATTGTGTTGTCTAACAAGTAGTTCAGATTTGACACTGGATAGAGTAATAAGTAATATTAATTATGAAAACTTCTGCCTCTAAGAGAGTACTGTATCTTATTGTGATTTTGTTAGTGTTGTTGTTAGGTGAAGCAGCTTTTTATTTCAAAGATGTTATTAGTAATGGAATTAAATATGGGAGGTGGTTTACAGTAGATAGGTATGAGGAATTGTTTGATTATTGTGATTGGGAAAAGAATGGAAAAGATTTAAATATTAAATGTAGAGCATTGGTTGAAAACTCTTTTGTTAAAGATGAAGCGGATGATTTAATTTGCTATAAAGTAAAAATAATCTCTAGAAAAGAAAGTAGCCTAGTTGATTACGATATTTGTGATAACCCAAAAAGTATTCATTTTGTTAATCCTTATTTTAGTATTAAAAGTGGAGAAGCATTACCTATCGAATTAACAATCGTTAATAAAAACGTTTCTTTCAGGAGTTTCATCTTCGATAAGATTAATATGGATGCAATATCCCAGAGGACTTTAGACGAATGGCTTGAGAATGAGACGTTGAAAAACAATTTTGACACGGCCAAAATACTTTTAGTAACAAATATGTCATACAATAATTTTACACTTACCGATAGTCATTTGTTCCCAAACACACCCTTAAATCTAATTCGTTTATACAGTGCTAAATTAGAGAATATTTCTGGTGATATAAATAATTACCATTTGGAATTTTCGGGATTTTTCGCGAATGGTACTAAACCATTCAAGTTGTTATTAAATACAAAAGGTTTTGCTTATTCGGAGATGTTCCCCAATAGTAAGAAGGTTAACTATCTAGAAAAAGAAGCTATTAACACGCTTCTAACCAATAGAGAATATGATGTTGATTTAGTTTATACTCTAGAAGATCTCTCTAAGGATAGAAGTAAGTTGGATGAGTTATGTTCTTTTGATGATGAGTTAGCTATTCAGAGAAAATCCCTATGTCTATTGTTAAAGAATGGTTATAAAATAGAACCATACAATTCAATTCAAACAAATGATGACTTTGTGAAATTTGTAATTGATAATTCAGACAAGGTTTTAGAGAATATGATTATCACACAGATATTAAATTTGGGAATAACTAATGATGAAGGAAAATAAATTTCTTAAAATTCTTTATTCTTTTTTAATCCTTCTATTTGTTTCCCTTACTCATGGGAGTCGTATATTTGCAGTATGCTCCGATTACCAAGTATCAACTAGAACTTGTTGGTGTAAAAATGATTGTGTTACTTCCTATGCAACATGTAAATATGTCACTAGCGATTCTCAAGGAAATTGCATATTTACCCCTTCTCCTTCATCACTTTTAGTTCCAGGGACACTAGACGGTGGAACATCCTACTGCCGAAATGCGTGGGCTACTTGGTATCCTGATTGTAGTGGTGGTGGAGATGGCGGTGATGATTGTACCTACGAATCATGCACAGACTGTACTTTGCCTTCATGTGCTTCTGCAAATGGCGGGAATACAGACTATACAACCAGTTTACCAGTGGATGCTGATGGTAATACCATTACAAGTCCTTTAGCAGCATGTATTGGTAATAGTATAAGTTGTGATGGTGAAGATAATTGTGGAGATGCTTGTAATCATCAAGAAAATGCTTGTTACTTGCCAGAAACCAATTTGAATACAATACCAACTCCTACATGGAACAAGCTAAAAATTGGTGATAGATTAAGTGGTAATCTCTCAACTGATAACTCAAGTCCAACCCGTGTTCCATTTCCACTAAGTAATACTTCCACAACTGAATCTTCAACAAATATAATTGCTAATCCTGAAGGTTCTAGAGAATTACGATATAACTTTACAATCGCTGGAGTTCTCACAACTCTAACAACTAATGTAATTGCTAACAATCCAACAGCAGCAAGTCTTACTCAGGGCTCAACTGGAAGTATTACTACATCCTATACCACTTTAAACAAATGTAATGATGACACAAGAACAGGTTCTCAACTTACTACATATTATAAAGTGGACTATTTGCCAACTGTTGATACAATATCTTCATCTTTGACTATTTCAGGCTACGAAGGAGACGATACTACTGTACGAGGTTGCATAGCCTCACCATCACATACTGGTGGTGAAGTAAACAACCCACTTAAGGTTAGGATTGTTGCAAAAGACAGTGATGGTAGTTCAGATATTAACGGAGCCTTTCTTTGGTTAGTAAAAAATGGTAGCTCGATACCTTCAAGTTATATTGATCATACATATGTTGTTGGTACAGGTGCTACATCTACAGACCCCAATTTGATAGGTATCTTTGTTGGCTTAAATGATACACGTACAGTTGCTACCATTTATAAAAGTAATAATTCGGGAGGAACCTTAAGCAATTGGGGGAGTGATTCTGGTTCAACCAGTGTCAAAACTTCTTCAGGAAGTGTCATAATACAACAAATCAGAGTTCTTTCACTAACAGAGAACGCATTAGAAAAAACATATACATTTGAGCTAGAATTAACATTCCCTACATCGTCTCCGATTGCAGGAAATTATAAATTCTACACAACAGCGACGGATAAATTAATCTTTTACAATTCCAATACTGTAGAGCTTAGAACTCTTTATCACAATAGTAATTGGCAATGGAATTTTGATTTCGTTAAACCAAGAATTGACAACTTTGCTTTGGATGTAGCTAATTTAGAGCAAAGGTTAGTTGATTTAACTTGGGTAAACAACGCTTTAGGAGGATCTCCAATAATAGATACAGTTTTCAATTTGTATATAAACCCAGCTTCGTCTTATTCAGTTACCAGGACATCACCACCACCTTCTTCTTCTATAACACCAAGTATCAAACCAGATTCAGCTAATAATATTGGTCTTATTTCTCCAGTGACAAGTGGTTGGTATTCTAATTCTTCTTTGCAATCAAGTACTATTAATATTGGAGAAAATGGTGAAGGCTCAATGAATTTCTACACGACAATATATGATAGCGCATGTAATTACTACACAACTGATAGTACTCAGAGTCTAGTTTATGATTTGAATAAGTGGGTTGCTACAAAAGGAGGCATTTTCTTCTCTGATGACACGGTTAATTATGAGCCTAAACCAATTGAATTTTATACTCTTGGGACGGAATTAGTAACAACAAAAGTTGGCACATATCCTTCAGTAAGGGTAATCCCAGAACCGAATTCCTTTATTAACCCAACTTTAGTTAAGTCGGTCAGTGATATCAATGATAACGATGTAGATCCTGGAGCAAGAATTGATTTCCTTTATCAAAAATTATACGAGAACGATTTGGGAGAGCCTAGTGGATTAAATTGTTATAACGAAAAGGGTTGTAAGAAAACTCTGACAACAATTGGTGTAGATGGTGCAAATACTAATTATCAGGGTAAAATTATTATCTTCTCGGACCAAGATATAAATGTTTATCCAAACATTGTTGCAGGAGATTCTCAGACAGATGGTTTAATCATCTTTTCTATGAAAAATATAAATATTTTAGGAGGTAATACAAGTACTGCAAGCAATTTGGCAGTTGATACAATTGATGCCTTATTGATGGCAAAAGGGCAAATAAAAATTACAAGTGGGACATCTGACCCAGAGGTACAACAAGACCGAGTTGAAGTAAATGGCTCATTAATAGCGTTTGGAGCAAATGAGGTAGACCCGGCAATATTGATTGAAAGAAATTTGCGTCTTCAAAACACAAACAAACCTGTGCTTAATGTAATATATCATCCTAAATATGCAAAGATATCGGAACTGTTTTTTGGTACGGAGACAGCAGTATTTAAACAAGAAGTAGGTTTTAAATTCTAATAATATATTGTTTTACTCTTTTTTTTCTGATAGAATCCTTTAGTTGTTAATTTAATAAGAATAGAAATGGCAGTTAAGAAATTGAATAATTACGAAATGATGATAGCACTTAAACCTTTGTTACCAGATGATCTAAGAAAGCAAATGCATAAAGAATTTGTAGAAAGTATTAAAAAGTTTGGTGGAGATGTGCTAGATGTAGATGTCTGGGGTAAAAGATATTTGGCATATCCAATAAAGAATCATAATGAAGATTACTACATCGTATACGATTTTACTGTTTCTCCTGAAAATATTGCCGAGATAAAGAGACAGATGCAATTAAAACAAGAGGTTTTGAGATTTATGATTGTAAGTATGGATGATACCAGTGGAATAGGGAAGGGTATTAGGAAGAAAGAAATTGAAATTTAATCTAGAATTAATATTGTTTGGTTAAAGTTTTAGGTAAGTTAATTTATTATTTTTAAACAAAATGGCGTCAAGATCACTAAATAAGGTTATCCTAATTGGAAACCTGACAAGAGACCCTGAGATGAGGTATACAAATTCTGGGACTCCTGTTGTTACTTTTGGTATGGCTACTAACAAGTCATGGAAGGACCAAGATGGAGAGGCAAAAGAATTGGCAGAATTCCATAACCTTGTAGCTTGGAATAAGATGGCAGAAATTTGTCAGCAATTACTCGCAAAAGGTATGAAAGTCTACATTGAGGGTTCTCTTAATACAAGAAGTTGGGAAGCAGAGGATGGTGGGACTCGATACAA
>JAXGWV010000029.1:0-7458 GCA_040773125.1 Candidatus Dojkabacteria bacterium
CCAGATGTCTCAACAATATTAGGTATAAAGCTTTCATTTGTAATTGGATCTTTGTATGTCAAATCAGTTCCTGAGAACTTCATATGTTGAGATAGATCATAATCTCCCCTCCAATGGATTCCTTCATTCTCAGCCCAACCCCAAGGAGCAAGGTATTCTATCTCGTAGGCATCTTTTGCATAGAAAACTAATTTTTCCTTTGGATGTTGATAAAATCTTAAATTTTCTTTTTTGTTGTAAAGATGTTTGTAAAATTTCATCCTTTCTTCTTTCCAGTATTCAAACCATTTTCCCATCTCTTTTGGGTGAACAAAGAATTGCAAATCCCACTGTTCAAACTCTCTTGTCCTAAATGTAAACCTTCCAGGAGTCACTTCGTTCCTAAAGGCTTTTCCTATTTGTGCGATACCAAAGGGTATTTGTTGTCTTGTGCTATCTAATACATTTTTATAATCAAGATAGATATTTTGACATGCTTCTCCTCTTAAATATGCTTTCATCTTTGTTCCATCTATTACACCAACCTCTGTTTGAAAAAGGAGGTTGTAAGACCGTGGTTCAGTAAATTCACTTCCTCCACAGTTTGGACACTTTTTGTCAACATCCTCTGGTCTAAATCTTTGATGACATTTTTTACATTCAATTACTTCATCTCCGAAATTCTGTACATGTCCAGATGCTTCCCAAACTTTTGGGTGTGTGATAATTGAGCCATCAATTCCTACTACATTTTCCCTTTTATCTACAATATCTTTCCACCAGTACCTTTTAAGATTATTTAGCATTTCTACTCCTACAGGTCCGTAATCGTAGAAACCTCCAATTCCACCATATATTTCAGAATTCTGGAATATAATTCCTCTCCTTTTAGAAAGAGCAACTACATTTTCTAGTAATTTTTGATTTTCCATATTTTGATTATATATGAATATTTTGAATTTGGGTATTAGTAGCTTTGGGAAAGTCTATATAAATTGGATGGATTCCTAAATTTAAATCCTGTTCTCCCTTCCTTTGGATTGTATGATAGATAGTGTAGTGTCTCATGAATTCCCACTAAAGCGATAGTAGCATAAAAAATTTTTTTCTCTTCATCATATTTTTGGATTTCCTCACTTGCTACTTTTGCTGCCTCTCGTGAAAATATCAATCTTGCAAATTTAAGGTCTAATTTTGAGTATCTTAGTAATTTCTTCGTCAAAGATAAATTCTCCTGAATTAAGGGGTGAATGTATATTGTCTTGTGGTTTGGATAAAATGTCCCTGATATTATACAATCATCTTTCTCATTCTGTTGAAATAAATACTTTTCATCTACTATTTTATTATTTATATTGGAGAGGAGATTATAAATTGTCATGTTGTATTTTTCTTTTAAATACCTATTTGTTTGTCGGAAGTCTCCACTTAGCAAAGCAACTTGCATATGTTGAATGAGTTCAAAGGTTGTATTGTTTCTTCCATAATCGGAGAGGAAGGGATTAAACAAATCTTCCATATATGTAGTGTCAACTTCTATATAATCATTGATTTCTGTTAGCATTGAGAGACTTAGGCTCTCTACAAGCATTTCATTAAGATAATGAGCTCCATTATAAAGAGGAATTAAATATTCACGCTCATAGTAATCTAAGACCTTTTCTCCTCCCTTAATCTCTTCATATGTTACAGGAATGTCAGGGTGCTCTCTTTTAAGTCTTTCTTTTAGATAGTTAGGGAAATAGTAAGGTAATGCATCAACGACTCTTTCTACATATCCAGAACGAAAGAACTCGGGAATTTCTTCTGTTTCAACAGGTTTGTCTATTTCGATATTAGAATTTTCCATGGTCAATTATTTAAAGCAAGTAGAACTAATTTTGTTATTATACCAATGTTTTTGTAAATTATCTACCTAAAATGTTGCCATAATTCAATTAATTTAATATATTAGTATATGCAAGATAAAAATCAAAAAAGTGATTTTTTTATACCCTCTTGGTTGCTTTTCACTGTTGTTGGTATATGGGTTGTAGCTGTACCAGTAATAGTCCTTACATATGGTAAAACCAGAACTCCTGTTCAAACAAGCGAAATACTTGGAGTTCAAACGGAGGAAATAAATGTTGATGAAAAAGCTGAAGTTAATATAGAGGTAAAAGAGAAACAGAGTGAAGAGCAGGAGGTTAAGGGAGTTTCAAAGCTAGCTATAGGGTCTCCTGTATATACAATTAATATTTGTAAAGACAAGTTTTGTTACTATATCTATGACGAAGAGGTTCAACCGATGGTTGATGATGGGGCATTGGACAAAGAGAAGTTTAACAAGTATGTAGAAGAGAAAGTTAAGCCTTTTTTTCAGGAGAAATATGGTCAAACTGTTGTTGTTAAAAACAGTAAGGGTGAATTTACCGCAAAGTTATCTGATGAAGAAATTGTATATTCCAATATTTATGACAAGGTAAACAGTGCCTTTATAAGTAATTTTAATAATATTTGGGTTGATTTAGATTACAAGATTACAGCGGGGACTGATGGAAAATATGCAGAAAAATATATTGAGATAGACAACTCCCAGCAAAGGCTATATGTTTGGAAGGATGGTAAAATTGAAAAAGAAATATTACTTTCTGGCCCAATGTACGGTTGGCAAGTATATGGAGTTTTTCCAATAGTTGATAAAGGAATTGAACCAATTGCTCCAGGGGGGAAATATATGCCATATTGGATGGCCTTTTACTACAGTAAAAAACAAAATTCTTGGTATGGATTACATGGCTTGATTTGGACAAAAACAGAAGATGGAGGGAGATGGATAGAGCCAGAAACTAATATTGGGAAAAGAAAAAGTAGTTGATGTATTAGAATGGTAGTTTCAGATGCTAAGTATCTTTATGAGAATTTCGAGAAAGGTGATTTGATTCTTATCCATGAATAGGGAGTTATTAAAACCGTTTGTGATATAATCATGTAACTTTAATATCAGTATTACCCTTATGGAAGAAAAGGTAACGAGTGACCTTGTTGGACAAAGAGATATAAGAATTCAAAAATTGCAACAACTTCTTAAACTTGGAATTAATCCATATCCATCTAAATCATTTCGTGAGAATAGGATTGGGGATATCTTAGAAGATTTTGAGAAATATGATGGAGATGAAACTGTATTAGCTGGAAGAATAGTGGCATGGAGAGAGCACGGGAAGCTGATTTTCGCAGATATCTTGGAACAATCTGGAAGTATTCAATTGATGATAAAAAAAGACGATTTGATTGAGGATTTAAAGAAGGGATATCTAGGTTGGGACAATCTTCAGCTATTGGATGTTGGGGATTTCATTGAAGCATATGGAGTAGTTGGTAAAACAAAAACAGGACAAGTCTCTCTAATGGTAAAGAATTTGAGATTGCTTACCAAGTCTATCAGACCTATACCAAGAGAATTGGAAAATAAGGAACAGAGATACAGAAGAAGATATCTAGATCTTGTTATTCACCCAGAGTCTATTAAGATGTTTGAAAGGAAATCAAAGTTTTGGCAAGTTCAAAGAGAATTTCTTCAGAAAGAAGGTTTTATGGAGGTTGAAGTTCCGGTTATGGAAGCTGTAACTGGAGGTGCAGATGCAAAACCGTTCATTACTCACCATAATGCTTTAGATCAGGATTTCTATTTAAGAATTTCTACCGAACTCTACCAGAAGAGATTAATTGGTGGAGGATTTGAAAAGATATATACCTTTGGCCCTAATTTTAGAAATGAGGGAATGGATGATGAACATCTCCAAGAATTTTATGATATCGAATGGTATTGGGCATATGCTGATTACAAAGATAATATGAAGTTAGTTAGGAATTTGTTTTTGGAGATAGCTAAAAAAGTCTACGGGAAAACTGATTTCGAAACAAGAGGGCATAAGTATGATTTGGCAGATGAATGGGAAGAACTTGATTACTCTAATTTGATAAAGGAACATTTTGGTATTGATATATTCAATGATAGTGATGAGAAGATACTTAAGGTTATAAAAGAAAAGAATATAGAAATGGGAGGGGATGTGAATAGAAATAGAATGATAGATACACTTTGGAAGAGTATAAGGGCAACCATATCTGGGCCAGCATTTTTGATAAATCAGCCAAAGTTTATTTCTCCTCTTGCTAAATCTCATGAAGATAATAAGGAATTAACTCAAAGATTTCAGGTTATAATCGCAGGGAGTGAACTTGGGAATGGATATTCTGAGATTAATGATCCACAGGATCAATTAGAGAGGTTTTTAGAACAGCAGAAACTTCGAGAGGAGGGAGATGACGAGGCACATATGTTAGATATTGATTTCGTTGAGATGTTGGAGTATGGCATGCCTCCTGTGAGTGGCTATGGGCATAGTGAGAGAGTATTTTGGTTTATGGAGAATGTTACAGCCAGAGAAGGGACATTCTTCCCACAGATGAGAGTGGAGACAGAGAAATCTACAAGGGAGATTTACAAAGGGAAGGTAAAGTTTAAAGATACAAAGAAGAAGTAGATAGAGAATCTAATACTTTAGATGATATACTCATAGTATGGACTCAGTAAAAGATATCCTTTCCCAATTAAAAATTAATACTCCCCCCAAAAAAGAAAAGAATGATTCTCAACAAGAGCTTTTTGATGTTAATCAGTTACAAACTAATCCCCAAAAAATATTTGGGGACAAAGGTAAATATGTATCAACAGAATATCAAAGATACGGATTAAGAATAGCTAGGGAATTAGATGACAAAGCTCGATTAACAATGTATATAAAGTGGGCAAAAACTAAACCGAGAGCAATACTAGAAACTGCTTTAAGATTTGTTTCTGATTATCCAAATGCTCAGAACAAATCCAAATTATTTATGTGGAAAGTAAAACAATTAGATAATGAAAGACAGGAAACAAAACAAAAAGATTCTAAGTAAAGAGATACAGATGTATTTCAAAAAGGAATTCCAATACAAAGGACAGATGATTGCATGGATAATTGCTGATGCAATTAAAATCATAGGTCTCTGTTTTATTTGGCTTGCAGCCTCTAATTCAAGAGGTATAGGAGACCAAGCCTACATTGTCTCTTACTATATATTAATTATGTTTGTGAGTAAGTTTACCTCGGATTATACTCTTGAGCATGGAATTAGAAATATACTTGATGGGAAATTTTCTAATTTCTTGGTAAAACCATATAGCTATCTTCTTGAATATCTAGGTACCAACATAGGTGGGAATATTTTAAGGATAATACTTTTTCTCCCGTCTTTTATTGGGGCAATATATTTTGCAAAAGCAAATAATCTTTGGATAGTAGACTTCAATCCTTATCTTATCTTCCTTTCTTTGATAGCTATCATAATAGGATTTTGCATTTCTTTTTTATTAGGGAACATCGTTTGTCTATTAGCAGTTAAAATTAAGGAAATGGATGGAATAAGAATACTCTATTACAATATTGCATCTATACTATCAGGAGAATTTATACCCTCAATTTTTCTTCCTGAAATTGGAAAGTTTGTTTTTGAAGTTCTTCCCTTTAGATACACATTGTCATTCCCAGTAGAATTAATCCTTGGAAGGGTGAATGATTATGAAAAAAAATTAGGATTTATTTTTGCACTGATCTGGATGCTAATTCTTTTCATTTTATATAAGATAATTTCCAAGAAGGCAATAAAGAAATATGAAGCAGAAGGGATCTAAAAGAAGCATAATTTATTACTTTAAAGTTTGGAGACAGGTTGTTAGGGGTGGTCTTAAACGAAGTTATTTATACAAAACAGATGTTTTGATTAGAGTAGTGAGAACCGTACTCGTAGTGGGAATACAAATACTTTTTCTAAATATAATATTTGGTGAAAATGAGCTATATGTAGGTTGGAGTAAATCAGAAGCGTACTTAGTAACTGGAATATGGAACTTACTAAATTATTTGGGTTGGTCTCTATTTTCAACTAATTTGTTATACCTAGAGTCAAAGGTTTTAGATGGCAAATTTGATTATATTTTACTTAAACCGTTGTCTTCATCTTGGTATGCATCTTTCTCTGATTTTTTTATTAACAACTTTGTTACTGCCTTATCTGGATTAATTCTAATTGTCTACTATGTTATTGTTGAATTCGAGAATATCTCATTGATTAATATCTTCATCGGCTTTATAGCTATTATTGTTGCCTTACTTATTTGGTACTCAATCTATCTTCTGTTCGCAAGTTTTACTGTTTCTAATCCTAGGAATGGAGTTCTCTCGATTGCTAAGGAATTGTTAGGACTAACAAAGTATCCGATTGATGTTTTTGGAGATAATTTGAAGATGATTTTCTATACAGCTATACCAGTAGCTTTTCTTACGACAATCCCCGCTAATATTATTAGGGGAGAGGTAGGATATCAATATTTGGTAATAAGTTTTGGAGTAGGGCTATTTTTAACATTTTTTGCAAATATTGTATGGAGGTTGAATGTTAAAAAATACTCTAGTGCAAGTAGTTAAGTAAGCTATTTGTACCCCTCTGCTTGTAATTTGTAAGACCTTCGGTAAATTCCATTTCTCTTTGTTAATAACTGTTCATGAGTTCCTTCTTCTACGATTTTTCCTTTTTCTAAAACGAGGATTCTATCTGCATTTCTAACTGTACTAAACCTGTGAGAGATTATTATAACTGTTTTGTTTTCAAAAAAATTATATATTGTATTAAATATTTTGTATTCAGATAATGCATCAATTGAAGCTGTTGGCTCATCAAAGATGGCCAATGGGGCATTTCTGTAAAAGAATCTTGCTATTGCAATTTTTTGAGCTTGTCCAGTACTAGGTCTAATACCTCCTTCTATTTTTTCGGACATAATTTGGTCATATTTGTTCTTATATTCCATAATGAAGTTATGAGCATCTGCCTTCTTTGCTGCTTCAATAATTTCTTTGTCATCAAGCTTTCTTGTTGGTTTCCCAAGGTGAATATTTTCCTTTACTGAGAGATGTGAGTAAAAATTATAATCTTGGAAAAGAACTCCTAAGTTTTTATACCAATCATTTATTGCGAGGTTGTTTATGTCAATTCCATTTATTAATATCTGTCCTTTTGTAACAGGGTAAATTCTAGCTAGTAATTTTACGATAGTTGTTTTACCTGCGCCATTATGTCCGACAAGAGCAACTTCTTCACCACTTTCTATTTTGAAACTTAAGTCCTTAAACACATACCTGTTTGCCTTAGGATATTTGAAGGAAACATTTTTAAATTCGATGGAAGGAGGTGTTCCTAGATATGGTAATTTTATGTTCCCATCCTTAATGGCTGGTTTCATTTCAAAAAGGGTGATTAGATCTTTCATCTTTACAGAATATTCATTCATAATGGTAATGGATGACAGCATACTGTCTAATGAACCCGTAAATGTCCCTAAAGATTGTATTTGGAATGTTGCTGTTCCTAGAGTAAAGAGACCCTGAATATGTC
>JAXGWV010000030.1:0-7355 GCA_040773125.1 Candidatus Dojkabacteria bacterium
AAAGTTATCAATTGCTCCAGTATATTTAGCCGTTGCAAATGCCACTGCAGTATATGCAGATGCGAGTGGATTCTTACCAGATGATCCGGCTAGCGGCCAAACACTTCCTGGTTTAATCAAAACACTTTTGAATTTTGCAATAGGGTTTGCAGTAGTAGTGTGTGTTGCGATTTTAATCTTTGCAGGATATTCATTTATGACTGCAAATGGTGATGAGAACAAAATTAAAAAAGCTACTCAGTCCCTAACATGGGCAATTATTGGATTGGTTATATGTTTTGTTGCTACACTTTTAGTAAGGTTTGTTGGAGAGAGGATAGGAATCTCCTTTGGAGTATAATTCTATTGAATAAAATATTAGAAATTATTTGGTATGGAGTGGTGGCACTTTATTGAAAACTTTGATAGGGTTGAGTCTGCTTCATTGCAAGATTTTATCGCAAACCTTTTTGACTTTGCGATGACATTTTCAGTAGTAATAGGGGTTGTTGCATTAATTATTGCAGGTTTTAAATTCATGCTCTCTAGAGGTGATAGTGAAAAAATAAAAGAGGCAACTAGAAGTTTATTATTTGCCCTTATTGGTTTAGTCATTGTATTTATTTCTCCAACCGTTGTAAAATTCGTAATAGATAATTTTCTTTAATTAAGAAATGCCAAAAAACCTTAAAAGAGCTATTCTACTACTTACATCCCCCTTTATTTTTTTCTCGAAGGTGTATGCCCAGAGGCCTCCAGAAATTAATGCAGAGACAATAGACAACCTTATAAATACCATTACTAGTAGATTACTTCCAATTGCTGGATTATTGTCCTTTGTCTTCATAGTATATGGAGCATATATGTGGATGATATCTGCAGGGGATCCTGATAAAGTAAAAAAAGCTCAGGGTACTCTTCAATGGGCAATTATCGGTCTTATCTTTGTAACCATTGTCTCTCTCATCCTAAGAGCAGTTCTTGAAGCAGTAGCATAAAGATGAAAAACCATTCTTACAAATCAGAAAGTTTTTTTAAGAGTCAAGGCTATGCTAGAAATGGTATTAAGTTAATTTACAAGAACGAAAGGAACTTTAGGATTGAGCTTGTCATTGCTCTTCTAGTTATACTCGCTGGGGTATTTTTTCGGGTAACTCATTTTGAATGGATTGCTCTCAGTTTAGTAATTTCCATGGTCATAATATCTGAAACAATCAATAGTGCAATTGAAGCTTTGTGTGATACTGTAAGCCAGGATTTTAAGATTAATGTAAAGTATGCAAAAGATGTTAGTGCTGGTGCAGTACTAGTAAGTGCTCTTCTCTCAATCATTACTGGCCTTATTGTCTTTCTCCCATATATCATTGAACTTACTCAAAACATCTTTTTGAGATAATGGTATAATCGGGATAATGAAAGGTATGCCCCAATTCAAAAAGAATATGTTTGTTTCCGTTGTTTTTCTTTTAGGAATTTTTCTCTTTTTCAATGCTCCTGCATATTCACAAACAGTTACAGATCTTGAGAAAGAGATTGAGGAGAGTACTAAAAAGATTGCAGAGAAAGAGAATATATTGGGTAATATTGAGAAAAGGATAGCAGAAATTAAAGGAGGGAACCAAACTCTAAGTCAGAAGATTCAGTTAATGACTGATGAAATTAACAAGGTTAAGGACACTATTGCTCAGAAGGATTCTGAGATTGAAACGAAAGGAAAAGAGATAGAAGCAAAGCAAGAGCAACTAAGTAATCTAAAAGATACCTTAGATTTGGTTTCTGCAGAGTTGTATATGGAAACAAGAAATCGAGTATCAACCTTTTTTCTTTCTGATTGGTCTGACTTAGTTAGAAATTTCTACCTTAAAAGGAATATTGTTTCAGATTTGAGACTTCAAGTTGAGATGATTGGTGGAGAATTTAGTTCTTTAGCTGAAGCAAAGGAGTTGTTAGATTCTGAGAAGGCACTTTTAGATGCACAGAAGAAAGAGTTAGATGATTCTTTGGCTATGTTAGCTACAGAGAAAGCTAAATTAGAAGCAGAATTAAGTAAACAGTATTCACAGAAGAGTAGTTTGAGTGCTGAGATTACGGATTTAAACAAGAAAGTTTCTCAATTACAGGCAGCTTTGATAGCTGCTAGAGGTGCAGGAACCATTTCTTCTGGTGGTAGTACGAGTACTGTTCCTGGAACTTCAATTTCTCAAGCACCAGCAGGGTATTTTGGTGTATTCTCCATAGGTGCATATACACATAGAAATGGTATGAGTCAGTGGGGAGCAAAAGCGAGAGCAGATGCAGGGCAAACTACTGAACATATATTATTGGATACTTACTATTCCGGAACAAGAATTTCAAATGGAGTAGTAACATCTAATGGGATACCTCAACCTATAATGCAGAATATAAACGTTGATAATTTTGGCTCTCTTTCGTTTGAAGATTATTATCTCTTAGGAATTCAGGAGATGCCGGAGAGTTGGAATCTCGAAGTATTGAAAGCTCAAGCAATTGTTGCTAGAACTTACGCGGTATGGTACGTTAATAATGGTAATGGAAGATTGGTAAATAAAAAGCTTGTTAACTCTATTTGTACATCACAAAGCTGTCAAGTATTTAACACTCCACTTAAAACTGGTGCATGGAAAACCGCTGTTCAACAAACTAGAGGGCAAATCTTGGTAGACTCGAGTGGATCTGCAGTTATGTCAGAATATGCAGCAGTACATGGTGCCTGGGGTAGTGGGGTCGGTTGGGACACACAGAGTGGTAATGGTGATAACTGGTATAATGATGCTTGGGAAAAGATTTCTGGAGTAAACTGGTTTTACAGATCTTGGTATATTAATGGATCTGGATACTCCGGAGAAACATGTGGACATTCTCCATATCTTTCTCCTTCAGAAATGGCAATTATTTTAAATGCCTATCTTGTTAAAAATGATATGGGTTTAAGGAGTACTCCTGACAAATCTAGACTACTTCCTAGTGACTATGGAAGATGTCCAGGAGGGGCAAGAGATAATGACTTCGGTCGAACAGATAAAGTTCCATACAGTTTAGATGAATTACAGGGGCTACTATCAAATCCTGTTACCTCAATATCTTCTGTATATGCTTCCTTTGAAAATGGACAAACCAAAAATGTATATTTTCAAACCAATAGGGGACTTCTTTCTATACCAGGTTTAGCATTCAAAGATATATACAATCAAATGGCTCCTGGTCATATGAGAATACAGCAACAATCTTCTTATGCTTTCTTTAATATAGAAAAGAAATAGACATACTCAAGAAGCTACTCTAAATCAATAAATTATGTTATTCTAATTTATGAATAAAGTAGAAGATGTAAATATTCCACAAAAATTCCAAAAAATAGATAGAACATTCATTGAGCATCTTAGGAATGAAAAGGGTAGTTCATTTATGCCATTTCCTAGAAATACATCTTTCTTAGGTAAGGAAGATGATGAAAGTGTTGTTCTAATCCTAAGAAAGCATTGGCAATTCTTTCTTCCAACAATTTTAGAATGTATCTTGCTACTCCTACTTCCATTTATTCTTTCAGCAATAATTCCAGATCTTTCCCAAAATGGGCTATTTACATTTGCTCTCTTTCTTGCATTCCTTTTAATATCTTCAACACTCCTAATATATCAATATGTAAGGTGGTTCTATGGTGTTAATATCATAACTGATCAAAGAGTAATTGATATGGATTTTGAGACTCTATTCTTTCAAAAGACAACTGAGGCTAGATTAGAGAGAATTGAAGACATTACATTCAAACAGGTCGGAGTAATCTCAAGTTTGTTTGATATTGGTTCGATATATATACAAACAGCTGGTGCTAAGTCAGAGATAGAATTTAAAGGGATTTACAATCCTAAGCAGGTTCAAGACATCCTTTCGGATTTGCTTGAATCCAAGAAGAAAGGAGAAATTTAATGGATGCAAATGAAATATTGAACAGTATAGACAAGGTAGAAGTAAGTACATTTGATTTAAATATCTTACCTCTACTTAAAATTCCTTTCATACTATTGCTAATTGCAAACCTTCTTTTTGCACTAATTCTTTATCTTCGAATTAGAATACTCTCTGATACTTTTGTCACGCATGAAAACAGAAGGATAAAGAGTGTAGTTGTAATCTATCTAATAGGCTCTCTCTTCCTCTCTTTATTTGCCTTACTCTTTTTAATATTATCTTAATATATGGAAATTACTGTTCAGCAATACATATCAAACGAAAAGGATTCACAATCATATGTAACTACATATGTAAATCTGTTTGATTCTAGAAAGGAAAAATCTGGTAAAGAAGGAGATATATATGTAATCTTGAAAATGTCCTCAATTAAGAAACTTCCCTTTCAAAGGTTATCCAAGTTTGTATTAGACAGTCTTGTAGATGGATATCTTTACTCTCACGAAAAGACAACAAACGAATCTATGAAATCGGCTTTAGCTGATGGGTTTAACAAATTAAGAAACTTAGTACAGTCAGACAAAGATGTTGAAGGGAACAAAATTGATTTAACAATCCTTATCTGTTTGGTGAAAAAAGAGGGTTTGTATATTGGTTCTATAGGGAAGGGTGAGATTTATGTAATTAAGGATGGAAAAGCTGTAAACATTGCAGAGATAATGGAGAAAAAGGAGGCAAACACAGCTGGAGTATTACTTGAAGAAAATGAAGCTCTTCTTCTGTCAACACAAGGTATTCTTTCTGAGAACTTAGCAGATATTGTTGTTGCCTCGGAGCAAAAGAAAATTGCTAGAGAAATTACAAAAATTGGAGTAAATCTTAAAGGTGATAATGCTTTAATTTCCTTTGTAAATCAAAAGAAAAAAGAAGCACCTTCATTAATTGTTGAAACTTTAAAACCAGAAACAGAAGAAGAAACTAAACCAACTTCTCAAGAAGAATCTGTTGAGAAACAAGTCGATGAGGTGGCTGTGAAAGAAAAGAAAAGATTTGGCATAAAGGATATAAAGATTGGCAAATTAAAAGTGAATGATAATGTTAAAAAAATTGGTAAAACCTTTACTCAAGCAGGTTCTCAGGCCTCAGAGTTTAGTAAGAAAATTAAACCATCTCCTGAAACAGTAGGGAAGTTTAAAAATTTCTTCTACAAGGTGGGAATCATATTAAAGAAAATATGGGAATCTATAAGGATGTTGTTCGTTAAGCTTTGGCAGAAGATTTCGCTCGCTCTCGCTAGAAAAAGATGGTTTAAAAAAGTAATGTCAAAATACTCAGAGATTAGTTTTAAACAGCCAAGAAGAACAGCTCAAACCGTTGGAGTAAGAATAGACGATTACAAGGTAAAGGACTTGAGAGGGAAAAGAATTAAGATAGTACTGGGTATTCTCCTGATAATTGTATTGATTATCTTTGGAGTAAACTTCTCAATTAAGACAAAGCAAGCAAATGAATTAAGCAAAGATGCCAATCAAAAGTTTGATCAGATTGATACTTTCTTAGACAAAACAGAACAGAATATTGTTTCAGATAAAAGTAGTGCTGAGGTTGCATATTTCGAAGCTGGGAATCTTCTTAAGGAAATCCCCTCTCCACTAAGAGAAAAAGATATTGAGAGAGAGAAGAAAGTAAATGAGAGATTTAACTCTTTAGGAGATCAGTTATTTAAAAAGGAGGGCTTTTCTTCAGACCTGAAAAACCTTTCTGTATATATTAATCCAAGCTTGTCTTCTATGGGAGAAGGGGTTGATTTGGTTGATATTGATAAATACATGGACAAAAATAATAGGGAGTATCTTTTGTTAACAGATAAAGGGAAGAAGGTTGTTTACAAGATTCTCATTGAGGAGACTCCCACAGTAGAAGTTATTCCTGATGAAAAGAAATTAATAAAAATTCCTCAGTATGTTTCTGTGGGTGAGAGAGGAATTTTTGTCTATGACAAAGATGCTGGAGTTCTTAAATCTCCTATAGCTGAGGATGGGACACTTGGTAGCTTTATCTCTCTTCCTGGAATTCTCGGAAGGGATATTCCGGACGATGTAATAGAAGATATGATAATACTTACTGCCAACGATAATGTATATCTTGTTTCTTCGACCCAAAAAGCGGTTTTGAGATCAACTGCTGTATATGGAGATAGATACTCAATGTTAAATAAATATATAGAGAATCCTCTTTTTGAGAAGGCGAAAGATATACATGGGGATTTTAGCACATACCTCTTTGTTCAATCTGAGGAGGGAATATTACGATATATTTGGAGTGCGGTGGAACAGAGACAAGTTCCTTCTGAATTAGGTATAACGGGACTTTCTGGTGGTCTAGGAAAAATTACAAAGGGTTACACATATGCTGACAGTATGGATAGTGGACTATATATGTTTGACTCAGAAGGAAGAAGATTCTTAAGGTTTGAAAAGCCACAAGAAAGTGTGGCCGACTTACGACATCCAAATCAGCTGTTACTACTTAAACAGTATGAATACAGAGGTGGTAATGAAGAAGAGTTCAAGAATGTAAAAGATTTTGTTGTTGATTACAAAGAAGAAAATATATACGTCTTAGATGGTAATACAGTTTGGAAAATTGCTTTGTAGTATAATAGCGCATGAAAATTTCTAACAAAAAGGCTACTTTCAATTATGAGATTATTGAATCTTTTGAGGCTGGTATAATTTTAACTGGATCTGAAGTAAAGAGTATAAAGGAGGGGAGGGCGAATCTTACAGATTCTTTTGTAAGGATAATAAATGGAGATTTGTATCTTGTAAATGCAGAAGTACCTCAATACAAATATAGTACAGATAAATTTTATGATGCAAGAAGATCAAGAAAGCTTCTTGTAAAAAGGCATGAACTTGTACAAATAGCTAGCAAACTAAAATCTAAAAACCTTCTTTTGATACCTTTATCAATCTATACAAAAGGGAAATTAGTTAAGGTAGAAGTGGCATATGCTCGAGGAAGAAAAAGGTATGAAAAAAAACAAAGAGAGAAGGAAAGAGATTTAGATAGAGAATTACTTTACGAAAACCGTAAATTTGTTGTATAATACATACTATGAGTGAAATAATTAGTACAGGAATTGAAAGACATTACGGAGTTGAGAATCCTGCTGAAAGGCTTCCTTCGGATGGTGTTGCACCTATAGAAGTAGAAGTAAAATCTCTTCCACAAACTCCCGACGCAAAAGAATTATCACCTCAGTCGGCATTGATTAAGACTCCAGAAACTACCCCACAAATTGACAATATCTGGGACGGGCGTGGTTATACTCCGAGTCAAATAGATGGGAGTGTAAGTGATGGGATAAGTAGTGGTGATAGAGCTAGAGATATCGTCGCGCAAAAAATTGCACAGGTTCCGGTAACTAACTAATCCCTATT
>JAXGWV010000031.1:0-7298 GCA_040773125.1 Candidatus Dojkabacteria bacterium
ATGTTTTAACTAAGTTCATACTGTATTCTACACTAACTACTCAAAGAGAGCATCAAATTCTTCTCTTGTAACAACTTCCTTCTCAATCAGTACAGCTACTAATTTCTCTACGTCCTTTTTATGCTCTGTGAGAACCTTCTTAGCATCTTCATATGCTTCGCTGATTAAGCGTTTAACCTCTGCATCAATCATTTTTGCAGTCTCTTCACTAAAATCTCTTCCACCTCCATATGAATACCCAAGATGAGTTGTTTCGTCTAGATCTCCATACTTCACCATCCCAAGTTTTTCACTCATTCCATATTTCATTATCATCTCCTTTGCCAACTCTGTTGCCTGTTCAATATCCGCAGATGCCCCTGATGAAATATCATCCAAGAACAAATCTTCTGCTGCTCTCCCTGCAACACCACTTCTTAACCATGCCAACATTTGATTTCTATAAAGAGTCTTTCTCTCCTTCTCTGGTAAGTATACAGTAACACCTCCTGACATTCCTCGAGGTATGATTGAAACCTGCTCAACTGGATCTGAGCCTGGAGTAAATTTAGCTACAATTGCATGGCCAGCCTCATGATACGCAGTTTTCTTTAGATCCTCCTCTTCCTTTTCAGGGCTTTTCTTTCTACCAAGTTTTACCTTAAGAAATGCCTCCGCAAGGTCATCCTGCCCTATCTCTTTGTCTCCATCCTGTGCTGCCATTATTGCTGCTTCATTCAAAATATTTTCCAAATCAGCTCCGGAATATCCAATTGTTTTCTTCGCTAAAGTTCCTAAATCTACATCCTTTGCAAATTTTTTGTTCTTTGCATGAACCTCAAGAATTTCTTTTCTACCCTGAGCATCAGGCATATGGACAACAACTACCCTGTCAAACCTTCCAGGTCGCAAAATTGCTGGATCAAGTACATCAGGCCTGTTTGTGGCTGCTAGAACTATTACATTCTCCCTATCTTCTAATCCATCCATCTCAACCAAAATCTGGTTTAATGTTTGCTCACCTGCTCCAGAATGAAGTACAGTACCCCTCTTTTTTGCCACAGCATCAATTTCATCGATAAAGATGATACACGGAGCTGCCTTTCTTGCTTTCTTAAAAAGATCCCTTACTCTCGATGCTCCGGCACCAACAAGCATCTCTTCAAATTCAGAACCAGAGGTATGAAAGAAAGGAACTCCTGCTTCCCCTGCAACGGCTTTTGCTAAAAGTGTTTTTCCCGTTCCTGGGGCACCCGCAAGAAGTACTCCTCTTGGAATTCTAGCACCTAAATCTCTGTATTTCTTAGGATTTTTAAGAAAATCCACTATTTCAGTAAGTTCCTGTTTTGAATCATCTACACCAGCAACATCATCAAAGGAAATCCCCGTCTTCTTCCCAAAAAGTAATCTTGCCTGACTCTCCCCAAAATCCATTATCTTACCTCCTGAAGCTTGCATATTCTTCATCATCATATATCCAAAAACAAGAACAGAACCAAAGAAGAAAAGAGTGATAATGTCTCCGAAGGTAATACCAACCTTTGGCTCGTAGAAATCATCTCCTAACTCCTTAATATCAATGCCCGAATCAGAGAGTGTTTGGTAAAAGTCCATTTTAACAGGAATCATTGCATATTTCTTAGTTACAATGGGCTTACCATCTAATTCATCTTTCTGCTCGATTACAACCATATCATCCCTAAGTATTATCTTCTCGTAATTTTTCTCTGAGATCTCCGAGACAATTTTACTTACTGAAACCTCCTCCCCTTTGTAGGAGAATATATTGTACAAATACACAATTGATGTGAGAAGCAAAGTAATTAGGAGAAGAACACCAAAGCTAGGAATTTTAAATGCTTTTCCCTTAGGTAATTTCCTAATATCTACGACAAATACATTGTCTTTTTTCTCATTAACCTGTTTTTTTCTTTTATTTTCCATTATATAAATAGTCAAAATTAGATAACACACGAATATACTTGTTATGTATGGTGGGAAGTGGAATCGAACCACCGACCTTGGGTTTATGAATCCCATGCTCTAACCGACTGAGCTATCCCACCAATCGTATTGATTATACCAAAGATATTATTGCCTTACCAATTATTAAAGGTATGATAACTAGTTTTCTATGCTCACAAGAAAAGGGAAACTACATTAAAGATCCAAAGATGTTTTCAACAAGAGCTCTCCTTTCTTGAATTGGAAGATTTAAAATATTCTCATAATCTCCCAAAATGACTTCTTTAACGATTTCATCTATTAAAATACCACTTTGCTCTACTCTAAAAACAATGTTATCCATTCTATCTTGTGTTTTTTGAGGATTTAAACCAGAAATACTTACCGCAATATCTAAACTATTATCTCTTTTTACTCTGTTTTGTTTAAAAATCAAAGAACTCGCATGTGCCTCTGAAAGAGGAGTATCCATCCAACCATATACTGCTGAGGGAGTAACAATATGAATATTTGGATTCACCTTCTCTATCGCACTTGTACATTTTGTACAACTAAATCTCTGACCTTCTGGGTGAAGAAAAAGAAGATCTGATTTAATTAGCCTCCCTGCAGAATATATATTGGTAGGAACATCTGAGTTTGAAACATCGTAACCAAGAACTTCTGCAAGAATCATAGACTGAAACTCTGCATGATTACTGTATCCCTGCCTTTTCATATTTGTCTCTCCACCTACAAACATATTCCAACCTACACCTGCTATTGTTTCAACACCATTAATTTTCTGAGTTAGAATTGAACCAAATGCTTCATTATTAGATGTATTAAGGTAAGAGAGATTGATGCAAAGTTGGTATAGAGGATCGTTATAGAACCAGAACTCTTTAGCTTCTCTTTCTTTGACCGATACACTTTGTTCTTGTTCTAGTATTTCGTACATGAAATTATTTCCGTATATTAAGCCTTCCCAGAATAAGCTCCTGTTTCAGTATTTATCTTCAACACATCCCCTACTTTTATGAATAATGGAACATGCACCTTATAACCAGTTTCTAAAACAACCTCTTTAGTTGCAGAGTTAGAAGTATTTCCCCTAACTGCTTCACTCGCTTCAACTACTTTAAGAGATACAGAAGGTTGCTCTTTAACTGAAAGAATCTTCCCATCAAAAACCATAACCAATACTGATTCCCCCTCTTTAAGGAATTGCACATAATTTCCGATAACATCTTTAGGAATCATGATAGTCTCATAGGTCTCGGAATCCATAAAGAAAGAACCTTCATCTCCGGAGTAAAGGAACTGTACTTCCTTCGTTTCTGGCTCGATATATTCAACTTTTGCCCCAGCCTTAATAGTCTTACTTACAATCTGCCCAGTATCCAAAGCTTTCATCTTAAGTATAATCAAACCACCTTGCCTTCCTTGAGTTTTCAATTTCCTAT
The DNA here is from genome assembly GCA_040773125.1 of Candidatus Dojkabacteria bacterium. Taxonomy (GTDB): domain Bacteria; phylum Patescibacteriota; class Dojkabacteria; order SC72; family SC72; genus UBA5232. The sequence goes on from JAXGWV010000031.1 coordinate 3,390, forward strand.
CTTGCAAGATAAAAACTCTACCCTCTTCTAGAAGATACATTCCTTTAACAGGTTGTGCAGTAACTGGCATATGGTGATGGTTAACAATTAAACAAGGGCTATTCTAACACTAGAAACGTTGTTAATCAATACTTTCTCTCCTCCAGATATTTAACCAGTTTTGGGTATATCTCCTTTCTCATAAGAATACCATCTGTCTTTACACCATTATAAACACCATTAATACCTAGTGCCTTTTCAAAGAAATTTGAAGATTCATAATCATTTGTTAAGAAATAATTAAACCCATCTATGATATCTACACAGGATAGAAGTAAATAATCTAAATGCTTCTCATCCTTTATTTTTTTCAGTATTTTCCTAATATCACTCTCCAGCATCAAAACTCTGTGGACTGCATCGGTTATCTCCAACTGAACAACACCAATTTTCTTTCCATTTATCGCATACTGTTTAAATTCCTCTGTTAGAACCTCCTCAATATTTTTTTTGTTGATATCTGACTTATACTCAAACATATCTGAAATATAGTTTTGTGGTATATCTAGGTATTTCTTTAACCAAAGTGCCATATCCTTATCTCTCTGTGTTGTTACCCTACTCATAAAATTTACAGTATTAGATACTATTGCTGAGAAAAGTAGAATGGCAGATTCTTTAGAGGGGATAATACCATTATCATAGAATCTTTCTGTTATTAATGTGGCACAAGAGCCTACTAAATCTATTTGCATCTTAGCATTTGGAAAATCATGAAGATATGCTAGCCTACGATGATCTATTACCTCAATAACATTCTCTTTTCTAATGCTTTGGTCTACTGCCCTAATATCTGAAGTATCAACTAGTACAATCTGATTGTTTTCTAGACCACCATCAACATGAAGAATATTTAAAAATCCTAAATATCTTTTTACAAATTCAGATTCTTTACCTATATCACCAGAAAAAACAGCCCCTGCTTCTTTCCCACCTTGTTTTAGAAATTCTGCATAACCTACTGAACAGGCAATACAGTCAATATCGGGGTTAATATATCCAGTAACTGTTATCATATTACTTAATTATACTTGAAGCCCAATTTTTAACTCGCTCAATTTCATCCTCTTTCAAAGGACCTTTCATTCCCATTACAAAAAAAGATTGAACTGACCCTATTTTTGCTCCTCTTTTCTTTAAGATATTAGCCATTTTAGGTGCTGCATACCCGAAAAATTTGATAAAACCTTTCATAAAAATATTCTGCCCATACGAAGCAACACTAGTATCGAACACAGCAAAAGGTTTACCCTTTAATGAATCTTTAGGAATCATATTAAGTAAAACCTTAGTTGCCTCTGAAACATTTCCCCTATGAGTTGGAGAGCCAATTATCACCATATCTGCACTCTCAATATCTTTAATCTTTGCATCAGTAACATGGATTACTTTTACCTCATATTTTTTTTCAACAACTTCTTTTATCGTTTCTGCTACCTTCTGGGTATTCCCGAACTTAGAATCATATATAACTGATATTTTCATTATGTTGATAATAAACTTATATATCCTTTACCAGTCAATGGTAGCTCGATAAATATGATTTTACAATAGACAATGTATTTTCTACCTAAAGAAGAAATCTGCAAAGAAATCGGTTGTCTAATATAAATAGATTGGAAGAAATGGTTGCGGGGGTCGGACTCGAACCGACGACCTTTAGGTTATGGGCCTAACGAGCTTCCACTGCTCTACCCCGCGTATACGATATTTTGTCATTATATCCTTTTTCCTTAATGTATTCAAATACCGTTTTTTAAGAAATCAAACCATACTTCGTGTACTGGAGTATCCGTACTTACACTTGGTTCAGAAAAAAACACCTCTATCTGTTCCTGGACTGATTTAAGAGTACTATCAGGTATTACAAATATATATTCATTGCTACCAGAGAAATTTAACCTATCCCTCGCTTGGACTTCTATGTACTCTTGTGAACTCATAGATTCAAGAGAAAGAGCTAATTTCAAATTCTCCAATCTAAGCTTATCAACTTCCTCTCTTGCATGCTTTGCAATCTCTATCTTTTGATATGTAATTACTACCGAATTGTAAATACTGTAAAAAAGGAATAGGGAAATACCTATTAATATAACCTTTACTAAGGAATTTCCCATAACAGAATTTATTGGGTTCTTGGCAGATTCTCCTTCGTTAGAAATGAAATCTTTTTTCGGTTTGTAAATTACCCTATCCATTAGTCAAATATATCTCAAAAAGGGAAAAGAGACCAGAGCATTTTGGAATATAATCGACCCATATATAAATACTATTGCTCTCCATAGGAAGGGGTGATATAATTACTCTATATTAAACAAATGCCTCTTAAATTGAGCAAAAAGTAATCGTGAGCGAAATCAATAATGTTAATTTTAAGGAAAAAGCAGACCTCTTTGTAAAAGATTTAGAGGCAAAAAACCGCTCAGAATCTACAGTCATCGCATATGCAAAAGACATAGAGCAACTGCTAAACTATTTTTCCAAGATTGGAATTAATTCATTGGACAAGGTTACAATCGAAGACCTTGAGGGATATAGGCAAAACTTACAGGATAATAACTACACACCTAAAAGTGTATCTAGAAAAATTAATAGCACCAGAACCTTCTTCAGATACTTACTCGATCATGGCTATATCCAAGACAATGTTTCAGAGAAATTAGCACACCCAAGATTTGAGCTCAAACCTCCAAGAGTACTTTCAGAGATGGAATACAGAGCTTTGAGAGATGTAAGTAGGGTTGATATTAGGCTCTATTCCATTGTTGAAATCTTACTTCAGACGGGGATAAGGATTGGTGAGTTAGCAGCATTAACATTAGATGATATCAGAAAATCTAAGGATGGAAAGATTGACTTTCTTTACATTAAAGCAGCAGGAAGTCATCCTTCGAGGAAGGTGCCTTTAAACAAATCAGCAAAGAAAGCATTAGATGATTACCTTTTGGTAAGACCAGAAACAGAGGATGATACTGTGTTTGTTACTAAGAATGGAAGACCACTTTTAGTTAGGAATATTAGGACAGCTATAGATAAATCTTTTGAAAAAGCTGGAATAAAGAATGCAAAAGTTAATGACCTAAGAAACACCTTTATAGCCCACCACTTAGCCAATGGTGTAAGTTTACCTACTGTGTCGAAATTGGTAGGGCACAAGAGACTTTCAACGACAGAGAAGTATTTAAATATTCTCAAGAGTGTTGGGAAAGAAGAAAAAGCTCTTAAGGAACTTTAGAAAATTTTTGCAATGAGAAAAATCCCCCATATTTAAGTCTTTTATCAATCTCTTTCTTGTATTGGGATACTTTGTATTCCACCATTGAAATCATTATATGTGGTGGGAATAGGTGGACTCGAACCACCGACCACGGCTTTATAAGAACCGCGCTCTAACCACCTGAGCTATATTCCCATTAATCCAACATTCTATCAAAACTTTACTCTTTTTAGAAGACCTAAAAAATTGGAGGAAACCCAGGAGCTGGATTTTGAACTTGCTCTTTCTTCCTATCCAACTGTGCCCTTATACGAATGTCATTTGCAACAACATTAACATCTCTACCATATTTTCTTCGTGACATCTCTTTAATAATACCTGATACTTCCTTGTTAACAGGTAAATCAAAACCTGAATCGGGGAACTTTGGGCCATATGTACTAATCAAAGAGAATGGAGCGGGATATGAGCCATTATTCAATAGTTTTGTATACCAGTGTCCCATCGATTGATTAACTATATCAGTGGCTGTCACATAGCCTTCAAATGGTGTCTCAAGGAACTTTGCATCCTCAGGGCTACACCTAGTAATAAAGAGGGAACCAACATTTCCAAAAACAGCATTCTTAATATCCTCAGGAAGTTGCCCAATA
>JAXGWV010000032.1:0-7119 GCA_040773125.1 Candidatus Dojkabacteria bacterium
AGGATGGAAAATAAAGGAATATAATTCTTTAGCATGCCAACCACCACCATGATTAACAGCAGACCAATTACTAGCATGTTGCAATTCATGTAACAGTACTCTCTCAGCTTGATCAACTCTAATTGTATTCAGATATTTCTTATTAAAAGTTATAACACCTCCAGAACATACTGCTATTTCAAAATTATCGGTATTTGTAAATCCACCAAATCTATATTCTACCCCCGTGTGGAAATATCTGTTTGCTAAACTAATTAGTGTATTTTCAATCTCTTCCTTATTCATCCGATTACATTGTATCATAACAAATTAATTATAATGGATATTCTCCTCTTTAGTTCCATGAATTTTTGTATCGTCCACCATTATCATTTTTATTCTCTCTATTGCTAATGACATGTTTCTTCTTCCTTGTCCTACAGGATAATAGGTAGGATAGATATTGTAACCATTTAATATTTCCTTTTTATTATCCGTGTAATTACTTACACTTGTCTTCTTCCCTAACAGAATGGAAGATACTTGATTACCAAATGTCACTATCTTTTTGGGATTGACAATTTCAATTTCCTTATACATTAGATTAAGGTAATCTTTAAAAACAGAATTACCTAAAGGTCTTGCATCTACTTGAGTACACTTGGCAAGATTTGTAATGAACACAGAATTATTTCGGATATCTTCATATACTTGATTGGCAAAATCAGAATTCCACTCTTCGGGTTTAATGCTTTTAATTGTTGAATGTATCTCAAATTTCAGCAGTCCAAGACCTTCAAAAATATCCCAAACCTGTTTTGTACCTATCCAAGGAGCTCTTAAACCTTTCCAAGAAAGAGCACTAGAGACATTTCTCCCTGTAGGATTCATAAAAATGAACATCATCTCTGGATTCTCTATACAACCTGCACCATAGATAGAAGAAAGAGTAGGGTCCCCATATCTTAATTGGAGTTCATCATACTTCTTATGCAATTGAATTACTTGTAGCATATGTCAGAGATTATATTCTAAACAGAGATTATTTTTAAGTTCCATATCTGAAAGAATAGTCCACCATTAAAAATCCTTATATATTTGACATTGCATTTTCCCAGTAGTACTATATCAACCGTAATTGATATACTTTTGATAATAGATATGGATAAGTGTTACAAAAAAAATAGTAAAGATGATATTAAAATTGAAGAGTCTGTAGACCTTCTCAAAGCTATTAGTGAACCTAACAGAATAAGAATCCTTTATACTCTTTCCAAAGATAAAATATGTGTATGTGAATTAGCAGATAGAATAGGAATCCCACAAAATCTAATGTCTTTTCATTTAAAGACATTGCATAATGTAGGGATATTAGAAAAAATTAGGGAGGGGAACAATATCTACTATGTAATAAGAGATAATTGGAAGAATAAAATAGAAAACATATTTCAGTTTTTAGATATTAAATAACTTTTTACAATAATTAAATGATAATCAAAGTACTAGGTCCAGGATGTGCTACATGTAAAGAACTCCATGAAAATGTTTTAAAGGCAGTAGGAGATAACAAGGAGATACAGGTGGAATATATTACAGAGATGGATGCTCTACTTGAAGCAGGTATTATGGGAACTCCTGCTTTATTAATTGATGATATAACGATATCTGTTGGAAGAGTACCATCTGTAGATGAGATAAAAGATTATATTGAAGCAAGAAAAAACTTTAAAAAACCCAATACTTCCAAATGTAATTGTGACGAAGGTTGTTGCTCATAAACTAATTTAAAACTTCTAAATTATGGATATTTTCTATCCAGTACAACTCTTGGCAGATTTTGTATCAGGGGACATATTTAATTTAGCTAAAGATTCCTATACAGGAAGTGCTATAAACTTCTTTGTGTATGACAGTATAAAGATAGGCCTTCTTCTCATTGTTATTAACTATGTAATGGCAATAGTTAGATATTATCTTCCAATTGATAAACTAAAAAACATTTTAACAAGTCGTAAATGGTATGGATTAGATTATTTGCTAGCTGCTATACTTGGTGTAATAACACCATTTTGTTCATGCTCTTCAATTCCTCTTTTCATTGGATTCCTAAGTGCTGGAGTACCAATAGGTGTTACATTTACTTTTTTAATTGCCTCTCCTCTAATCAATGAATCATCCTTAATACTTTTTCCTGCAATGTTTGGGATGAAAACTACAATTATCTACAATCTAATAGGTGTTGTAGTTAGTGTTTTGGGTGGAATGTTAATCCAAAAGCTACATGTAGAGAAGTATGTAAATGCTGATCTTTTGAAATTCAAATCTAGAAAAGAAATAGAAACAGAAAATGAAGGGAAGAGATTAGAGCTAAAGAAACTTCTAAAGTACTTCTGGATAGATGGATGGAAAATTACAAAAAGTATTTTTCCTTATGTCCTTTTAGGGGTTGCTATTGGGGCAATAATTCACGGATATATACCAGCATCTTTAATTGAAAAATATCTGTCCACAAAAGCGTGGTGGGTTGTGCCCGTAGCAACACTCTTAGGTATCCCGCTTTATGCAAACTCTGTTAGTGTTATACCTGTTATGGAAGCTTTGATAGAAAAAGGTATTCCACTAGGTACTGCATTAGCTTTCATGACGGCTACTGTTACATTATCCATCCCAGAAGCTTTAATCTTAAAGAAAGCTATGAATTGGAAATTGTTAGCAATCTTTTTTGGAATAACTATCCTAGGTATTATGTTAATAGGGTATCTACTCAACATAATTAGAATTTAGTTAAACATAGGGTTGAAGATGTTCTATTTATAAGTTCCATGTAAGAAAGAGTAGACTATTATTTCTATAAAAAAAAAGTACCAAAACAAAAATTTCGAAAGTAAAAGAACTTTCTCTCCCTTTCTAATATCTATGGTTTTATTGATAAATTTATTAAGAAGAAGTAATAATATACTATATAACTTAAATATTTTTAATATATGTTTTCTATAGATGATGCAAAGAGAATAGGTGATCAATTAAATATTGATTGGAATATTATTAATCTTAATGAGTTCCATATGGGTTTGAATGTAGAACTAGAACATGGTAGTAGAGATACTAATACTAATGTTACTAATAGTGATCCAATATTAACGGGGAAGATTGCATTAGCACATTTAAATGAATTACCAGATTACTATACTAGACTTAAAAAGACAGAAGAACAGTGATTGATTCAACGTAGATCAATATAGTTATCTTTGTAATAGTCCTTATACTGTTCCAACTCTTTTTCTTCTGAATCTAAAATTTCCTTTGCTTGTACTCTAGATATATTAAAAGATTGCCACTTTGTAAAATCATTATTCTTTTGAGTACGCCAATACAATTCGTATCCAAGACTACTTTTCATATCTCCATCTAATGTATCCAACGCTTTTACCACCTCTGGAATAGCATCATCAGAGAGGCTACTTAAATAGAAAACATCAATTTTCCCAGTAGTAGCTAATCTATCAATATTCTGTCGTGCAATAAACAAATCAGGATTAAGAAGATTCATACCAATTAAAAATAGAATAATTGAAATAAAAGTACGTAATGCAAACATATTCTCTCTGCTATCCCAATGTATTTTGTATATCAATAAACAAAAAATAATACCAAGTAAGATAATAAAGATATGGCTATACAACCTAAGTGTTGTAAAACCATAGGCTTGCTCATATAACAATAAACGTGTAAAAGCAGATACCATTATCCCAATTACTTGAACAATCATTGCAGTACTCAATATCTTAAACCCTAGAATATGAGATTTCTCTTTTTGAACAATATGTTTTTCAATAGTTAAAAGCAATAACAGTGAAATAACTGCTACCGCAATTAATTCAAAAAAGCCCCGTCTAGCATATTCCGCATAGGTGAATCCTTGTGCAGAAATATTACTTTCACCTCCAAATAGATAGGTTAACTGTACAAGGATAAACAAAAAGAATAGAACATTAACCATACCCAAAACAATAGAACTTTCAATATTCCCAATCATATATTTTGTATTCTCTTGTTTAATGTTTTCTTGTTTTTTTAATTCTTGGAAAACATATGAGTATGCACCAATGAAAATAAGTGTCACAATTAAAATGAAGATAATCCTGATGAGTGTCTCTGGTTGTATATTGATGGTAATTAAATCAGAAATATATTTTTGAAAAATTAAGTCTGCAGAAGAGAGTAGTAATATGAAAATGAACATTACAGGAATAGCCATGAGAATACCTTTTATTACATGTGATAAAGTTTTTCTATCCTTATTCACTTTGTGCGAGGAAAACAATTCGGACAAAGTATGAAGCAGTGGTTGTATGAATTCAAATGGAAGAAAAACAATCTTAATATAATCTTTCATCAAAAAGTTGTTAATCTCCCTTTCATATACTGTTTTGGCAATTAACAACAAAAGTACCAAGGAAATAAGTACATTGAAAAAAGTAAGCAAAGCACTCGTGCGAACAAAAACCATTGTACTAAAGAAAACTAGTGGAATTAAAAGCCAAACCACTTGTTTGTTAATTTGCTTTTTATGTATACGAGAGATAGCAAAAAGACCCAATACAATAAAGATAACATATATAGGGAAAGCGATACCAAGCATCTTGTCATAGAAAAAATAATCAAAGAGAATCCCTAATACCAATGAGATTCCTGATATTAATACAGTTTCAGATATACTATTAGAAGGCTGTACTTTTAAAATGTTCATAAGAATACTTCCAATATATTATCACTGTTCCTACTATGAGTCAAAATAAAATTAGTTTTTTACTTTTGGCATTCTAGAGATGAAAGTCCACGACTTACAAAACATTTTTTACATTTGTCCTATTTATTTTTTCTCTCTTTGCATGTTGAAAAACATGCATCTTGTAATATCCATTAACTCTATTTCTGTAATCTAATCCATTTGTTTTAAAATGCTCGAAAATTTTTAAGTAGTATTCCTTAGGAATATCACTTGGGATATTGTAATTCTTTTTCTTTAACTCTTCTTTAATATATTTCAATTGATTAAAAGTAAACAATTTTTTTAAAGTCCCATACACATTCTTTTCCATCTGGTTAAAAATGTATGTTACAAAATCTTTAAACAGTAAATAATCACTCCCAACATCTCTCCTTTTGATAATCTTAAGAAGAACTACATCGACATTGGGTATTGGTTTGAAATCTTCTCTTTTAAAGGTATCAACAATTTCGATATCGAATCTGTACGAGAGAATAGTAGCTATTTGTGTATTTTTCGGTTGTCCTACAAATCTATTCCCCGATTCTTTCTGAATGAATAGATATCCCTCACTTAGTTGTGATTCGTCGCTTGTTATCTTGTTTACAATATCAGCAGTTAAAGAGAAAGGGATGTTAGAAAATACTTTGAAAGGTTTTTTGGGCAAGGGGGCAAGGGAGAAGTCCTCATTTACAAGTAATACATTCTTCTTGTCATGAAAAGTATGTTTTAGAATTTCGTAATAGGTAGGATCTAATTCATAAGCAATTACATTGTTACTGTATTTTGCCAACTCATTTGTAATCTCTCCTTTTCCGGCACCAATGTCTAAAACGATATCATTCTCTGAAATTCCAATAGAGGCAATAATTTTAGAAATTTTGGATTGATTGGTGTAAAAGTTTTGTGTGTATTTAATATCTACCATCATTCATTATACCATCCGAATGATTTTGCTTTGTTGAGTGAATCTTGATTCCAAAACAATGGTAGGGTATATTAAGATTATGAATATTAAGAATATGAGTTTAATTGTCTTAGCTTCCATAATCCTAGGTGTTGTTGCAGGTTTTCTTGCTCAAAGTATTGTAGTAGGAATTCTCCTTCCAGTTCTTCTTGTAGTTTTCTATGCCATGTGGAAGTATATGAAGTTTGAACCTGAAGTTCCTAAGGAAGAAGACATTCTAGAGGGAGTAAAGACAGAAAATCCTCAAGCTTCACAACAGCCCACATATTATCAAGAGCCTAAGGATAAGGTATAATTAAACCTCAAGGACAATTAGCTCAGCTGGTTAGAGCACTACATTCACATTGTAGGGGTCATTGGTTCAAATCCAATATTGTCCATTTACTTCACATCGCTTGCACAGAATGCACACTTTGTTGCATCTTTTGAAATTTCTGATTTACAGTAAGGACATATTTTTGTTTTAGACTCTTCTTTCTTCTCTTCTCTTTTGTTGAATTTACCAATCCAGGATACAAGGAGGAAAAGAACAAACGCTGTGATAAGGAAGGTGAAAACCGAATTAATGAAGTTCCCATATGTAATTACTATAGCTCCTGCCTCTTGTGCGGCGTCCAATGATTCATACTGCTCAGTACCTAATACAAAAAATCTTTGAGAGAAATCAATGCCGGAAATTAACTTTGCAATCGGTGGATTGATGATATCCTTGATTAATGAGTTGATGACAGTAGTAGTAGCAGCTCCTACCATCATACCTATTGCAATATCAAGAGCAGATCCTTTAAAAGCGAATGCCTTAAAACCATCTAAGGTTTTACTTAATCCCTTCTGTGCTTTTTCTTTCTTCATTCCTGTTTTTCCTAAAATTAAATAGAAGGAATAAAATAGTTAATAGCGTAAGGCAAGTATACAGAATAACCTGATTTTGAACTACCTGATTTAGGTTGTTGTTCCTAGTAGAAAAGAGTGTAATTTGTAAAATTGATGCAAAGAGTAAAACTAAAATATACGAATAAGTACCTCTAGCAATAAAGTAGTTTGCAACCATATATACAATTGAGTATCCTGTCATACACAGACCAAAAATGCCGAGATAGGTATTTATCATTAAATAACTATCTCCAACTGATAGAGAGATAACTTTTTCTCCAATGATAAAATATATTAAAGAAAGGAAAATCCCAATTAATGCTGACAAGAGAAGGGAAAGGAGAAGACTTTTTTTCTGTTTTTTAAAACTACTTTCATTTGAAAGTCTTGCAAAAAGTACAGAAGATGTTGTAACACAGGCGAAATAGACAATTTTACCGAGAAGGGAAAGTGAAGAGTATTCAGCTCTAAAGGAGCTATTTACTAATACTAAGTCAATTGTGAATGGCATTGTAAGAAGAATGAACGA
>JAXGWV010000033.1:0-6836 GCA_040773125.1 Candidatus Dojkabacteria bacterium
CTTAAATATCTATAATCATAAGTATGTGTACGCTATTATAAACTGAATAGGTTACGAAACATATGGCACTCATGTTTTAAATTAATTAGAGTCTCATATGTATGTAACCTGTACAATGAATTGACAATTGGTGCAGTAGGGTATAGTATTTGAACATATAAGGGAGTTGGCACGTACAGCTTCCTTTTTCTTTTTGTAACAAACTTTATCCCAAACTTACCTTCAATTTCTCTTCTCTCTTATAGTAAATATCTGTTGATTTTTTATATAATATAATATAATATGAATAGCAGAGGTTGAGAAGCTAATTACTTCTGGCCGAAGGGCATAAATTGCATTTATACCCCTTCTATCTGCTACTTTTATTCCAATCTCTCTTCCATGTATTGAATCTATCTCTTCCTACTGTCTTTTTTATTTCTATTACTTTTTTTGCTACTTTTGTTTTATAACCTTCTTGATCACCATATCCTCCTTCATAATACAGAAAGCCTCCTAGTAAGAGATCTGCCATTTGGACTAATAAAACGCCATGTGAAATTACCTGTAATACATTATATACCTGTGGTATATCAGTCATAATATATTCAAATTTCTTACTGCTACCTTTTGGTTTTTTAAGAAAATCTGCAACTAAAATAGTTTCCTCTCCAGTATCAAGATTGTTTTTAATTAGAAGTTTAATATTTGTAATGTACATATTCCATTGTTCGACTGCATTTTGTGGTGTATTGAATTTTGGATCTTTTGTATCAAAATATACACAATTAAATTCCCAGTTAGGAGATGTTTTTAACAAATCTAAAGCCTGAAGTGTTAATGGTAAGGTTTTTTGTGTAATGCCTTTAAAAGAAAATTCTATCCTAGTATCATCTTTCCTAAGAGAACTGCATAATTGCTCATGGTATTGATGAAGTAGTTGATTTATTTCAAAAGGATTCGAATATTTTATAAATCCAATTCCGAACAAGTTGGATATTTTGGATTTTGGTGGTACTAGGATTCCACTTTCATCTAAAAAAGAATATGTTTTTCTAATTTCTCCTATTTGTACCTTACTCTTAACAAGCATTAACGAATTTTAGCAACTGTTTATTAAATATCTCTGAAGTATAATTTATCCATTTCAAACTAATCTCTTTCTTGGAGTATCAAGGAACAAATAGAATATTGTATGTGTGATGGTATAATTTAGAGAATAATAGAATGTTAATCGAAAGGTTAGAAAATGAAAAGAGAGGATTTTGTACTAGAAAAATACAAACATATGGCCAATATAGATATACCCCCATATCAATTTGGGACAAAATATAGAAATAGCAACCCTGAGTTTACATAAAACAACCGTAAGTTGGTGGTTGCAACTCGTACGAAGTAATATAGTTAGATATTTTAATTTAAGTAGATAATAATACGAGCTGCAATCCAATTTAGAAGTTTGTGAATGTAGCTGATGAAAGTTATAATGACTTATATATATTTTAGTAATCATTTTATATGATAAAACTACAGAATGTAACGAAAACATTTGAATTAAATAAACATAAAATAGAAGTCCTAAAAGGAATTAATTTAGTAATAGAAAATGATGAATTTATAGCAATAATGGGTCCCTCTGGGTCGGGTAAATCTACACTCTTAGGAATCTTAGGTGGAATAGACTCTCCAACATCTGGAGAAATCTTTATATCAAATGAAGATATTTCTAAAAAAACGGAAGATGAACTCGCTGTATTCAGAAATAAAAATATAGGAATAGTATTTCAAGCATATAATCTAATTCCAAGCTTGAGTGCGACTCAAAATATTAAAGCGCCATTATTTGCTACTGATAGCAAAATAACTTCTGAAGAGATAGATCAAAGAGTACAAGAAATGTTAAATCTTGTTGGTTTAGAAAATAGGGCGAATCATAAACCTAGTGAATTATCTGGGGGTGAACAACAGAGAGTCGCTATAGCAAGAGCCTTAATAAATAGACCATCGATATTAATAGCAGATGAACCAACAGGGAATCTAGATAGTAAAACAGGTAAGAAAGTTCTCGATTTAATACAAAAGATTAATAGAGAGATGAAATTAACAATTATTATGGCTACTCACAGTCAAGAAATTGCTAAATTAGCAGATAGAATAGTATATATTTCAGATGGTGTTATAAAAGATGAGTAAAACAAATTTCTTTATTGAGAAAACGAAGTCTTCTTTAAAGCATTTAGGTATTGTTGCAGTAATAATATCTTTATCTGTTATGTTTTCCTCTCTATGTATTATGTCTCTAGTTTCTCTCTCTGATTCAATTATGGAAGGAATCCTTGAAGAACCGAAAAGCAAGGTAGGAGGAGAAGTACAGGTATATACAGATATATCTATGGTATCAGAGTTAGAAGAAAAATTAATTCGAATGAAGGATGAAGGAATTATAGACGAATATACGTCTCTTGCTAAAATATCAGAGCAGTACGTATTGTATTCAGAGAGAGGATATGAAAAAGAATATCTAAGTATTGTAGGATACAGAGATAAAGGATATCCACTAGAGGGGGTTATGGAACTAGATCCCCAAGGTGAAGATATGCAGGCATTATTAGAGAATAAAGATGGGGCAATTATTTCACATAAGTTAGCAGATAAAGAAGGTATTAAAATAGGTGATACAATCATATTAGTATCGACTGATCTATATAAAAAATTGGAATTAGAAGTAATTGGTTTAATATCAGAAGACTATAAAGGGAGTACTTCTTCGGTATATGTAAATACTGAGAAACTCAAAGAAGTAAGTGATATCGGTAGTTATACCTTCTATATAGACGGTAATCAGGAAAAGATAAAGAAAGAACTTGCTGACAACTGGGAAGTTTTAACGGTAGATGACTATATAGAAGACGAGAAAGAAAGGTATGAAACATATATCACCTTTATGCGAAGTTTAAGTATATTAGGATTATTTATAGGAAGCTTCGGAATAGCGAATTCTATAAAAGTTATTATTACCAGACGTAAAAAAGAAATTGGTATATTAAAAACCATTGGTTTCAATGAAAAAGATATTACTAAGATGTTTCTTCTAGAAGTTTTAATAATCTCTCTAATTGGTAGTATTTTAGGTATATTATTAGGTCACCTTTTCTTCAATTACTTGGTAGATATCCTTTCTGCCGAAGATGTTTTTGCTATGAGTATTGGTAATAATTTTAATACCTCAGCAGCTATCATTTCATTTGCGGCAAGTATGGTTTCCTCTATGTTGTTTGCATATATATCAATTAAACAGATTTCTGAAATAAAGCCAACATATGCTATGAAAGATTTAGATTATATAAAAACAGGCTATGAAAAAGGAAAAAATTTCTCTAGATTTTTACTCATAGGGATAATATTTTGTGGAATTAGCATATTTTTAGCACAATCCGTTCTATATGGGATAGGTGCAGTTATATTATCAGTTATAGTAATTTTGATTTTTTCCTTAATATTTAGATTAATATTTTCTCTCCTTCTAAAAATTAAAGTAAAAACGCATGATGAAATTGAGTTTGCATGGGGGAATCTAAAATTGAATTACAAAAAAATTATAATTCCGATGATTGCTATATTTATAGGTATGCTGGCTATAAATTTAATTAATACATTAATTTACTCAACGAGGAAAGAATACGACAGTAGGTATCAAGATGTACAGGCTGATATAAATGTAGTAACAGATAGGGTAAGCCCTAAGGATAATATACTTATAGAGCGAATAGAACAAATGGATAATATCCAAAAATATTTTCCTATATATAAAGCAAAAGTTTCGATTAATATGGAAGTACAGGAAGAGATGATACCATCTGAGGAACCTGTAATTCCTTTCCAAGATTCCATCATAGGTGCTGATATGTCCAAGTTAACTGAGTTTTATACCATTACTCAAGGGGAACAACTCTCATATGGAATGGTTGCGCCATTATGGTTTAAAGATTCTTATAAGTATAAACTTGATGATGTAATAGAAGTAGAGTATGAAGGGGAAATAATTAAACTCCCAATTACGGGTTTCTACACAGATGTTAAAGAAGGATACAGTTCGATAATGGGGCTACAATCTAATAGCTTTGTTTCTCTTGAGGAATTTAATAGATATTTTAGAAAAAATTTTATAGAAGAAGTATGGTTTATCATGGATGAAGAAGAGGTTGGGTCTTTTTTAGAAGACATCTCAGATATTCCTGATGTATTTATAACAAGTTCTCTGCAATATGAAGATCTGATGAATAGTGCTAATAAGCTTCTAATAAATTTTTCCACTAGTGTAGCATCTCTTGCCTTGCTTGCAGGTGTAATATTAATTGTTACCACAACAGTATTAGATACTCTATTAAGAAAAAGGGATTTTGCAATATACAAGGTTGTTGGATTTAAACAAAAAGAAATAACAAAAATGGTTTTGTTTGAATATGGAATAATGACAGTGATTACTTCCATATTTTCATCTATTCTTGTTTATTTTATAACAATATTTATGAATAAGTATGGACCAGATTTGTTTGATATAAATGACACAATTTATTTTGATTTGAAAGGAAGTATTTATTGGAATTTTGGTCTTCTGTTTTGTATTTTTCTACTTGTATATTTTGTTTCGAGGAATTCGTTAAAAACAAAGCCAAGTGAAGTTTTAAGATATGAGTAAGTTAGTAAAAGTTTTTTATGATATTTACTGAGTTTTACTTCAAAAATATCCCTCTTTAAAGACATAACCCATGGAAAATAGAATATAGTATGTGTGATATATTATAGAGAATAATAAAATGTTAATCGAAAGGTTAACGAAATGAAAAGAGAGGATTTTGTACCAGAAAAATACAAACATATGGCAAATATGGATATACCCCTTCCCATAGGTCATGGTGCTACAATATCCCAACCATCATTAGTAAATCAGATGTGTAACCTATTACAAGTAGATTCTAATTCTAAAGTATTAGATATTGGTACGGGATCTGGATATCAAGCTGCTCTTTTAGCAGAGAGATGTAAAGAGGTAGTAACTATAGAAAGAGTATATGAACTATATATAGAAGCTAAGGAAAGATTAGAAAGATTAGGATATTCAAATATTAAGGTCATATATGGAGATGGATCAAAAGGTTATAAACAAGAAGCCCCCTATGATGGTATCATAGTTGCTGCTACCACAGATGGTATTACTAAGGAATGGAAAGAACAATTAAAAGAAGGAGGTAGGATAATATATCCAGAGTATAGGAATGGTAATGAGGTATTAGTGGAGGGGATTAAAAAAGGTAATGATATTGTTAAGATAGATCATGGTGATGTTAGGTTTGTTCCTCTGATTAAGGAGGAGAAGAAAAAGGGTGTATAATTTAACAATGGATAAAGAAAGAATATTAGAGAATGCTTTAAAAAAATGTACTGTATATACTTTTTCAAATCTGAAAATATATTATACTTCTGAGATTAAAGAATCTGATTTAAAGCCATACTATTTCCCTCACTATATTGGGGTATATCTGATGTCAAATTACCGTCTTTCTAATCTAAAAAAAGAAATTGAAAGTATCTCTGATATAGATTCTAAGGAAGTTAAAATGTTTTTAACTACTGATAAAGTTCTATACAAAAAGATACTACATGATAAGGAGATGTTCTGGGTTCAAGATAGTAACTTGAAACAGAAATTTGGTTTTGTATCTAGGGGTATTAATATTCTCTATATTGATTACGAAGTTTTAACTAAGTATTTACCACCTCGTTCCAATGAGTTGGATTCCCTATGTCATGAATTTACTCATATACTTCTTCCTCAATATTTAGGTATGGATCGGGAGGAATACAATAGGTACTGGAATAATATATTTGAAGAGGGATTTGCTGTATTACTAAATAATCAATATAAATATATTTTTAATATGAGAAAGGATATTCAAGATATTAAGGATATAGATTTTAAGAAGGTTAGTGTTAAGTATTTAAAAGAAAAGGGTTTTTTTACAATAGATAATAGGTTTGTAACTGAGAACTTTGAGTATCAATATTGTGCTACCATTGTTAAGAAGACAGATGAATTAATATCAAGGAAGAAGGGTGAGGAAAGTGGTAGACCATTAAAAGGACTTTTCTCTTATATTTTGAACAAGCAGGATAGAGGAGAAAGAATGGAGGAGGATTTATTTAAAGATTTTGGGATAGATATTAAAGATGTAGAAGAAGATGTAAGACGGGATTTAGATATTAGTTAATATCAAGCTTTATCTTTATTTGCCAAGTCTATTGCTTCTAGCAATAGATCTAATTCAGTAGATTTATCAAAACTAATACCGTTTACAAAGAATGTAGGAGTAGCATTAACACCACTTTCAATAGCTCCATTGATATCTTCTTCTACCTTTTTAGCTATTTCATCTGATTTCATATCTTTAGTAAATTGATTAATGTCTAGAGATAGGTCTTTAGCATATTGTTGTAGGTCTTTGTCTTCTAAATATTCCTGATTTTCTAGTAGTTTATCATGCATTTCCCAGAATTTATTTTGTTTTCCTGCTGATTCAGCAGCATATGCTGCATGTAATGCATGAGTATGTATTTGATACAGGGGGAAATTACGAAAGATAAATTTTAATATATCTCCTTTTCTTTTAAGAATTTCTTTAACTATTGGATATGCTTCACCACAACTTGGACATTGGAAATCTCCATATTCAACAAGAGTTACAGTTCCTTTTGTATTTCCTGTTATATGATCTTTATTGTTTTGAGGGATTATTAATTTGGTCATAATATTGTAATTATATTATTACATGTTTATATGGGGATAGCAAAAGAAGAGA
>JAXGWV010000034.1:0-6772 GCA_040773125.1 Candidatus Dojkabacteria bacterium
GCCATATAGTCAGGTAAAGCCAATGAGGCCATCACTTGTGCATAAGTTAGACCTAGCAGAAGTAGGATGAGGAATATATATGGTTTTAGGTATTTAAGTAATTTAAGCATATTATGTTTTTTCCAGGGCAATTATTAAACTTTATAAATAAACTTTCAAGATACTGTACAGGTTGCATACATATGGCACTCTGGAACATATTTTAACATATATTCTACTGAAGGAATTTTGTGACTTATGATGCCTAAGAGAGTATACGCCTAGCTTCTGTAAAAACAATATCTTGAAAATTTCAGCAACCAACACAAAGGTTTTTGTTTTAAGAAGTGGTGGACGAAAAAAGTTCTACTTAGATACAAATTATGAGTTATAACAAAAAAGATTTAGGTAATTTGAAAAAATACTCTTAATATCATAATGCTTTTAAGTTATAATAAGCCATTAACTTGGCTTTATGTATGTATGCCAGAAGAACAAAAACAGCAACTAGAACAACAGCTCTGGAATATTGCAAATACCCTAAGAGGGAAAATGGATGCAGATGGATTTCGTGACTATATCCTAGGCTTTATCTTCTACAAATACCTTTCTGAAAAAATAAACCTCTATGCTGACGAGATATTAAAACAGGATGGAATTAAATATTTAGATATAAAAGAAGATACACAAGAAGGAAAAAAGATTTTAGAAGCAGTAAAAGAAAATGCACTAGATAAATTAGGATATTTCTTAAAACCCTCTGAGCTATTTAGCCAAATAGCAGAGAAAGGAAATTCTAAGGATGGTAGAAGCAATTTCATATTAGAAGATTTACAAAGAATATTAAGAAATATTGAACAGAGTACAATGGGTGCAGACAGTGAAGAAGATTTTAATCATCTTTTTGATGAAATAGATCTTACTTCTACAAAGTTAGGGAAAACAGAGAAACAAAAGAATGAAACAATATCAAAAATACTTTACAGCTTAGATCAAATAGATTTTGAATTACAAAATGCTCAAATAGATGTACTAGGAGATGCATACGAATATCTAATTGGGCAATTCGCAAGTGGTGCAGGTAAAAAAGCTGGAGAGTTCTATACTCCTCAACAAGTATCAAAGATATTAGCAAAAATAGTTACTACAGGAAAAACAAAATTAAAATCTGTATACGACCCTACATGTGGTTCAGGTTCCCTACTTCTTCGTGTTGCAAAAGAAGTTGAAGTAGGAAAGATATATGGACAAGAATTAAATACTACAACATACAACCTTGCTCGTATGAATATGATCCTTCATGATGTCCACTATAGTAAATTTGATATTAGACAAGATGATACTTTAGAAAATCCACAGCATCTAGATCTTAGATTTGAGGCAGTAGTAGCTAATCCTCCATTTTCTGCTAATTGGAAAGCTGATCAGTTAAAACTTGGAGATGAAAGATTCAGTCAGTATGGGAAGTTAGCACCAAAGAGTAAAGCAGATTTTGCATTCATACAACATATGATCTATCAATTAGCAGACAACGGTACTATGGCTGTAGTTGCACCTCATGGTGTTTTGTTTAGAGGGAATTCAGAGGGTCATATTAGAAGGTATCTAATTGAAGATAGAAACTATCTTGATGCAGTTATTGGTCTTCCATCCAATATCTTTTACGGTACTTCTATTCCTACATGTATTTTAGTTTTTAAGAAGTGTAGAAAGCCCGATGATAACATTATTTTCATAGATGCTAGTAGAGAATTTAAAAAGGCAAAGAATCAGAATATCCTAAGAGATGAGGATATAGATAAAATAATTGATACATACAGAAATAGGAAAGAGATAGATAAATATAGTCATATTACTAAATTAGAAGAGATTAAAGAGAATGATTTTAATCTTAATATTCCTAGATATGTAGATACTTTTGAAGAAGAGGAACCTATTGATTTAAAGAAGGTCTCTAAAGAATTAAAGGAAATAGATAGAGAGATGATAGAAGTAGATAAAGAGATTAAGAAATATTGTGATGAATTGGGTATAGATACACCATTTTAATTTAATATATTGTTTATTTAGAAATAGTAAAATATATAGATGACAAATTTAGAAGTAATCACATATAAAAACAAAAATACAGCGATTCACTTTTACAAAATAAAAGATTCTCTTTGGTTAGATTTAGAATCAATTGCTTTACTTTTTGAAGACAGTACGGAAACAATTCAAGTACATATTGATAATATACTCAAAGATAAAGAACTTCCAAGAAGCAAAGTCTGTTCAAAAGTTCAAAATAAAAAAGGCAAATCCATAAAAATCTATAATCTGGACATGATTATTCACATTGGTTATAGAACAAACCCTTTAGCAACGACTCAATTTAGAATATGGGCAACAAATATACTAGGGAGGAAAAATAAAAGATCTACATTTAAAAACAATGGTATCAACCCCAACCATAACAAAAGCATTATCATTTACAATACAGAAGACGAGAAGGTCTCCGTCTCGTTATTTGCCAAAGATGGTAATGTTTGGATGAACCAAACTCAAATCGCAGAACTTTTTGACACCTCTAAACAAAATATCAGTTTACACGTTCAAAACATCTTAAAAGAGAAGGAGTTAAAAGAAGAAACATCTGTCAAGGAATACTTGACAGATCTCGGAGATGGAAGAAAGTTTAATATAACTTTCTACAATCTAGACATGATATTAGCCATTGGCTTTAGAGTTAAAAGTATAAGGGGTACACAATTCAGGAAATGGGCCAATCAAAACCTTAAGGAATATATGATTAAAGGTTTTGTAATGGATGATGAAAGATTAAAAAATCCTGATGGGAGACCTGATTACTTCGATGAATTGCTAGCTCGTATTAGGGATATTAGAGCATCGGAAAAGAGATTCTATCAAAAGCTTAGAGATCTTTTTGCACTTAGCAGTGACTATGACAAAACAGATAAAGCAACTCAAATGTTTTTTGCAGAAACACAAAACAAATTACTCTACGCAGTAACAGGGCAAACTGCTGCAGAAATAATTACTTCTAGAGCAGATCCTAAGAAACCAAATATGGGATTAACAAGCTGGCAAGGAAAGATAGTTAGAAAAGGGGATATACCAATAGCTAAGAATTACCTAAAGAAAAATGAATTAGATGATCTTAATAGATTGGTAACGATCTTCTTAGAAATAGCAGAACTTAGAGTGAAAAACAGACAGGATATTGATATGAAATATTGGAAAGAGAATGTAGATGAAATTATACAGTTTAACGAAAAAGACCTTTTAAAAAACAAAGGAAAGATTAGTAATAAAGAGATGGAAAAGATAGTTAAGAAGAGATATGAAGAATTTAATGATAAAAGGAAGAAGATAGAAGCTAGATTAGCAGATGAAGAAGATATGAAAGAATTAGAAATGTTAGAGGATAAGATAGAAAAAGGTGGTTTATGAAAAGAGATTTTGATTTAATAAGAAAAATATTATTATATGTAGAAGAGAATCATAAAGAGGGTTCTTTAATGATTAATAAATTAGAAGATTACGATAATCAAACATTAATTTTCCATTGCAAGCTTCTTAAAGATCAAGGGTTGATTAAAGGAAGAGCATTAGAATACCTAACACCTGGTAATGACGAATTTCAGTGTTTTGGTCTTACATATGATGGCTATGATTTTTTAGATAAGATTAGAGATATTAATACTTGGAATAAAATAAAGAAATATGCAAAAGAGCATGCTATGGAACTTGCATTTAATACAATTAGTACTATTTTTACAATAATTGGGAATATTTAATGAAAACAGATAAAAAAGAAAAATTAATACCAGAATTAAGATTTCCTGAATTTAAAGAAGAATGGAAACAAGACAGACTCGGTAAAATAGGTTCTTTCTCAAAAGGTAAAAATATTTCAAAAAAAGATATAGAAGAAAAAGGGAAATATCCTTGTATTAGATATGGAGAGCTTTACACTCACTATAAAGAACATGCAAAAAAGATTATCTCCAGAACCAACCTAGAGAAAAACAAATTAGTCTTCTCCAAAATCAATGATGTCATCATCCCTAGTTCTGGTGAAACTGCTATCGATATTTCTACAGCTGTCTATATAGATCAAGATAATATTGCCTTAGGGGGAGATTTAAATATCATGAGGTCACCACTTCATGGATATTTCTTGGCTTTGTATCTAAGTAATAAGAAGAAGTATGATATAGCAAGATTAGCACAAGGTATTTCTGTTATTCATCTGTATCCTGAACATCTTAAATCTTTAAAAATAAATTACCCTACTCTTCCTGAACAACAAAAAATATCTTCTTTTCTTTCTTTAATAGATAGAAAGATAGAATTATTAAATAAAAAGAAAGAACTATTAGAAATATATAAGAAAGGAGTAATGCAAAAGATATTTAATAGGGATATTAGATTTAAAGATATTAATGGTAATAATTATCCTGAATGGGAAGAAAAGAGATTGGGGGAGATTCTACAAGAATATGTGGAGAGGACAAAAGATGAGAATCAATTCCCCATTCTTTCTTCAACAAAAGATGGACTCTTTCTACAAGAAGAATACTTTAATAAAGAGATAGCAAGCGAGAATAATATTGGTTATAAAATTCTTAGAAAGAATCAAATAGTTTTTAGCCCACAAAATCTATGGCTAGGAAATATTAATTTTAATGAAAAATATGAGGCTGGAATAGTTTCCCCCTCTTACAAAATATTTAATGTTGATGGAACAAAAATATATCCACTTTTCCTCAAATATATTATTAAACTTCCTAGGATGATTTATGAATATATGACTTCTTCAGAACAAGGAGCCAGCATAGTTAGAAGAAACCTTAATATGGATTTATTTAAGCAGATAAAAATAAAAGTCCCGTGTAAAAAAGAGCAAAAAGAAATTTATGAATATTTAGAAAAAATTACTTCCTTAACAGTACTTACAAAGAACAATTTAAAGCAAATTTCTTTATTTAAAAAAGGATTATTACAAAAAATGTTTATATAGAATCAATATGAAAGAAGAAATTAAAGGAGATAGATTACTAAATGGTGTTAGTAAACATGTTACAATAAGAAACTTAAAGGGAATCAATATTCTTCTTGGCAAAAACGGTACTGGAAAAAGCTCTTTTCTTAGGAACCTCTACCAAACAGACTACAGAAATTATTATTTAATCGTTCCTGAGAGAGGAGGAAGTGAAATGACATACAACTCTTCCTATGCAGATCAAGAAAATAATGAGGACCAAAAGAAGCAATCAAGACAAAGAAATTTTGATCGTGATTATAGAATCCGAGTTGTATCTAGAGCTTCGATGATTTTGAATAGAGGAGGTTATTTATTGTATTCTGGGATCAAGACTAGTAACCTATGTTTTCAAGATATATCTAATTTGTTTAGGATTTTCCTACCAGAGTTCAAAGTGGAATTTAGTACAGAAATACCGTATAACTTAAAGATTTATAGAGAGGATGAACTCGGAAATTATCAAGACATAACTAGTGCAGATCAAGTCTCATCTGGGGAAGCAGAAGCTTTTTCTTTAGCTACAGATATAATAACTCAGTCAATACTTTGGGAAGATGAAGAAAAAATTTTGCTGATTGATGAGCCTGATACACATCTTCATATTGATCTTGAGAACAGATTTGCCATATTTATTAATGAGATAAGGAATCAATTCAATCTTCAGGTTATAATTGCCACTCACAGTAACAGTTTGGTTGCAAGCCTATTAAATGTCTCCGAAGATGTCGGAATTATTTGCTTCGATACTAAACAAGAAACCATATCAACTATACCTCTAAGTCAAAATCGAATCTTTGCAAATTTGTTGAGCATTGATCTTTCTCTTGCTGTTATTTTGGGTAAAAAGATACTCATCATAGAAGGAAATGATGATTTCTTGGTATGGAATCAGGCAATACGTTCCCAGAACTTAGAAAATCTAGCATTAATACAGGCAAATGGTAATGATATTTATGATTATAAAAAAAATGCAGAGAAGATACTAAAAGTTGTATTAGATACTCCCACACAACGAGGTGTAACCCTCCTAGATAAGGATAACCAAAATGACCCTCAAAATAATCCAGCGGATATTCTCCCATATTTGCGACTTCAGTGTTATAGTCTGGAAAATCTTTTCTTTACAAACGAAGTCTTACATTATATTAAAGAGGATCTTGATTTAGAACGAGAATTACTTGATTTGCAAAATAATTTATCAAATCCAGATGAAAAATCTGCTATCTCTTGTATCATAAACGATAAACAATTTACTAAAATACCCAAGGAACTAGTTCATAAAGTATGTCAAAAGATTGATCCATATTCTTCCTCTCGAGACTGGAGGATTATACTCGGAAAAGTGCTTGGAAAATCCAGACCATCTGGTGAATTAGCTACATTTCTAGGAAAAGATTTAGTTAACTACATTTGGGGAGAAGAAACTATTAATTTAGAGGAAAACTAATCATGCATCAATCAGAACAAATATTAGAAGATAATCTAATAAAACAATTAAATACATTAGGATATACATATACAGAAATACCAGATGAATCTGCATTACTAACTAATCTAAAAAAACAATTAGAAAAGTTTAACAATATAACCCTAAGTGAAAAGGAATATCAAAAAATACTAAACCACTTAAATAAAGGAAATGTATTCGATAAAGCAAAAATATTAAGAGATAGAATGTCTCTAACAAGAGATGATGGTACAAATACATATATTAGATTTCTAAATACTGAAAAATGGTGTCAA
>JAXGWV010000035.1:0-6650 GCA_040773125.1 Candidatus Dojkabacteria bacterium
AAGTCCCCTCTCTCTTGCCCATCTCCTATTTCCATCTAATATTATTGCAAGATGTTTTAGGTTAGACATTTTTATTTGTTCTTAAATTTATTAGAACTTTTTGATTATATCAAAAGTATATGTATGATACTATGAGAAGTAAAAGCTTGAATATGCTTGATAATATTCAAATGATTAAATACCTATATGGTTTCAATAGGTAGTATATTGGTCTTGTTGGAATATATTGATTTTGGTGGAGGGTATGGAATGATATCCGAAAGGATTACATATTTTCTTCTGCTATTCCAACATCCCTAATATCTCTTCTCCAATCTCTTCACTAAACCCAGAATATGCTTTCTCCCCTATGAAGATAATAGGGTAGTAACCAAAACTCTCAGATACTCCCTCACTTTTTGAAATACTACCCTTATAAGCATTTAATTGTGTCCCAAAATCTGTATCTGTTGTTAAATGCTCCTCGTATTCAATATTGTTTTCTTTAAAAAATTCCTCCATCTCCAAACACATAGGTCCTGTCCCGTTGTGGAAAACTACTACCCCATTGTTACTGCTCTCTACAACACCAGAATCTCCCTCATTAAGATCTTCTACCTTACAAGGATTAGTCACATTTTCTTCCTCTTCATATGGTATTGCAGGTCTAATCTTCTCTGGGGTATATGGAGCATTCTTGTTCACAGGTATCTGCCACATAGGCATCTCTTTGTCTACACTTCCCAAAGTATCTAAATCTACCCAATCTACTTCATAGTTATCCCAGAACCTATGCCACATATCATTCCATCTCTCTTTGTATCCACCAATATATGTATGGGATACTGCCATGAACTTCTTGTTCTGTATTGCTCTTTTGTACTGTGTCTCCATATCTTCTGGAGATCCGTTTCTTTCATAGAAGCTGTAATCACAGAAACTACCATATTTAAACTCAGGTACATCAATATTTGATACCGAAATTATCTTCACATCATATTCCTTTGGTTTGTATACGGTAGTTGCTAACTCTGTTGTACCCCTTGCAGTAATATATTCAATACCTAATGCCTGAGCAACCTTTACCGTATTCTCATCCGATGCCATATATCTAGAACTAATGACCCTTGGTGTTACTCCTAGGTATGTCTGTGCATTCTCAATCATATCTAAGATTATTTCATACTGCTTGTCATATGACATCCCCCAGAATGGTTCTTGATCATATGATGGTGCTAGCTCTACAACTCCTGTTTTAAGAATTTCTTTGAGAACTTCTGCGTGTTTCTCTATGAAGTTGCCATTCACCATGAGTAATCCTTTAACATCTCGCTCTTTCATATCGTTAACCATATTTGTCAAACCATCTGTATTTTGGAACTCTATGAGTAACATCATAGCTTGTGGAGTAGGGGTTTCTGTCTGTGTGTCTTTGCAGATATATTTGTTAATGAGGAAATATTCTCCTACGAGGAGTAGTAGTATCCCAACTATAATGGTTGGGACTAAGAGCAGCTTTTTGTTCATTTTTAAATGTTTAATAATTTAAAAAGATTTTCAACAATATTTTTTTTAGATTCTTTTAAGTGATATATGATATGCTGTCCATTTCTTGTGCTTGCAATGTAACCCATGTCTTGTAATGTTTTAAGATGATGGGATATGAGGTTGTGCTTTAATTCTAGTTTATTAACCATTTGACATACACAGGTATCCTTCTTGTAGAGTAGGCGAAGAATCTTGATACGATTAGTAACTAGTAGCTTCTCTAATTCCTTAATGTTTTCTTCCTCAATATGTTTCAACATATATTGAAATATACCAAGATGGGGTATCTCAGTCAAGGTTGAAATACTATAGCTGTCTTTTGGTTATTGATATTGCATATCCATACACTAGGGCTTGTGTAATTTTCTCCATAACAAAGGTAAGATCTCTTTGATACTGGCTTTGAGATATCCCCATCATCTTAGCTGCTTGTTCTTGATCTAAGTGCTCTATATATCTTAATCTGAGTGTTTCTAACTCTTCATCTGTAACATTAACCTCGCTAAGCTCCCTAAGAGGTATCCCTCTTGGTTTGAAGTATGTATCTTTAAATTGTGTTCCTAGTCTTCTTCTAAACCTTGGTCTCATATTAACAATATTCTCC
The DNA here is from genome assembly GCA_040773125.1 of Candidatus Dojkabacteria bacterium. Taxonomy (GTDB): domain Bacteria; phylum Patescibacteriota; class Dojkabacteria; order SC72; family SC72; genus UBA5232. Next base: position 2,132 of record JAXGWV010000035.1, read on the forward strand.
TATCAATGGTGTACCACATTTTAGACACTTTTTGTTTGTACATGGTATCCCTCTTGTGTGTGGTTCTGTATATCCACAGTTTGGACATTTACATACTTGTGAGCCACCTAATCTTTTTCCCCTTAATCTAGGAAGAAATCCTAATCTCCTTCCTGTCATAGGGCCTTGTCCTAATGGACCCGTATTGTCTAAGTTAGGCATATTAATATATTAAAAATTTAGTAATGGGTATATACCCATAACTAAGTATCTCACATCTCTTCCACCAAGTCAAATATCTTCCTTTGTCGTTTTTATTTAAGATTTCGCTGTTCTCTGTTAGAATGTATGTATATGAAGAATATCTCAGATGCCGAGTTAGTAAAGCGAACTCTAAAAGATTCAAAAAATTACAGACCACTTGTTGAGAGGTATGAGAAAAGACTTTTGTATTATGTTAAGAATATGGTCTATGTAAATGAAGAAGATGCTCAAGATATTGTACAGGAAGCTTTCATTAAGGGGTACAGAAATTTGAACAGCTATAATCCTAAGTATAAATTTTCCAGTTGGATATATCGAATTACACATAATGAGGCAGTCTCATTCTTGAGGAAAAACAAAAACAGGAAGTTTGAGATAGCTAATGATCCCGAGAAGAGTATATTTGACACTATTGCATCAGGTCTTGATTTGGAAAAAGAATATATTAAAAGGGAGGGAAAGGGTGATCTAGAGAGTGCTTTAGGGAAATTAGATAGTAGATACAGAGAGGTAATGGTCCTTAAATTTGTTGAGGGAATGGAATATAATGAGATAGCAGATATTCTACATATCCCTTCTGGAACCATAGGTTCTCTAATAAGTAGGGCGAAAGTTAAATTGAAAGAGTTGCTAAAGTAGTATGAAAGATATTATTAACAGGGTTTTGGAGAAAATTGAGAAAGAGAATTTAAAACCTATACCAAGGTGGCATTTTATTCTAAAGAGTTCGTTTATGTGGATTCTCTTTGGTATTAATCTTGTTTTAGGGGTTGTAGGGATATCGATAATAATCTATCTTTTTGCAAATAATGACGCTATTGCAGAGGTATCTTTAGTCTCTAACTTTTGGGAAAGGATTCTTCTCATTGTACCAATTATTTGGATTTTACTAACGGCTCTTTTTATCTGGATTGCATATTACAATTTCAAGCATACAGAGGGAGGATATAGGTTTACAGCGTTTAAGATTCTTTCTTTAAATATATTAATAACATTAGTCTTGGGCTTTGTTGTATATATTTCTGGAAGTGCGGGACATATTAACAACCTGCTTAGTAGGTATATCCCTTGCTATTCTAGTACTTTTGACACTAGGACCATGGTCTGGATGAGACCTGAAGAGGGGTATCTAGCAGGTTATATTCAAAAGGTAGATGTTTTTCAATTGGAGCTTCGAGATCTGAATGGGAATGTTTGGGTTGTAGATTTTACTGGTGCAGATGTAAAACCTGTTGTTGTTTTGAAAGAGGGAGAGAGGGTTAAATTGGTTGGAGAAGCGACTACAGACAAGATTTTTGTAGCATCTGAGATTCGTCCATGGGGTGGTATGGGTAAGGGGATGCAAGAAAATTAGGGATCTTTGCGTAGTATATATTAGAGATCTCTGATTTAATTTTTTCATTTATTTAATTATGAGTAAGAAATTTTTAATGTTGTTAGCTCTTGTAGTTGGTATTACAACTACAGTTGGTGTTACACGAGCTATTGCATATCAGGGTGATTTTGGTACCTATGGTCCTAATCATACTGAAGAGAGAGAGGCATCAATGGAGACCGTTATGACAGAGAAGGATTATGAGGGATGGGTTTCCCTTATGAATGAAGATGCTAGAAATCCTGGGGTGTTGAACAAGATTGATACACAAGAGGAGTTTGAAAAGTTTTCACAGGCTTATGTGCTTGCACATGAGGGTAAGACAGAGGAGGCTAATGCTATAAGGTCTGAACTGGGTCTTGGTAATGGCCAAGGAAACAGAGGAAATGGTCAGCATAGTGGAAATGGGAATTGCAATATAGCAGAATAGAGGCTTTGTGGGAGTAGTGAAGAAGGGGGTCGAAAGGCCTCCTTTTTGGTATTTACAAAAACCTTGGTTAGATCTGAGAGATATGATATCTTAGCTCTCAGTCCAAAAGGAAAGTTAATCAAAATATCGGTTAAAACAGTTCAACTAGAGAATTCAAAAAGATTCTCATTATCACAGAAGGATGAAGAGGGAAGATCAAATGATTTTTACTGCAAAGAACGATACATCACTGAACAAGAGATGACAAATCAGCTTATTGCATTAATACCACAGCTAAAGCTTAGAAAAGAATATATCCTTGCAAACTTCGATCACGAGATTCGTAGGGTAAACAATCTTCGAAGCATTATTGAAAACTCAAACTACAAAGGGATAGAGATGACTAAGCACAATACAGGAATAATACAACAAAGTGACACAAGCGATGAGATGATACAAAACTATCTACTTCATATCCTTCAATTCGGAAATCCTGAAGAGCGTATGAAAATACTCGAAGGTATTAAAACGAAGCTGATGCTGTATGGAGGACGGCTAATTATTGATAACTAGTCGCTCTTTGAAATCTAGGCGAATAGGTAGCTGATCCCAAGTATTCCAATCATGATTAAAGATAAACCTACAAGTTCAATCTTCCGAGGCCTCTCCTTCAGGAATATTACAGCAAGTACTATCATGATACCTGGGTATGCTGCAGTTAATGGTGAAGCAATTGAAGCTGAAGCCAAGGTGTATTCAAATGCCAACCATAGCCCAACAAGTCCGAGTACATTAAATAGAGATCCAAGTACTAAGTACTTATATTTCTTAATATCCTTAACAAACTTGAATATGTGAGATGGATTCTCTTTTTCAAGTTTCAAATAGATCAAGCTAATTGGGACCTGCATTAATGCAAGTGCAAAAAGAAATGCTGAAGCTGAGGTTCTATCAATAGAACCTTTTGAAATTGTATCGGATATACCAACTGCCGTTGCACCAGCAATTGCCCAAAGGATATATTGCTTCTTTTCCAGCTCTACTTTAGTGATTTTCTCAGGTAAAGATGCGAGGGTTGTTCCGATTATTGTGACGATAACAAAAATCCAGTGTTGTAGGTCCAACCTCTCACCAAGGAATAACATTGCAAACAGAATTGTGTAGACAGGGTAGGATGCAAATATTGTTCCTGTAACACTGATTTCACCCTTTGAAAGGATATAAAAGATAAAGGCCTCTGAAAGGACTGCACTAATTAAGGCGTATGGTAATACAATCCATAGATCAGAGAAATCAAATCCAAGTATTAGTGAAAATGGTATCCAAATCAGCAGACCAAATAGCATGTCGAAGAAAAAAGCTACAGATGGTGGAAATTCTTCATAGCTTTTCTTAAGGCTTGTGAAGCCAAATGCAAAGAATAATGAAGATAGTAATCCAAATATGATACCCATAGGAAGAATTATATCAGAAATAATTTGGTATAGATAACAAAAGGCCAATCTTACTGTATTACATAAGGCTTTCACCTTCGAACCGTGGGGTACTCAAGACTCGCCTGAAATGAGCTATTTTCATCCACCAGGATGTGAATTTGAAATACTTAGATTTAGGAGGATTTTTATGAAGCAAACAAGGGATTCCTAGAGATACTGGACGGGTCTTGTTGGAACATGTTGAAAATGGCGGAATGGACGGGGGTCGAACCCGCAACCTTCGCAGTGACAGTGCGATGCTCTAACCAATTGAGCTACCACTCCATATGCAGAAATCAGTATATCAAAATATCCCTATTAAGTACATACTATTATCAATTTCCCACTTTCTAGTACCGAATTAGGAAGCATTAAGAATAAAGAAAATTCAACCCCACCCCATAGTATTTTTTTCTAGTTCAGATGTGTAATATGCTTCGATTTTTAGCACATTAAAACAAAAGGAGTTGGAATGGAAAACGAATTGGTAGAAGGCAAAAGATATCTAGAACATAACCAATATCTCTGTTATACTTTACTATGTTACTAACCCAATTAAATATTAAAGACAAAAGAGATAAGGCTATTGTAGTACTTTCAATACTCTTCATCTTCTCTCTCTCCGGATACTTCTACTTAACCATTTCCCAAAAAGATTCAAACAATGAAAATGATGTATTAAGCGAAACATCCGAATCGAAAGAACCAATCCAAGAAAGACTCATTCCACATAACTTAAGGTTAACAATAATTAAACCAGAAGACACCTTCAAAGCATCAGAACCAAGAATGTTCAGTGCACTTGCAGAGGGAAATGGGAAATATGCAGACAGGATAAGATGTAGATGGGAATTCTTTTTAAATGAAGGACGTGAGGATGGATACTACAAAATTATGGATAACATGGGCATTCTAGCAGGAGAAACCAAAGAGGTTTGTGCTTTTACATCTGGCTTTATCGATGCTCCTGGTTCCTTAAGGGTAAAGTTAACAATGGTCGTATTTGACTCCGTTAAT
>JAXGWV010000036.1:0-6293 GCA_040773125.1 Candidatus Dojkabacteria bacterium
AACTTCTGTATGATGGTCTCCTTCTGCCGTAACGGTTGCTACGTGCGTATTTATTTGTGGAATTGTTTTCCATTATTAAGTTTATTAATTTTATTTTCAGTTCTATAGAGGTAAATGAAAATAAAAATGTTTAACCTAATATGGATATGAGGCGATTATTTCGTTTAAATCTAATCAAACGGATATGAGTATATCACAAATGTTTGAAAAGACCTAATTAATTCTCTTTTACATATTTTCACCAACGTTACACTCGTCTCTGTAGTATGCCCATTCTTCACAGTAGCTTCCATCTTCAAAGTAACAGTATCCTACCTGTCCCAGTTCCTCCTCCTTTATCTCTAAAGTTCCGCCATTTTCCTTACAATAAACTGAGGCTGGATTAGGTACGCCTGTTGTTTGGTCCTCTTGAATCTCCTCTGTGGTATCTGTTTGTTGCTGTTGTGTTGGTTTCTCTTTTAACAATGTATATCCTAGATATATTCCTCCCAGAAGTACTAGGAGTGCTAGGATAGGTAAAAATGTTTTTTTCATAGGTATATTAAATATTTAATGTTCCTTTACATCTCCATATTTACCAGTAACGGGATCTTTGAAGAGAAATATCTTTGGAGGGTAGTAGGAGAATATGGCAAATATTCCAACTATTCCAAGAGAGAGTAGAAGAGCAACCTCTTCTGAAAAGAGAGATATGTTGTTTTTTAGGAAGTATGACTGAGTTAGTAGTCCAAAAAGTATTGAGAGTATGAATATGAGTATAGTTATTGGGAATGGGACTTTCTTAAGTAGTATGCGGAGAGGTTCAAATAGAAGAGGGATTGAGATTACTTCTACAAGAAGGAGTATGAATATGGAATTAAAGAGGGTTGTATAGGTTTCTTTTAGAAATATATATTGTAATATACCTACCAGTATTGTTGGTGCAACTAGTAGCTTCATGTGTTCCCATGTACTTTCATTTAATGCAGAGAATATGTGAAGAAGAATTCCCTTCTTTATCCAATCATGTGTGAAATGTAGAAGAGAACCAAAGAGAATTAGAAAGCAGAAAGAGAGGATGAAGATACTATATATATCCATACCTTAGTATATATCTATGAAAGATATATTCCAATATGTTTCAAGGTTGTCAAACTGTACTTTCTTTAATGTTAATTGGTATAATAGGAGGTAATTAATTTGATATTTTTTACAATATGAATTCAGAATATGAAATTCCCCAAGTTGAGAGTGAGAAGGATACAGGAGCATTTCTCTCGGTAGGGGATTTTGAGAGGATTTCTTTGCCAAGTGAATTACCTGTATATAAGGGAGAGGGAGAGACCTCTTTCGCTGAGAAATATGACAATGACAAGCTGGAATATTTAAAAACCATGGGAATAGAATTTCCTGAGGAATGGAAGGAAGATAGAGCTCTGCTTGTAAGTACATTCGTGGTTGCAGGATTGATTGTTGTTTTGGAAGGAGTAAGGAGGGATGATAGGGGGGTTTTTGAAGAGGTTTTGAGAGAGAAAAATAAGCAACTTAATGAATCGAGGATTGACGAATTTGGATACAGAAGAAGATTATCGAACGGTCTTTTAGTTGAGGATTATCACAGAAAGCTTGGGTTCTCTGCGAATCCACAGAAAAAGGTTTCAGCGGAAGAGATTAAGGGGATTGTGTCATATTTGTTAGAAGAGTTAAGTCCTCAAACGCATTAGTCTTATTTTTATGTTTTTGCCATAATTAGATATCTAAATTTTTTACCCTAAATAAGAGATGTCTATTGCTACAAAAACAGTTGTTAAAGAAGGAGTGGAGATGACAGTAATTGAAATGAGTACAAAGAGGTGGAAGTTGATAAAGACCTGTGTAATAATATTTGCTGGAGCATCTGTTCTGAGTTTACTTTTGGAGTATATTATTCCAGAATTAATTAAGTAGTCTTTTTAGATTACGAAAAGATTGTATAACCCATTCCATGACGACCCATAGTGTTGAGTTTCTAGCTAAATTTTGGTAAAATATATTGTATTAAGACCAAAAGTTTCCTTTTAAGGAACAGTCTTTACAAATATCGCACCTTAATAAATATTAATATTGGCAAGGATAGTACTCCTCTTTTAGGGTAGTATTACCCTTGTCAATATAATCAAGAGTTCATATTCAATATTCAAAAAAGGAGATTACAATGGAAATTTTTGCAAATGTAGTAACTACAATTCTGTTTACCTTGTTGTTCTTGGGGGCGATCGTTTTTGCTCTCTCTCTCATCTATGATAATCAGCAAAGAGTCCCTTTGATCGTCCCTGCGGTGATGCTGGTTTGTTCCGTCTTTGGGTTAAGCTACAGCACAACTCATAGAGTTGTCCCAGCGAATCAGAGGTGGGTCGTTGTCAACACTCTCAAGGGAGAGGTTCAAGGGGGTGTAAGGAAATCTGGAATTACAAAGATGCCTTTGATCCGGGACATCTACAAATACCCTGGGGCACAAGAACAGCCATTTTGTATTCAATATACCCCAGCATTAAAAGTGGGGTTTTTGCATTTTATAGGGGAGAGGACGTGTAAATCCCTTTTCTCCCGAGTAATTCTTAGATGGTATAATTATATATATGTAATTAATTTTATGGAAATTAAAATAAAAGATTCGGTTAGTTGTATTAATGGGAAGTGGGATGAGGATTATACTTATATCTTTGATGCAGAATCAAAGTCCCATATTTTTATTTGTAACGCATTACTAAAAGAACTTGGGTACGAGAATTTAGAGGAAAAAGAAGAGAAGATTTTTCTTCAAATCACAAATGCTTTAGATTATGGGACATTTCATGAGGAGCATCTTAAAAAGAGCATTTTTATTAGAACAGAAGAGGAATTTAGGGATAATTTGTGTAAGAATCTTTGAAGATGGGGACTTTTATAAACTGATTTTGCTTATTTCTTTCATAATCCTATCCGTCTCCTTCAATGCCACTATTATTTTTTGATAATGCTCTATATCCTCATTAGTTAATACCCTTCTTTTTCTATCCTTTAACCATTTCTGTGCAGGTTGATAACCACCAATATAAAAGTTCCAAACTACTTCAGGAACATTACCAAAGTATTGAGTATCATTAATATATGTATTCCCATCTTTGTATACTACTTTTTCTACCGTATCTGTCCCATCAATAGGGTATGTAGTTATATATTTATTTATCTTTGGTGATTCCATTAGGTGTAGTTCTCTTAATTCTGTACCTATCTTTACTAATTTTTTAAATGATTCTTTATCTTTAGGATATGGTACTCTAGGGAAATCTATCTTTAAGAATTCTTTGTATTTTTCTCTATATGTAGGACTATGTAATACAGCATATATATAATCAAAGATATCTTCTGGTGTAGTTTTACCTACTATTTCTTCTATTTTAGATACTATCTCAGGGTTTAGGTTAGGGGTTTTGGTCCCATCATCAAAGTAGAGGTATAGAGGACAACTGTATGTGTGGTTAGTAATCAAATCGCGGTTTACCAAATACCTTGATGCTAAGACTTCAACACCATTTAATTTTGATTGCTTTACAATATTTATACCTAGGTTATTTCCCAAAATATAATTTCTCATTAACTTAAGCCTTGCTCGCTGTATTGTATTCGTATCATAATAAACATATCTATCATCAAATGGGCGATAATGGATTTTTTTTAATTTTTCTCGCATGGACAAATCCAGATCTTTTGGTAAGAACCCAATATATTTCTCATCTTTTCCTGTTGCTAGTCCCATATTATGAAGCGGAAACAAATCTATTATTTTGAAATAATTGTTATATTTATTTATGGAGCTAAAGTTCTTTGGTGCAAAGAAATAGTATGGTACCTCACAATCTAATATCTTCCAATCAGTCTTTTTCTTATTAAGATACTCAAACTTCTTTTCTCTCGAACCATATAAATCCATGTGATGTAATTTCCCCAATACTTTTTTTTCTTTGTTTTTCCTTACAAAAATATTAATACTCACACCCTGCATAATATTGAATACATTCTCATCCTTACTACCATCAGGAGATACTTCTTTCTTCTTAGAATTCCCGTGTAAATCTAAAACATATATATCATCAAAGGTCTCTAACAAATGCTTTCTCATCTGACGATGGATAATCCCATCTATGAAGGAATTATTAGTAATCATTGCAACGACTCCGCTTCCATTTTTTTCAACATAAGACTCTGCGAATCTTATAAATTTAATATAGTCATCAGAAAGAGGTTGAATATTTTTCTCGTCCAAATTTTGCTTGTATATCTTTATTAGGTTTGTAATCCATTCTCCTTTGTTGGACGAGCTAACACTATACGGAGGATTTCCTAACACAACCATAATAGGAGTGTCTTTCTTAATCTTTTCTGCTTCCTTAGATTCTTCTGTAATACTTGATGCAAAACCAAAAGAAAATAGATCTTCCTGTTTAATCCCTTCTTCTAATGCATTAGTTAAATATATTCCCAATCTCTTGTTGAAATGTATAAACCCTGTCTTTTTAAAAGCAATACTAAGTTTAAGATGGGCAATGGTATATGGAGCCATCATAAGTTCAAAAGCGTGAATACGAGGTAAAAGATCATGATGAACATATGAAGGCCATCTACCTTTTTGACCTGAATCTAGAATCTTTTTATATATGAGGTTTATCACGGCACTAATGAAAGTACCTGTACCAGTAGCAGGATCTAATACTTGGACGATATGTTTCCCATCTGCAGATTTAGAAGTATCGGCTAAACCATTTGGAAGATTGAAATCTTTCTTAAGAATAGTGTCTACTGAATTTACAATGAAGTTTACAACTGGGAGGGGAGTGTAGTAAGCGCCCATTCTTTTTCTTAATTCAGGGTCATATTCTTGCAAAAAATCTTCATAGAAATGAATAATTGGATCTTTCCCTTCTTTCTTTTCAAAATACTCTTCTAATAAATATTTTACATCAGCATGTGAGAAAACTTCACATAATTCATTGACGATATATTCTAACCTTTTATCAAAATCCGGCCCTACTATATGATCAAAAAAATGTCTTAGAAGTGGATTAGACTGTGGTATTAAATCTCTTGCTTCTTGTCTTGTAAAACTTTCTGGTGATTCGTCATTGTATCTTGCTGCAAATAGCCCATATACCAATGTTTGCGCATACATATCTGCGAAGGAATCTATTGAAAGATCACTAACAAGTAATTTCTTAAGCATTTCATATACTTTTGCTATCTCTGTACCCTCTTTAAGATATTCTTTTACATTGTCTCTAATTCTTTGTGCTTTTCCTGCCATTATCTTCGAGAGGTGCGCACCAGACTTTATAGGTTCTTTGTATGATTCTATAAATTCTATTAATGTTTGTGCAACATGCTCAAAATTTGAAGATATTGCTGAGATCGTTCTATGCTTTTTGTCATTCTCTGCGATCTTTATTGGATCTTGATATCTAATACCATTTCTGTAGAATCTGAACTCGATATAATCAGTTAGTACAAGGTTCGCATAACCATAATATCTACGCATTTGGTCAGAATTTTCTATCTTGTCTAATGAAACACCAATATCTTTTGCTTCTATGTAAAGAATTGGTATTTCACCGTTAAAAAGAACGAAATCTGGTTTGTTCCCATCAATAGCTTTCGCGTCATGATCAATTCTTTTGTTGAATTTTTTTACTTTTACATTATCAAAAACCTTGTTGAGAAGTATTTCAAAGTCAGTTCTATACCCATATTCGGAAGTTTCCTCATGGGAATATTTCTTGGAAATAGCTGAAAGGTATTCGTTAAAGATTTGTTCCATATGCTAGTAATGGTTTATTTAATTCCTGAATTCAACAAATTATACAATGCTAGCTATAAAAACGATAGGACAGTTATATAATATATGTATGTTGGCAATACTACCAACTTCCACCTCCACCACCTCCTCCACCTCCACCACTTGAGCCACCACTAAAACCACTTCCTCCACTACTAAAACCTCCTCCTGTACTAACAGGAGTTACTATTGTAGAACTAATATTTGATACAGAGTTTAAAAGTACCATACTATTAAATGTAGACATATCCCCTGTATACCAATCTGGAGGAGTAGTGAAGAGGTCTTTAAACTCCTTCATCCACTTCTTCTCTAAACCAAAAACTATGGCATAGGGAAGGAGGGACTCGAAAACACCCCTAAATTTCTCTGGGTCATTGTGGAATTCAATCCTATGCTTCTCTGCTGTATCTATATACATCTTTAAACCCAGAAGTTCATAGTAAAGATCATTCCCTTTCTCTGA
>JAXGWV010000037.1:0-6157 GCA_040773125.1 Candidatus Dojkabacteria bacterium
AAAACCGTCTTCCATAGTTGGATCTCCGAATCCATTACCCACACATAATATTCCCTTTTTTAATTCATCATCTATACCACCAAGAGTAACACAAATTAAAACTGCTTGTCTCGAAGTATTGGTAGCATAGTAGTAAGTTGCTTCTGAACCACCATTAAATATCCCTAAATCCAAATAGTTCTTGAGACTTCCCCCTTCCGCAGTCATTCGCTCGATACTAATTGGAGTTCCATCAGCGGCTTGACTCTCTGGAAATACTTCATTATCTGTATAGAAAGATTGAGCTGCTTGATAGAGTTGGGTAGCACCATTTTTATGTTCAATCTCATTAGATCTATCAATTGCATATCTTCCTGTAGAGGTCCCTATTACAATAAGAATAACTAAGATTCCCATTACAATTAGCATCTCTACTAATGTGAATGCTTTGTATGATATTTCTTTCATAATTGTTTTATTAAATTTACTAACTATAAATTACACAATATTCATATATTTGTCAAAACAAAAACCCCTCCAAAGAGGGGTTTAAGATTACAACACTAGTGATACATCCAAAATCTGCATTCCTACTTTAAAATGTTATAGATTCTACATCTCCCCATGCTTTACCATTCCAGAAAGATTTGTTCTCCGCAGCTAATATTCCCTGGTACTCGTCTTGAATGACCCCTTCGCTATCATACGGATGGAATTCCGTAGTAATAGGATTTGTACCATCATATGTCAAATCAGGATCATTGAAACCATTCCCAACACAAGTAATACCTTTCTGTGTCAAATCATCTTTTCCTCCTAATGTAACACAAACCACAACAGCCTGTTTGGTCGCATTTACGAAATATGTATAGTCAGCCTCAGAACCTCCCTTAAATGACCCCATGTCCAAGTATTTTCCTAATGCCCCCTCAACATTGCCCGTATCCATCGTCATCCCCTTAAGGGTTCTTTCTCCACTAGGGAATTTCCCGTAATCAGTAAAATGCGCTTGTAATGCCTCATATAGCTGTGTAGCCCCATTCTGGTGTGCTATCTGATTTGCCCTATCAATTGCAAACCTTCCTGCAGATACTCCTACAACCATGAGGATTACTAAGATTCCCATTACAATTAGCATCTCAATCAATGTGAATGCTTTGTATGTTGCTCTCTTCATATATTTTTTTATTTAGGTTAATTTAACTACTAATAAATTACACAATGCTATTAACATTGTCAATACCTATGTCATAACTTGAGACAAACCAAACATTGGCATATATACTCCAAGTGCAATAAAACCAACTGCCACACCCATAATTACAAGCATTAAAGGCTCTAATACTGTTGAGAGATTAGAAGTGGCAGTATCAACTTCCTCTTTGTAATACTCAGATACTTTTTCTAATACCGCATCTATCTCTCCAGTCTCTTCACCAACAGAAATCATACTGCTAACAAGTAGCGGGAAATATTCACTTCTTGCAATTGGTAATGCCAAAGGTCCTCCCTTTTCCACTTCTTCCTTTGCTTCCATTACAACATCCCTAAATATTGAATTACTTAAGGATTGCCCTGTTAACTCTAATGCCTTAACAATTGACAAGCCACTCCCAAGTAGTAAAGACAAGATTCTTGTAAATTGAGCTATCTGTGTCTTTGAAACGAGTTTCCCTATAATGGGGATTTTAATAATAAGCTTGTCTATCGTCTTTCTTCCTTTCTCTGTGCTTTTGAGATACCTAAACCCAACATAAAGGACTAAGACAACAACAATTACTGCCCACCAATAATCAAGTAAGATATCACTTGCCGTCATAATTATTCTTGTAATGATTGGTAATTCCGCACCAAAATCTTTGTAAATATCGGACATAGAAGGAACCAGTACAAACATCATCATCAGAACAACACCAACTATAACAACAAGTATAATAATAGGATAAATCATAGCAGATTTAATTTTACGATTTAGTGAATCTTTTTCCTCTAACTCAGTAGCTAACTTCCCAAGGATTACTTCTAAATTACCACTTTCCTCACCAGCTTCAATTAAATTTAATGTAATATCGTCAAAAACATCTTCTTGCTCTCTAAAAGATACTGAGAGTGATTTCCCTGACTGTACAGCGGTTGATACCTTCTGAAGAACTTTCTTAAACATTGCATTACTAGATTGTTCAACCATAATCTCCAAAGCACGATTAAGGGGCAATCCGGCAGCTACCATTGTAGCCATCTGTCTCATAAATACAACCTTTTCTTTCATTGGGACACCACCTATATTGATCTCAGCTAATCTGCTTGGATCTAATATACTTGCTTCCTTAATAGACACTACTATTAAACCTTGGTCATGAAGTATATCTGCTACTGCACCTGGATCCCTTGCTTCGATGTCTCCTTTTACTTCCTTTCCCTTTTTATCTCTTGCAGAGTATTTAAATTTTCCCATATTTTTATCCTTGTAATAATCTTACTACTTCATCGGGATAAACTGCGTATTCTTGTGCTTTCTGTGCAGTTATAACTCCCTCTCTTACTAAAGAGACAAGAGATTTCTCAAGATACACCATCCCGATATCGGCACTAGTTCTGATAACATTATCTATCTGGTGAGTTTTTGATTCTCGAATTAGGTTCGCCACCGCAGGTGTATTGAACAAAATCTCAGATACCGCTCGCCTTCCTCCTTGATCAAGAGGGATAAGTCTTTGAGCAATAATAACCTGCAGAATATTTGATAACTGTAACCTTATTTGGGCTTGTTGATTCTCAGGAAATACATCAATAACCCTGTCGACTGTCTGAGCTGCATTGTTTGTGTGTAGTGTTGCAAAAACTAAATGACCTGTCTCTGCTAATGTAATTGCCGCTGCGATAGTCTCAAAGTCTCTCATTTCACCCACTAGTATTACATCAGGATCTTGTCTCATTGCACTTCTAAGAGCAATTGCCCAAGAATTTGTATCATCGTTCATCTCTCTTTGGTCAATTAAAGCTTTTTTCCCTTCAAACACATACTCAATAGGATCCTCTATGGTAATGATATGAACAAACCTGCTCCTATTAATATCTTCCAACATAGCTGCTATTGTCGTACTTTTCCCATGACCAGTTGGTCCTGTAACTAAAACAAGTCCCTGTTTTAACTTAGCAATTTGATGATAAATTTGTGGAAGAAGCAATTCTTCAATAGTTTTTACTCTAGTTGGAATTAATCTAAAAGCAGCAGCCAAGTTTTTCATCGTATAATATGCATTCACTCTAAACCTTGCAGTCCTAGGACCCTCAAAGGAATAGGCAAAGTCAATTTCTCTATTTACCTCAAGGAGCTCCTTCTTATCATCTGGGATGATAGAAAGAATTAACTTCTCCGCTTCTTCAGGAGTCATAAGTTTCTCACCGACATCAACTAATTCCCCATCGATTCTGATTATTGGAGGATAACCTGCCGAGATGTGTAAATCAGATGCATTCTTATTTACCACTTCAGTGAAAAGTTTTTCCATTGTAATTTCATTACTATCAAGAGAAATTTTTGAATTTTTATCTACAATCGGCTCACTTTGTGGCATTATCGTGGTTAGAGGCTTAGAGAGGTTATTTTCTTTCTCATTCCTTTCAAGGGCCTTTATCTTATTAAGCTCCGGCATTATTTGAGAGAGGGATTCATTCCAATTGTTCTTTGAAGCTGGAGGAACTTGAAGGTTTGGAAGATTTGTTGGTTGCTGTACATAAGAACTTTCCTGTGAAGTCGGTGATACCGTAGATGCATTAATTGCCCCAGCAGAAGGGGACACTGTAGCCCCTTGAGTAGTGGGTGTGTCAAGTAGTGCACTAATATCTTTTTTAAGTTCATTCAATTTCCCTTCATCTATATATGTAGAGGAGGCATCCTTTGGCCCACTTACTGGTATCGACGATGCCACAGCAGGAGAGGGGAGTGGTGTTGCTTGATTGGGCTGTTGCTGTGGAGTAGGTATGGTGGCAGCCTGAACAGGAGAACCATCGAAATCTGGATATCCAAATTGCACTCCATTTGGATTTTGATTTTGGGCAGTATTATCCATATATATTATTTATACCAAAAAAATTATTCTTTTGACACTCTCAAAACTTCCTCTATAGTAGTAATCCCTTCAAGTGCTTTCAAATAGCCATCTTGAATCATTGTTATCATCCCTTGCTCAACTCCAGCATCCCTGATATCTGTGTCTGTTACTGTTTCTAAAATCATTCTACTAATTTTTTCCGTAACATCAAGTACTTCAAAAATACCAATTCTTCCTGAATAGCCTGTTCCTCCACAACGATCACACCCTTTTCCTCTGTATAAATATACCTGAGGTGTACCATCGGGCCCAACATCGGGAGCTTTCATTACAACAGGCTCTTTTGTTTCCCCTGTTCCATTTACACTGTTTTTTGATGCGACAACTCGGTTTAAATATGAAATTAAATCAAAATCCTTTACCTCTTTAAAGGTTTCGGAGATGTTTCTTAATACTTCAGGAGAGACTGGATATGCCTCAATACAATACTTACAGATTTTTCTAGGAAGTCTCTGGGCAGCTACAGCTCGAATCGTTGATGCTAAAAGATATGGTTCTATACCCATATCCATTAACCTTGGAATTGCAGCAGCAGCACTGTTTGTGTGAAGAGTTGAAAGAACTAAGTGTCCAGTCAAAGATGCTTGAACAGCCAATTGAGCTGTCTCTCCATCTCGAATCTCCCCAACCATTATAATATCGGGGTCTTGTCTAAGAACTGACCTCAAACCATTTGCAAAGGTCAAACCAATATCATCATTAATTTGTACTTGAGTTACACCCGGAATCCTAATTTCAACTGGATTCTCTAAAGAAATAATATTAACCGTAGGATCGTTCACCCTCATTAACGAACAAGCCAGCGTTCTAGTTTTACCACTTCCAGTAGGTCCTGTTACAAGTACAATCCCATTTGTTACACTTAATGCGTCTACAAATACTTTAAAGGCATTACCCCTTAATCCCGTATCTTCTAAAGATATGTTTTCAGTATCTGATTCAAGCAACCTCATAACAACCTTCTCTCCATATATCATTGGCATTATAGAGACACGAATGTCAACCTTGTTTTTTCCCATTTTAACCTGAAATCTACCATCTTGAGGTATTCTTTTTTCATCTATTTTTAAGTTCGAAAGAATTTTAACCCTAGATACCACAGCAGGTCCCAAGGATTTAGGAAGAACTAATCTCTCTGTCATAATACCGTTAATTCTAAAACGAACTCTTACCTTCTCCTCCAAGGGTTCAATATGAATATCAGAGGTCTTGCTTTTAACTGCATACTGTAAAATCGAATTAACAATTCTAGCAACAGGTGCAGCTGCCAAATCTGCACTATTTAGACCTCCCATGGCATTCCCACTGTCGTCCTCAGCAATTTCAGTAACAGGAACTCCAACATCTTCTAGGGCTTCAGTAACCTGCGAACTCATTAAATCCCCAACTCTTCGATCTAATATCAGTCCTATTCCATCCTTTGTAGAAATATATACTTCCATTCTTGTCCCTTTGGGGTACTTACTCAATAAGGCCTGAGTAGCTTGTATATCAAATGGATCTTCCATTGCGATTTTAACAACATTATCACTTCTCTCAAATGGAACAGCTCTATATTTCGCCAGATTATCTATTGGGATTTCGGCAATAATGCTTTCGGGAACAGAAATAGTTGTTAGATCAATAAATGGAATGCCAAAAATTGCTGACTTAGCCTTAGTTAAATCCAAATCTGATACCACTCCAAGCTCTCTTATTATTGCCTCCTCAGTTTTATTAGTCCTACTTCTTTCCAAAAGGACCTTTCTAACAATGTCCTCATTTACAAGATTATTCTCCTGCAGATATTTTAATATTGATGTTTGGGCAGCCATCTATTCATATTCTATTAATTACTTCCTCCAGTTTAGAATAATCACATTAATTAGTCAATTCTTGATAGGAGCACTCTTTCTCAAAAATGAATCACAAAAATTTTTGTGCTAGAATCAGTCAATGACATATATCTTTGTCCGCAAAGTAGAAGATGAGGAAAAAACTAACTTAAGAAGTTTTCTTTCATATATTCTAAAAACTAAAGAACCTCTCTCGCTAGAAACACTTTCCTCACATCCAGATATACA
>JAXGWV010000038.1:0-5547 GCA_040773125.1 Candidatus Dojkabacteria bacterium
ATTAACGGAGTCAAATACGACCATTGTTAACTTTACCCTTAAGGAACCAGGAGCATCGATAAAGCCAGATGTAAAAGCACAAACCTCTTTGGTTTCTCCTGCTAGAATGCCCATGTTATCCATAATTTTGTAGTATCCATCTTCACGTCCTTCATTTAAAAAGAATTCCCATCTACATCTTATTCTGTCTGCATATTTCCCATTTCCCTCTGCAAGTGCACTGAACATTCTAGGTTCTGATGCCTTAAATGTGTCTTCTGGTTTAATTATTGTTAACCTTAAATTATGTGGAATGACTCTTTCTTGAATTGGTTCTTTTGATTCGGAGGTTTCGCTTAATACATCATTTTCATTGTTTGAATCTTTTTGAGAAAAGGTTAAGTAGAAATATCCGGAGATGGAGAAGAAGAAAAGTATTGAAAGTACTACAATAGCCTTATCTCTTTTGTCTTTAATATTTAATTTAGTTAGTAACATAGTAAAGTATAACAGAGATATTAACCATGTTCTAGATATCTTTGTAATTGTAGCCTATCAACCTTGATTGAAGAAAGAATTGAAATATGTGAGATTTTCTAACACAAATAACGTTTGATTCAATTTATAAGGGAATATATACTTGATAGTAGCATATGTATGAGTTAATAAATTGAAGGATACAAGAAAAATTCTAAGAGGTTTAATTCTTGTGTTTGTCTTTTTATGGAAAGGACATAAATGTTGGTAGCCCTAAATTTCTTACAGAAAAGATTAATTCAGGGCTACCTGATTCTTAGTTTTGAGTGAATTTACGAGCTAAAGCCCATGACAATTTTTTTGAATCTTCAAAGGAATAAAACCATATCAGAACTGATTCAATACTACTTGCCAATGACTGAGGGGTATTTGCACCTCGTTTTGGCGAGATAGTTACCTCAAAGTTTTTTTGGGGAATACGTATGGTTATTGTCTTCTTGGATTTACCGTTAGATACTTGAGATAGAGATAGCTCAACCTCTATTTCCCCAGATTGGGAGTGAACACCTTTTTTCCCTTCAATTAATTCGTTTTCCATTCTAACTCCTTTTATTTTAATGTGCTAAGAATCGAAGTATATTATACCTCTAAACTAGAAAATATACTATGGGATAGGGCTGTATTTTCTTTATTTTTAATGCTTCCTATTTCGGTACTAGGAAAAGGGAAATTGATATTAGTATGTACTTAATAGGTGTATTTTGATATACTAATTTTGCGTATGGAGTGGTAGCTCAATTGGTTAGAGCATCGCACTGTCACTGCGAAGGTTGCGGGTTCGACCCCCGTCCATTCCGTATTATTTCTTCAATATGTCTCCATTTTGACATAATCTTCCTCAATTGATACAATAGTAAATAATCTCATTCATTCAAAGATGAAGAAATTAACTCTCTCAAGAATAAAGTTAAGCAAAAATCAAATACTTCTCATTTGTATTCCCCTTGTTATACTCGTTCTCCTTGTTACTGCATTCTTCATACTAAAAGGTATGGGAAAGATTAACCTTGGAGAGAAGGCTGAAGAGAATCAAGCACAAAAAGGGTATGCAGATGATTCAGAACAGGCATTAGAAATACCCCTACAAGCATATACACCTATAGATACAGAAACAAAATATATGGTATATGCAGATATTATAAATACAGACCCAGAAGTAGAAATGATTGAAAGTTGTACATATTCCGATGGTACAGAAGCAAAGGAGACACGATACTATGTTGGAAGAGAGCCTGTACAAGTAAGTAACCACTGCTTACTTACATTTGCCGAATATGATGGACCTGAATCTATACAAAATACATACCTTTACAATGTATATCTAGCTCTCCCCGATGGTTCTTTAATAACTCTTACTACAAAAGATACACCCTCTATTCAAGTAAATATGTACGAAAAAGAGACAAGAATTGTCCAATTAAATGGGTATGCTTACTACAGAGTAGCACCGCAAGAAGGAAAGGAATTTAGCGTACAAATGGGAGACAGAGTTATGTATGTAACAGGTACAGAATTCTTTGCTGGAGTATCAAGTAGCTTTAGTGGAAATGGAATATGGGGACATGTAGAACTTTACGAAGGTTCTGCAGAAGTAAAATTAAGAACCCAAGATCTAGTCATAATGATGACCAATGACGATTATGCAGATTATGGACATTGGACAAAGAATGGGGAGTGGGCATGGTATTGGGATGAGACAAATGCTGGGAAGATACATACTTTCTACAGCAATGACAGTACAACGAAAACAGAGACTTTTGAGTTTCTTGGTTCTGGTGACAAAATCACTTCAGGATACATGCAAAATTTAACAGATTTCCTTACAACACAAGTAGAAACCACAATGGCAACCTATGGATTTGGCAACTATCATACTGTTGCAAGTAGCCTAGAAGCATATGTAGATGAAAGGATAGCAACCGAGAAGGAACTAAGACAAGAAATGGTTGTTGGAGAAATGGCATCAATTGCAAGAGCATACGAAAATTACCAAAAATGGTATGACGGATTGGTAAAGAAAGGCGAGGAATTAAGAGCAAAGGCTGCTGCAGAAGCCGCAGCCTCTGCGTCCAAAGGAACAACATACTCTGTATGTCCAACTGGAACTTCATATGCAGGAAATGGGAAATGCTGTCCTACAAGTACATACCTTGGAACAGATGGATATTGTCATAAATATACCAATACAAATGGCCAAACAACTCCTACTTACAACCCCCAAAACCCTTCGGTTTCTTCATCTTCTGGTGGAAGTAGTGAAAGTGGGAATAATTGCGTAAGCTCTGGAACAATAGCATATCAGGCTTGTAAAATGGCTGCAGAAGGAATAACTAATAATGGACAATATTATCTAAGTGGAAATAAGTGTTGCATGCCAAATGTTGCAGCTCCAACACTTGAGCCAGTAAAATAAGCTCATCGAAGCTAATTGTGATTATACTTTCAGGTTCCAAACCGTATATCCCTCCATTTCTAAAGTGAATAGTTTAAAATTGTAAATAGGCTAATATATAATTATCTATTAGTAATATAATTTTAAGATAAAAAAAGATGGCCAAAGAAATGATATGTACTGAATGTGGTAATATTAGAGTCCCAAAAAAGATTACAAAAGGGAATTTTTTTATTGAACTAATTCTGTATTTAACTTTTATTATTCCAGGAATAATCTATGCTATTTGGAGATTAACAAATACAGCTTTAATATGCCCCAAATGTGGTAAGGAATCAATGATTCCTATAGATTCCCCAAGAGGAATTGAACTCAAAAAAAATCTCTAAATAGATAAAATACTGTCTCTTTTGTCTCATTCTCATTTTACCTATGGTCCAGACGTGTATGTCCCGCCATTTTCAACATGTTTCAACAAGACCCGTCCACTATCTTTTAAAGCCTTTATGGGTTTTGAGAAGTGTATTCAAGCTTTTACTCCTCATAGAATCATACATATACTTTTGATATAATCATAAGGTCTTAATAAATTTAAGAACAAATAAAAGTGTCTAACCTAAAACACCTTGCAATAATACTAGATGGAAACAGAAGATGGGCAAGAGAGAGAGGACTCCCAACTTTTGAGGGACACAGAGTAGGATATGAGAGAATTAAAGATGTATCTAGATGGTGTCTTGAAAGAAATATAAAGATATTAACCGTTTATGCTTTCTCTACAGAGAACTGGAATCGTAGTAAGGAAGAAGTTAAATACCTAATGACTTTAATGAATAAAGCCTTTAGTGAGGAATTAGACGAACTTAATAAACTTGGTTTTAAAATAAATATTATTGGTAGTAGAGATAGAATAAGCAAAACAATAAAGAAAAATATAGAAAAGATTGAAAATGAAACGAAAAATAATAAAAAAGCAATATTAAATATCTGTTTTAATTATGGAGGAAGACTTGAAATAGTGGAAGCAGTTAAAAAGATTGTAGAAGAGGGTATAGAAGTAGACAAAATAAATGAGGAACTAATAAGTAAATATATCTGGTTTAAAGGACAACCAGAACCTGATTTAATCATACGCACATCTGGAGAGAAAAGACTCTCAGGATTTCTTACTTGGACATCAGTATATAGCGAATTGTATTTTCCACTCTGTTATTGGCCTGATTTTGATGAAAAAGAACTAGATAAAGCAATTAAAGAATTTGAGAGAAGAAATAGAAGATTTGGTGCAGGCTAATATTAAAGTATCAATTCATTGGTATACTATTCACGAACTAATATATTTGTACAAGTAAAATGTCTAACAAAAAAATTTCTGTCATTGTCCCAGCATATAATGAAGAGAAAACAGTTGGAAAAGTATTAGATGTTTTAACCTCTTCTAATATCCCAGACGAAGTGATCTGTGTAAACGATGGATCTACAGATAACACTTCAAATGAAATCCGAAAATACAAAGAAAATATTGTAATTATAGATATAGGAGAAAATAAAGGGAAAGGTAATGCTTTAGCTGAAGGTATAAAGAAAGCAACGGGTGATATATTAATATTTTTAGATGCAGATTTGACCAACCTCACAGAGAAGCATTTGCAACTTCTTCTAGAACCTCTTTTAAATGATAAATACAAGGCTGTATTAGGGTATTTAGTTGGAGGAACTGGTTTTACTTTGGCATCGAATATTACAGGACAAAGAGCATATTACAAAGCAGATTTGATACCTCATATAGAAGAGATGGCAGAAACAAGATTTGGTGTAGAGGTATTTCTTAATGGTCTCTTTTCTAAGAATGAAACAAAGAAAGTACCTTTACCTGGTCTTGTAGGACTATATAAATATGAGAAAGAGAGTCCACAGGATGCATTTAGTAGTTATATCAAAGCAGGGATAGAAATAGCTAAAGTAATAGGAAATAAAAGAGTACTTCCTAAAAGTGATTTTAAGATATTAAGGGAGTTAGAGAATATAACTGACTTTAGAGAATTACAAAGAAAGATACAGGAGATTTCAGATACAGAGTTAAAAGATATTTTAGAAAAGTACATACTTAGATATATTAAAAGGTTGTAGATTATACCATCTAGAACTCTTTAAATTGGCTGTTGTATAAAGAGGCATAGAACCCATTCTTCTTTAATAGCTCGTCATGTTTCCCTTTTTCTACAATATCTCCATTATCTATAACTAATATAAGGTCAGCCTTTTTTATTGTGGATAATCTATGTGCAATTACAAATGTTGTTCTTCCATTCATTAGCTTTTCCATTGCTTTCTGTATCAATATCTCTGTTCTAGTATCTACAGAACTCGTAGCCTCATCCAGGATTAACATCGGAGGATTATTCAACATAGCTCTTGCTATTGTAATTAGCTGTTTTTCTCCTTGAGAAATATTATCTGCCTCTTCATTAATAACCGTATCATAACCCTCTGGTAGTGAATGTATAAAGTAATCCACATGAGCATTTTTAGCTGCTTGTATAATCTCACTTTCACTCTTATCAGGGTTTCCATAAGCTATATTCTCTTTGATTGTACCATTAAACAGCCAAGTGTCCTGTAATACCATTCCAAACATC
>JAXGWV010000039.1:0-5095 GCA_040773125.1 Candidatus Dojkabacteria bacterium
CAAATATACTGAGCTACAGGGAAGACAGGTTTTTCCAAATATACTAGCTGTAAATGAAGATATCGATTTAGTATGTATCTCTTTACCTTACCAACTTGTAGAAGAGATAGTTGACCAATGTATAATGAAGAAAGTAAAAACTGTTTTGATTGTTTCTGCAGGATTTAGTGAGGTAGGTCCTGATGGGAGAGAACTTGAAGAAAGAATTACAAACAAACTTAAAGGGGCAAGAATTCGTCTTATTGGTCCTAATTGTCTTGGCTTTATCAATAATAAGGCTAAAATTAATCTCTCATTTGCTAGAAACAACCCAGGTGATGGAAATATTGCCTTTATCTCACAATCTGGTGCCTTCTGTACCGCAATACTAGATATGGCAGAAGAAAGCAATTCTGGCTTTGGATATGTAATTTCTGTTGGGAATAAAGCTGATATTAATGAAAATGAACTCTTACCATATTTCATTTCAAATCCTCAAATTAAAGCTATTGCAATATATCTTGAGGAATTTTCGGATGGAAAAGAATTTGTTTCAATTGCACAGCGTTCTAAAAAGCCAATCCTTTTAATAGCTCCTGGTAGCTCAGAGAAATCTAAGCAAGCCATTTCCTCTCATACAGGCTCTTTGGCATCATCATATGACACAGTCCTAGCAGCAGTTAGAAAAGCTAATTTGATTCTAGCAGAAAATTCGGAAGAGCTTTACAAATTAATAGAGTTAGTAGATATAGGATATTTTCCCAAAGGGAAAAATGTTGCTGTTGTATCAAATGCAGGAGGACCTGGGATAACTGCTGTTGACAGTGCAGAGAAAGAAGGCTTGGAGATAGTATCTCTTGGAGAAAAAACACAGCAAAGACTAAAAAGAAATCTGCCTGTAGAAGCCTCCTTTGAAAATCCTGTAGATATCCTTGGAGATGCAAAGAGTGACAGATATGCATATGCAATCGAGGCAGTAATAGAGGATGTTAATGTCAATTCAGTAGTAGTTCTTCTTACTCCACAATTAATGACTGATATTGAAGGGACGGCTAATGCAATTATTGAAATATCTAAAAAGACTTCAAAACCAATTTTTGGATGTTTTCTAGGGGGTAAGGAGGTAAAAAATGGATTCAGAATTCTTAATGAAAATAAGCGCCCTTGGTTCAATGATGTTCAGGAGGCAATGCATTTGATTTCTAAGCTAGCCAATTTTGAACAAAATAAGAGCATAAATAGAATTGTTGATAGCAATAAATTCTTAAGAAAAACTCGAAACAAGAAGGAGATATTAGAATTTGTTGAAAGTAATGACCAAGTAACAATACTCCCAGATGATTTGGCAATAAAAATACTAAACGAGTTTGGGATTGATACACCTAAACAGATTGTTACTAGTAGTTTAGAACAAGCAAGAGATTTTGCATCTACAATATTCCCTGTTGCCATAAAAGCTAGTGCACAAGACCTTGCTCATAAGACTGATCATAAAGGTCTTTATCTTGACATCCGAACTATCTCAGAATTTGAAAGAAGTTATGAGGAGCTAAAAGAAACAATCATGAGGGTTACAGGAAACCCATCACCAGAGATATTAGTCCAGGAAATGATAGATTCGAAGATTGAACTCTTCATAGGAGCAAACAGAGAAGGAGACTCACATATATATGAAAAAAATGGAATCGGATTTGGTCATTTACTTGCAATAGGAAAGGGTGGGGTATATACAGAGGTCTACAAAGATATTAAGCATGTACTAGTTCCTGAAACTAGGGAAAAAGTAGATGCAATTCTTTCAGAAACAAGGGTATCTATGATAATTGATGGCTACCGTGGGAAACCAAAACTTGCTAGAGAAAAACTTCTTGATTTAGTAATGAAAATTCAAAGTATGCTAATTACATATCCAGAGATTGTCTCTATGGATATTAACCCAGTTATGCTAAATGAAAACAGGGCAGTTGTAGTGGATACTAAGCTTTATGTACAAAAGTAGATTCTAATATTTCTCTCGATTTAGATTTTGGTATTCCTCATACAATTTTTTACATTCTTCACTATCAACAGCTATTTCTTCATACTCTTCGATATTTCCACTCAGCTCATTAAACCCTATACTCTGAGCATCTTCATAGCTACAGGCATAAAACACTTTAGAAATTTTAGACCATTTAATAGCACTAGAGCACATAGGACATGGTTTTCCAGTAGAATAGAGAACACAACCAGACAAATCGAAGGATTTTAGTTTTTTTGAAGCCTCTCTAATCGCTTGAATCTCAGCATGACAAGTTGGGTCTTGATCCCTCAAAACAGTATTGTGTGCTTTAGATAAAACAACTCCATCCTTGACAATAACAACACCAAAAGGTCCTCCGTGGTTATTTCTAATACTACCTTCTCTTGCTTCTTCTATTGCTAATTTCATAAAATCTTCCATTAGAATTTTCTTTCAAAATTAATTCCTTCTGCATGAGCCTTAAGCCCACTTTTACCAAGATCTTTTTCATATCGTCTTGCATAATCTCGGTATTTAAACACCCTTTTTCTCCTTTCTTTAATACTTCTGTTACTAATCATCCCAGGACCATTGATACATCCTCCATCACAGTTAAGAATATCTAAAAATTTATATTGCTTGTACACTCCATCTTTAAATTGTTCTAATATTGGCATTAACTTATTTAATCCTTCCATAACTAAAATTTCTTTACTTTTTAAAAGGTTTTTGTAATGTAGAGTTTCAGAAAGTCCACCAGAGATAGGATAAATTTTAGTATAATCGTTGTAAAGTTTGTCAAAACCAATCATATACTTATCTTCAGTTATAACTTCGGAAATTGAATTCTTTTCAAAAATCTCCTCCAATTCTCTAAAAGTTAATACAAAATCAACTGCTCCTGTTTCAGCAGCTTCCATTTTCTTAGTCATACAGGGTCCTATAAATACTATTTTGTGCTTAGGATACATTTTGCGAGTAATAAGGCCCATACAGCCCATTGGAGAGTGTACAGGAACAAGATTCTGAACCAGATGAGGATATTTAACTCTAATAAAGTTTACAATTGTAGGACAGGGGCTAGCAATCCAAGTCTTTTTCTCGCCTTTATCAATACTTTCTTTTAGTATGCTGTAGTAAGTGAGATTAGTCATCTTAGCTCCAAATGTTATCTCCATAACCTTGTCAAAACCCAATTTCCTTAATCTATATACAAAATTGGGATATTCGTACTCTGTTACGAAAGATGGAGCAACTAAACATACATACTTTTCTTTTGGTTCAAATTCCATATATAATGGTAATAGTATCATATCTTTTGAAATTTGTATTCAAATATTTTATATTTAAATGAATAATGGATGAAATTTTAAGAAAGAAAAATATTTTTTACGAATTAATCTTAAATGAAAAGATCCAGATTGCTGGTTTATACATTCTTTTGTTTTCAATTCCATTCTTTTTCAAATCACCTCAATATATTATAGGAACAATAGTAAATTTCTTACTACTTATCTCATTCTCTAAATTCGATTTAAAAAGAATATTTCCAATTCTCTTTTTACCATCTATTGCCACTTTTTTAAGTGGAAAAATTTTTGGAGGAGCAACTAATTTTCTTCTTTACCTTATTCCCTTTATCTCCTTTTCTAACTTCATATTTGTATACCTCTTTAAAAAGATTAAATTAAGATATTTAAATGTACTAATTTCTTCAATTACTAAAGCATCATTTCTCTTTGTAAGTGCATTTGTTCTTCACAAAACTATTGGTCTTCCAGCTCTCTTCTTGACGACTATGGGAATCTCACAATTTTACACAGCAATGAGTGGGGGGACTTTAGCTTTCTTTACACTCAATTGGAGTAAAAAGGATACCAATTAATTTGTAATTTTTTTTGATATGGATTCTACATACCTTCTTTTCTCATTACCTGCATTGATTTTAACAATTGCAGCACAAATATATGTTAAAACAACATTTAATAAATACTCCAAAATACCAAGTGGAGAAGAGAAAACAGGACTAGATGCTGCACAAGATATAATAAAAGGTGAAGGTTTTTCTGTAACAGTTGTACCTAATCAAAACCCTCTTGGAGATTACTTTGATCCAATAAAAAATATTGTGGCTATATCATCAGATAATGTAAATTCCAATTCAGTTTCAAATGTATCAGTTGTAGCCCATGAGATGGGACATGTACAACAAAAATATTCTTCATCATTGGTATATCATTTACGAAGAATCTTTATTCCTGTTTCTAATATTGGGACTCAAATTGGTTATGTTCTTTTCTTTGTAGGGCTAATGCTTTCTAAATATGATTTGTCTACTTTAGGTCTTTTGTTTTTCTCCTCTAGTATAGTTATATCTCTAATTACAATTCCCGTTGAGTTAAATGCTAGTAAAAGAGGATTGAAATTTCTCCAAGAGTATAACCTAATCTCAAAGGAGAATATCCCTGGAGCAAAAAAAGTGCTTAAAGCAGCTGCATTGACATACTTTGCTGCTTTAGTTACCTCTATTGTTAATGTCATGTATTACGCATCAATTCTAGGAGGAAGAAGGTCAAGGGATTAATATCTTAAACAATCATTTAGTAAAAAAAGACCATTCAAGAAAGGTCCTCTTCGTGTTTGACCTTCAAAGAAATAACCTGTAATATACTTCGAAGGGATATTAAAATTAGAGCGTATAGGTAGTGCAAAGGACACTACTACGAGGCGGAAGTTATCGGATAACTAGCGGATGCTTCCAGGTTACATTGTTAACCTAAAGATTGTTTCAAATAAACAAAAAACAATCATCAATTCCCTTACTAAATTTTTGCTACACAACTATGTGCGGAATATTTGGGTACTCTGGGGAAAAAGAATGCAATGATTTAATCTTCGAAGGATTAAAAAGGCTTGAGTATAGAGGATATGATTCTTGGGGGATAGCAATTCTAAATGGAGAGATTCATCAATACAAAAACATTGGAGAGATAAAGTATGACAAAATGTTAGAAAAGCTTCAGAAGGGAAATATTGGCATAGGACATACAAGATGGGCCACTCATGGAGGAGTTTCAAAAAGAAATGCCCATCCTCATATCTCTAAGATAGGTG
>JAXGWV010000040.1:0-4646 GCA_040773125.1 Candidatus Dojkabacteria bacterium
TGATAGAATGAAGCTTATGCTGAAAAATATAACAAGACCTTTCCAAAATGTACTACTAGAAAGAAAACTCTGTGTTGGTTGTACTGCTCATTTAGCAAATGCAAAGAAACTTGGGAATCTATCCGACAACAGGATAATGGTTGAATGCAAATGTAAAAGAAGATATGTATATGAAAAAGAATTAGCTGCTTTCAAGAGAGCAACATTTGCTGAAGAACAACAGATACTAAGTATGATTGCCAAAGGCCAGATAAAATAATCTTCACAAAGCCCTTAAATTATAGTAGAATCTCACAGTTATGCCGCTATCGTCTAGGGGTTTAGGACAACAGGTTTTCATCCTGTAAACCGGGGTTCGATTCCCCGTAGCGGTACCATAACACTATTAATTGACAAAGCATACTCATTCTAATAGACTGAATACTAGTTATATTAATCAACTATTTTATCTGCCAAATCAAATGTATGATTCCGAACCTGAAGAGTTAACTCAAACTGAAAAAATTTCTTCTGTTCTTGGGTCTATAGGTAAATTCATTCTTTCTTTTCTCGAGACAGTTGTAGTAGCACTTGTAATTTCCGTAGTACTCTACCTCTTTATCATGACTCCACATGAGGTGGTTGGAAACTCTATGCATCCAACTTACAAAAATGGAGAAATGCTTATGGCAAACAAAGTCCTTTACAAATTTAAAGAGCCAACAAGAGGTGATGTCATTATTTTTAAATATTCAGATACTCAAGATTTTATTAAAAGGATAATAGGCTTACCAGGAGAAACTGTAATGCTAAAAGATGGAAAACTTTACATTAATGGAAATCTTTTAGATGAATCCACCTACCTTAGCTCTAGTATATATACAAATGGAGGTGACTATCTAAAAGAGGGTGAAACTATTACAATTCCGGAGGGAAGATATTTTGTCTGTGGAGATAATCGACCTCACAGTTCAGATTCTAGAATGTTTGGTCCAATTGATAGCAAGGATATAAAGGGGAAAGCCTGGATTGTATATTTCCCGTTCGATCAGTTCAGATTGGTCAAGCACGAAAGTTACTCAGGTATATAGATTTCTTGTGTGAAACATGTTAACATTAACGGTATGAAGATTTTCGTAATTGCAAATCAAAAGGGAGGAGTTGGAAAAACAACAACTGTAATGAATCTAGGAGCAGCTCTTGCCAAAAAGAGAAAGAAAGTCCTTTTAATTGACTTGGATCCACAAGCTAATCTATCTTCTGGAATAGGTTTTACACAACAATTTGATAAAAAAAGTTGGACTTCTACTGATAGAGCTCCATACAAAAACATATATGATGTCCTTGTCTCAGATGATTCAATATCATCAGCATTCGTAGCTACCTCAACTCCAAATCTCTTTCTTGTTCCATCACATCTTTCATTAGCTGGCGCAGAGATTGAGATGGTAAACATGATATCAAGAGAAACATTACTGAAAAAAAAGATTGATGAAATTAAAGAAGATTACGACTATGTATTTATAGATTGCCCACCCTCATTAGGTTTGCTAACAATAAATGCACTTTGTGCTGCACAGAAATTAATCATTCCGATTCAGTGTGAATATTTTGCATTGGAAGGACTAGGTCAACTAATTGAGACTACTAAATTAATAAAAGGGGTAAACCCTTCTTTAAAAATCGGAGGAGTGATACTTACAATGTTTGACAGTAGAACAAAACTCTCAGAAAGCGTTGTAAAGGATGTTAAGGATTTTTTTCAAGATGTTGCTTTCAAATCAGTAATCCCAAGAAATGTAAGACTCTCAGAATCTCCATCGCATGGAAAAACAATTTTTCAATATGATGACAAATCTACTGGAGCTCTTGCATATGCGAAATTAGCATCAGAATTTATTTCGAGATTTGATGATTAAATTTAGTTATTAGCACTATGGAAACAGAAAGGTTAGGAAAAGGATTAGCAGCATTAATAAGCTCAAATCAAGTAGATAACTCTAGTAGTTCTTTTGTACCCGAATTTAGTATTGAATTAATTGAACCTAATCCCTACCAACCTAGAATGCATATTGATCCTAATGAATTAATTCAAATTGCTGATTCTATACGTGAGCATGGGATAGTACAACCTTTAATTATCACACGAAAAAAAGATACAGATAAATACTACTTAATTGCAGGGGAAAGAAGACTTAGGGCTTCTCAGCTTGCAGGACTTAAAACAGTTCCTGTTGTAATAAAGGATAGCTCACCACAGGAAATGCTTGAATTGGCTATCATAGAGAACGTTCAGAGACAAGATTTAAATCCCATTGAAGAAGCGTCAGCATATAAACAGATGAGAGATGAATTTGGAATGTCTCATGAAGAGATTGCAAAGAGAGTTGGTTTTAACAGAGTAACCATAACAAACAAATTGAGACTCTTAAATCTCCCTGAACCAGTGAAAGAAGATATTCTAAATGGAAAATTAAGTGAGGGCCATGCGAGAGCATTGCTTGGAATAAAGGATAGGACATCATTAATAGCTGCTGCTGATTTAGTCGTTAAAAGGGATATGAGCGTGAGAGAAACTGAGGCCTTAGCTAGAAAAATATCATTTGGAAGGGGTTCTTCTACAAGAATCTGGAAGACAACAGATGAGGAAACAAATAAATACTCCGAAATGCTTAGTAGAAAACTTGGATATACAGCACATATCACTAAGATGACAAAAGGTGGGAAAGTAATTATTAGGTACAACAATTTGGAAGAATTAAACGACTTGATGAAAAAACTGCTTTAACTGGGAGTGACTTCTTGTCTAAGTTTTTCATAAAGCAATATAGCTGCAGTTGAGCTAACATTAAGTGAGCCAATACCTTCTCTCATAGGAATAGATAAAGATCCATCTACCCTTTCCATTATTCCTGTCGAAATTCCAACATCTTCAGCACCCAATACAAAAGCAATTGGTCCTCTTAGATTTTGTTCATAATAGGTACTTCCTTCCATATGAATTGCATAAGTTTTAATATCGTTTTCTTTCAATATCTTTAAAGCAGAAAAAAGGTTCGTTTCTACAAGTGGAACACGCTCAGCAGCTCCCATTGAGATTCTTATCGTCTCATCGGAAATTAAGCTCTTCTTTTGTGGATTAACAATAATACCATTCACACCAACTGCGAAAGCCGTTCTCATTATTGCAGCAACATTTTGAGCATATTTGACATCATCTAAAATGAGAAAGAATGGCTGTTTTTTCTCTTTATAGATTGTATCTAATAATTCTTCTAAATCCCAACTATTCTGAGAATACATTACACCTATAATGCTCTCAGAAGACGAAGATCTTAATCTCCTGTTGATTGTTCTTCTTGATACCTTTATGATAGGAATTCTCTTTTGACCTGCTAATTTGTAAATTTCTTTACTTTTTTCATCTTTAAAAGAATTTCCAACAGCATAAATACTCTCAAAATCCCTTCCTTCTTTGAGAAGTTCTAAAAGCGCATTTTTACTTTCAATCTGTATGAATTTGGATTTAGCCATAGATATATGACTATTCTACCACATCAACTAGGAATCTTCCCCTCTTGAAGCCACTCATTCTTCTAAATTTCACTACACCATTGGTTTTGGCATGTATGGAATAATTCTTACTCATGTAAGTATTTTTCCCTGGATGATACACAGAGCCATTTTGCTTAAGAATAATATTTCCAGCTTTTACTACTTCTCCAGCATATTTCTTAACTCCTAATCTTTTACCTGCAACATTTCCATGGTTTGATGTTGTACTTCCTGCTGCAACGTGTGACATTTCATCAACTTCTCAATTTATATATTAATACTAGGTTCTTTCTAGTATAAAAATGTTCCTAGTGATAATACTATTTTTTCTTGACCACTTCAAGTCCCTATTTTTAATATAATCACCATTCTTTACTATCCACCTCTTATTTATTAACTCCCTAATTCCAAATGTCATCCATCCATTTCTGGTTTTGTAAGATGGAATAATAATTACTACTTTAATATGTCGTTTTTCAAGTTTGTTATCAATTAAATCAAAGAGCTTGAAATACAGATTTTTTACATCCAAAAGTAATTCAGAAGCTTTTTGATCTGAAAGCAAGGTAGTCTGAGGAGGCCCCATATATGGCTCACAAACTATTGCAGAAATATCAGTATTTTTAAGTTTTTTAATAACTTCTTTATTTGCTTTAGTAACATCAAATCGAAAACTTTCATATAACGCATCAGGTGCAAAACCTTCTCTACTTAGCCACTCTATATTAGATGCTGTCGAGTTAACTGCTACTGGATTAACATCAGAAGCTAGGGTGTTAAAACCAAGTATAACTGCTTCCATTGAAATCGTTCCCGAGCCACAGAAAGGGTCCCAAAGTACTCCAGAATTCTGGGCTGTAAAATTTACCATCATCCTTGCAAGTTTCGGAGGTAATGTCCCCATTTGAATATCAGTATTAGGTTTGTACATATCCCTCTGAGCAAAACCCTCAAAATCTTGAATCATAAGGGTTCTCCCATATATCTCAGTATCTAAATTCTTAATAATATCTAGTTCAAAACCTTTTTGAAGAATTTGATTGTTAATGATTTGTGCTGCATTAAGAGATAAATCCTTTCCCTTAGGTATGATAAACCTAGATGATACAGAA
>JAXGWV010000041.1:0-4466 GCA_040773125.1 Candidatus Dojkabacteria bacterium
CGCTTCGGTGATTCAATAATTGCTGCATCTGATATAGGTGAGCATAAAGGTAAAAATATCGCACCTTACTACACTAATAGTTCACAACTTCCTGTTGGTTTTACTGATGATATCTTCGAGGCCCTAGATCTTCAAGATGAGTTTCAATGTCTTTACACAGGAGGTACTGTGCAACACATTTACATAGGAGAGAGAATATCCTCCCCAGAAGCAGTGAAAAATTTGGTTAAGAAAATTGCAGAAAATTATAAACTACCCTACTTCTCAATAACACCGACATTTAGTATTTGCCCTAAACATGGATATATACAGGGAGAACACTTCTATTGCCCTAAATGTGATTGTGAAGTTGGGTATAAAGAGGGAATGCCATTTAACGAAATTAATTAATTTTTTAATTTAATCAAAATGAAAAAAGTAACAAGACAAAGATGTGAAGTATACTCTCGAGTAGTTGGATATATTCGTCCAATTTCCCAGTGGAATATTGGGAAACAAGCAGAGTGGTCAGACAGAAAGATGTTTAAAATGAAATCCATTTAATGGTACAGATTGGTGGTTTAGAAAAAGTTTCTCTTCTGGACTATCCTGGGAAGATATCGGCTATTGTATTTACCTACGGCTGTAATTTGAGATGTGAGTATTGCCACAACCCAGAGCTTGTAATACAAGAACTAAACAAAGAATTACAAGTAAACAGAGAAGATCTAATAAACTACTTAAAGAAAAGAATAGGAAAGATTGATGCTGTAGTAATAACTGGAGGAGAGCCTTTGATATATCATGATATAAACGACTTGATTAACGAAATTAAGTCTCTGGGACTACTTGTTAAACTTGATACAAATGGCTTTTTCCCTGAGAAATTACAAGAATTAATAGATCTTAATATTCTTGACTATATAGCTATGGATGTAAAGTATACTGCAGAAGATTATTCCTCTATTACTGGTGATAAAGATGCATTAGAGAAAGTAAAAAAATCTATAAAAATAATTCGAGAATCTGGAATTGACTATGAATTTAGAACTACCTTTGTAAAAGGAATTCATAAAATTAACGATTCAGAGGGAATTGCAAAGCTGATTAAGGGTAGTAAAAGATATTACATACAAAATTTCCGCCCTGGGAAAACACTTAACCCTACCCTGGACATTTCAAACTCGTTTAAAGAGGATGAACTAAAAAAGATTCTTTTAGGAGCTAAAAAGTTTGTCAAAAACTCGCAGATTAGGTAGCTGGGTTTTCTAAAACCTGAATTACTTTCCCATTAATAAGTGAATCACTATTTGAATCTAAATATATTGGTTGGAAAATAGGATTGTCTGAATCAGGATAAAGGATAACCATTCCTTTTGACTTTTTAAATCTTTTTACAGTTGCACAATTATCAATAATTGCAACCACAATATCTCCGTCCTGTACCTCTGAATCTTTTTGAACAATAATATACTTCCCATCATGAAGAAATTCTCCTCCAATTGTCGCCTGATTCATAGAATCTCCTTTAATAATAAGACTAAAAAGATTTTTCTTTCTCTTAAGAATACTCTTGTCAATCTTTAACACTCCAATGTTCTCTTCTTGTGCTGAAACTAAAGGCATCCCAGCATTGGCATAACCAAGAATAGGGACACCTACCAAATAATCGTAGGCTATCTCATCATCATTCCCAACCAAATGAATTCCCCTTGGTTGTCCTGTTCTAAAAATATAACCTTTCTTCTCTAAGG
Source organism: Candidatus Dojkabacteria bacterium (assembly GCA_040773125.1). GTDB lineage: Bacteria > Patescibacteriota > Dojkabacteria > SC72 > SC72 > UBA5232. The sequence continues at coordinate 1,734 of JAXGWV010000041.1, forward strand.
CAATCAGATGTATAACAACACCTCTCTTTGTGGATATACCTAAAATATCTTTTAATTCATTTAGGGACGGAGCAAAACCTTTTTCTAAGTAGAAATTTCTAATAACTCTCAAAACTTCTTCTTGCTTTGCAGTTAATTTAATATCCATAATATAAAGAAATTAGATTATATATACCAGTATACCACCCACCTGTATACCTGCAAGTTCTTATAGTAGTTACTATTGCGTTCCACTATTCAAGATAATATACTTATACTGTTAAATTAAATATTCTTTCAAAAATGGCAGAAATTAAAGCTGCAAAAAAGGTCTATACACTGGAAGAGATAGAATTCAATGAAGCTAATAAAACTACTGCAATTCTTTCTTGGATTCCAATTGTAGGTTTTATTCTTCTTCTTGTAGAAAAAGAAGATAATTTCGTTAAATACAATGGAGCACAGTCTTCCATTATAGGATTGCTTGAACTGATTACTTGGATTCCAGTCATTGGTTGGTTAATTGCTCCAGTGTCGATAGTTCTGATTATTGTTGGAATGGTTAAATCTTCTCAAGGAGAAAAATTCAATATCCCATTAATATCCGATTGGGCATTGAAGGTGATGGAATGGTTTAACTAGACATTGATTCTTGTTTATGTATTAAGGGGAGTACTTGCTCCCCTTTTTCTTTGTGATGTGATAGAATTACACAAATTCGGGGAGTAGTTCAGATGGCTAGAACGCTGCGTTTGGGACGCAGAGGTCGCAGGTTCAAGTCCTGTCTCCCCGATTTTTTCTTCCAATGCTATAATTAATCCATATATAATAAAACTGACCTATGAATTTCTATTATCTACTTAACTATTTATCAATAATCCTCCCCATTCTCCCTATCTTATTGATTATTTTTTTAAATAAAAATCCACAAAAAATTAATAAAACTAAACTCCTTTTTTTAAACATATTTCTTCTTCTTATTACAATCGTCCTTATTTACAGTAGATTTGTGGAACCGAAATTTCTTCTTCAGAATGAAGTTACTATTAATACCGGATTTCCTTCCAAAATTGTTTTAATATCCGATCTACATGTTGGAGCATTTTCTTCTCCAAAAATTTTAGAAAATGTTGTTACTGAAATAAATAAAATTGAGGAAGTGGATTTTGTTGTTATTGCTGGAGATATTGTCTATCACCCTTCTGGTAGTTTAGATACCTTACTTTCTCCTCTTAAAGAAATCAAATCCCCAGTTTACATCGTACTAGGCAATCATGACAGTGAAAATATACGAAATTCTTATGAAAAGGAGATAAAAAACTTTTTTTCAGGTTCTAACTTTCATTTTCTCAAGAACAACTCAGAATACATTGATGAACTTAATATAAATGTTTTGGGGCTAGGTGATCTCTGGGCAAAGGAAGCTGATATTACAAAAATAAACCTATTTACTAAAGAGGATAATCTTATCGTTATTGCTCACTCTCCTGATACTGTATATAAGTACAAGAATACTATTCCTGATCTAACACTCTCAGGTCACACCCATGGTGGTCAAATTAGAATCCCTTTTATTTACAAATGGTTTATTCCAAGCAAATATGAGTTTGATCAAGGTTTGTATAATACTTTAAATGGGAAAGTATATGTTTCTTCAGGAATTGGGAACACTGGATTACCATTCAGATTGGGAATTCCCCCTTGCATCGATGTTCTTAAAACATATTAAAAATATTTCTTATTTACTTGACACTATATATCAGAAAGGGTACACTAAAAATTGGTGGGGTTTACAGTAAACGAATCTCAAAAGTCTTGATTTAACAGCTTTTTATTACAAAGTGCAGAAATTGAACAAGATTAAAAATTATCAAATTCTTTTATCTTATAGGGCTTTTCTCGTGCCCTTTTTATTTAACAGTATAAAATCATGACAAAATCTCAAGAAAATGAAAGTTACACTGTAGATCCAGTCCTTGATGTTAAAGCACAATTGTCACCAAGATATGGCAATTTCTTTGTTCGAGAGACAACAGATGAAGAAAGACAAAGAATTTCGGATATAATTTCACTAAAAAACGAGATTTTTAATGAAACCAAATCTCCTACAGGGAGAGCGTATGATGAAATATTAAAAACACCTCAAGAGCTGGTAGAGGAAGATCGTTACCTTTTTACTCAAAAGCAAGTAAGCAAATATTGGTCAGAACAGGCAATAAAAGAAAGAGAGCGAACATTAAAGAAAGATTTACTTTTTGATCCTCCAGTAGTTTTAGGCAAAATTGTCCCTTATAACCAAAGAGAAAGTAGAACCGAAGGATTAAACAGGAGTTCATATGATAAGGCTTTAGAGTTCGCAGTACATAAACTTCTCTTTACTTCTGGAATTCCTACAATGAATCAACTTTCTAACCTAGGAAAAGTCTTTCAATTTGTTACAGGTGAGAAATGGATAGATGATAGCAAATGGGTTGGAGATAAAAAACTAGATGATGGAGATATTGAAAGAATTACTGCTGAAATAATGGCAAAAAAACTTGGAATAGAACCAGAAGAGGCAATTATTCAAGGAGAAAGAATCGTAGCCCTTAATGATAGTGAGGCTACATATCTTAATGAAAATGATCAACATATGATTCCTGCTTCTCAAGGAGGATTATCTCAAGTACCCATTTCCATAGCGAGCCACTGGTTTGAGCATACACAGGTAGCTGTTGATGCCGCAGATGTTCTTCGAATATTAATAGATGAAAA
>JAXGWV010000042.1:0-4415 GCA_040773125.1 Candidatus Dojkabacteria bacterium
AGGTTTCTGAGGAAGAGCAAAAGAGTCTTAAAGAGAAAGCCCAAGCGATTAAAGATCTTATATCAAAAGATGATTTTGATGTTGAGGAGGTTGAGAGCAAAACAGAAGAATTAGAGAAAGAGATGCAGGAGATAGGAAAAAAGATTTATGAGGCAGCTGCAAAAGAGGCTTCTACATCAAACGAAGAGAAAAAAGATGATAAACAGGAGAAAGAGGATAAAAAGGACGAAGAAGCAAAGGAGGGAGAGGTAGTTGAATAATATTCAATTTCTCTGGTTCAAAGGGAGGCTTCTTGCCTCCCTTTCTTTTTTGCGAATTGCAACTGAAAGTTGACTAAGAGCAACTGTAAATTGGTAGTTGCAACAATCTCTTCATGCTATTATCTCTCATTAATTTGACTTCGTATCTTAATGATACAACTAAAAAATATCACAAAGTCATTTGACTTAAACAAAAACAAAGTAGAAGTATTAAAAGGTATAAATCTTCAAATAGCAGATGATGAATTCATTGCTCTAATGGGACCATCAGGATCTGGAAAATCTACACTTTTAGGTATATTAGCTGGTATAGATTCTCCAACATCAGGAGAAATCTATATATACGGTCAAGATATTTCCAAAAAGAAAGAAGATGAACTAGCTAGGTTTAGAAATGAAAATGTAGGAATAGTGTTTCAGGCATACAATCTAATTCCTAGTCTTAATGCAATACAAAATGTAAAAGCACCTCTTTATGCAGGTAAAAACAAACTAACTTCCAAAGAGATAGATGAAAGGGCAAAAAAACTACTTGATATGGTAGGGCTATCTCACAGAGAAACACATAAACCAGGAGAGCTATCAGGGGGTGAACAACAGAGGGTAGCAATAGCTAGAGCATTGATAAATAATCCTAAAATCCTTGTTGCAGATGAACCGACAGGAAATCTTGATGCAAAAACAGGAGAAGAAATTTTAGATTTAATACTAAAAATTAACAAGGATATGCATCTTACAATAATAATGGCAACACATAATGAAGAAATAGCAAAATTAGCAGATAGAGTAGTTAATATTTCTGATGGCATTATTACAAATGAATAAAATAAAATTCTTTTTTGAAAAAACAAAGTCATCAATTAAATATCTCGGGAGTGTTGCTGTAATAATTTCTCTCTCTGTAATGTTTTCTTCATTATGTGTAATGTCTCTGCTTTCTCTCTCAGGTACTCTTAAAGATGCTTTTGATGAAGATCCAAGATGTTCTGTTGGTGGGGATATCGCTATAACTCCGATTGAAAAGACAGAAGAAAGTTTCAATCTGGTAAAAAACAAATTAGAAGAGATGAAACAAGAGGGTAAAATTAAAGAGTTTACATATACAAGTGTACCGTACAATTACAGTTCGTATAACTTTGGAACAGGTAAAGCTCAATATGTAAATCTTGTGGGGTATGAAGATAGTAGATTTCCACTTGAGGGTGTTAAGAAGATATTAACTCCAAATTTCTCTTTTACTGAGTTGGAGAAAGTTAATGATGGAGCAGTACTATCTGAGACCCTTGTAAAAATGGAGAACCTTAATATTGGGGACCCATTCGTTATTTACTCTTCTGATATGTATGAAATGCATCAGCTGAAATTAATTGGAATTGTAGATTCAACTTCTAGCACTGCTCATAATATTTATGTAAACAAAGATTTAATAAAAGGTGAAAAAGCATATACATTCTATGCTGATATAGTCGGAGGTGATTTTGATAGAGTGAAAATTGAAATTGCAAGTGCTTTTCCTGAAGGGGGTGAGTATACAATCAGCACTTGGGATGTGAAAGGTGTTGCAGAGAATAATACTAAAAGTTCTGAAAAAGTCATTACTCTTATCAAAGGTTTGAGTGTATTAGGATTGTTTGTAGGTAGTTTTGGTATTGCAAGTGCAGTTAATACAATCATTATCAAAAGGAGAAAAGAAATTGGTATTATGAAATCCATTGGTTTTACCAAAGGTGATATTTCAATAATGTTGTTAAGTGAAGTTGCTCTAATTTCTGTGATTGGTAGTGTTGTTGGTGTTTTGCTAGGATTTATTTTCTTTAGATATCTAGTTGGAATAATTAGTACAGGGGAGATGGCTGTGTTAGGGCTAAATAAAGATTTTAATTGGACAGCAGTAGGACTCTCTCTTCTTGTTAGTATTATTTCCTCCATAATATTTGCATATATTTCCATTAGTAATGTAGCAGAGTTAAAACCTACCTATGCTTTGAAAGATATGGATATTGGACAGAAGAAGAGTAAGAAAGGAAAAGCTGTTTTGAGATTTATAATAGTAGGACTTTTTTTTTGTGGAATTAGTATATTTTTAACAAAGTCTTTTCTATATGGAGTTGGTGCTGTTGCTTTAGTCTCAATTGCAATACTTCTTTTCTCTCTGCTATTTAGATTTATATTTTTCTTAATATTAAAAATTCCTATAAGAAGTCATAACTTTGTAGAATTTGCATGGGATAGTTTGAGGCAGAGTTACAAGAGAATTATATTTGCAATGGTTGCTATTTTTATCGGTATGTTTACTGTTAATTTCATTATGATTTTAGTGAACACAGCGAGTGGTGAGTATAAGGATAGGTATCAAGAAGTAGAGGCTGATACAAATGTTGTGGTCACATCGTTGGTGGATGGTGCTACAGATGACGGTAAAGTGTTAAAGATGAATGGAGTTGATAAAGGATTTGTTATGTATAAGGCAAAATTAGATGAGAAGAACCAATCTTTTTCTGAAATTATCGGTGTAGATCTTAATGATTTAGGCGGTAGATTGAAAATTGTAGCTGGGGATATGTCTGGCATTATTACTCTAGTGGTTGGGAATAATGCAGAGTATTTGGTTGAAGGGAATCTTGGGAAAGTGACAGAAACTGGAGATGGAAAAATTGTGTCTTTTGATGATATAGGCTGGTATAAAATTGGAGATACAGTTACTTTGCTAATAAATGGAGAGGAAGCAAAAATGCCAGTAACGGGTCTTTACGAAATGCCTGAACATAAGGGAGGTTCTATTAAATATCTACCGGCAGGAGGTTTTATTTCAAAAGAAAAATTCAACAGTTTGGGAATAAATAAATATGTTAAAGAATATTGGTTGAATGTTAAGGAAGAGAATTATCAGCCTTTCTATGAGAAAGTCGCAAAATTACCAAACACATTGATTGAGAGTTCATTTAGGATTGAGGAGGAAATGAATGCGATTTTAGATACAATGGTAAGATTCTCTATTAGTATCGCTTCCTTGGCTTTGTTAGCAGGAGTCATTTTAATTATAATTGTTACTGTTTTAGATGTAACGAGTAGAAGTAGGGATTTTGCAATTTACAAGACTTTGGGTTTTGTACAGAAGGAGATAGTATGGATGGTTTTGTTAGAGTATGGTGTAATGACTGTGATAACTTCTGTATTTGCTTCTCTTATGGCTTATGTGGCTTCTGAGGTTATTAATAGATATGGAGAAAAGTTTTTTGGGTTTGTGATTAATCAGAAATTAAATTTTGATTTCAAAAATTCTATAGCCATGGATTTAGGGATTATTATTCTTGTTTTAGTTCTAGTATTTCTAGTTTCCAGGAAGCCATTGAAAGTAAAACCAACAGAGGTACTAAGGTATGAATAATCATTGTATAGGCTCCTGTCTTTTGTAATACGGTTTTCCTCTGAATATACATATTGATTTTACGGACATCTTGGGAACTACTTTCTTAATACATTTTGTGATCTGTTCTAAAGTTGAACCAGTAGTAATTACATCGTCAACAATTATTATTTCTGAAAGGGAATTTAACAATTCAACATTAAGAATATAAAAATGCTCTTTGTGACTTAATCTTTCTTCCTTGTCCAGCAAGGATTGATGTGTATTGTCACTATCTTTCTTCGCAATTAGATCATTAGAATAAAGGCAATTAAATTCTTCTGCCACTATCTTCCCAAATTCTTCTGTTTGGTTAAAGCCTCTTTCCCTTAATCTTCCCCTTGAAATAGGTACTGGACAAACAAGGGAGTTTCTACATATTGTTAAGTTATTTATTATCTCCCTTAACCTCTCTCTAACTATATTCAAAAGAGTAATCCTAACATCATAGACTCCACCATACTTATACTTTTTTAGGATGGTTGAGCTTAGTTCGTTATATTCCCATAATACAATTACCGAATCTAATGAAAACTCCCTTTTACAGTAATTATGAGTAAGATATTGTGGAGAAATTTTTCTACAGATGTAACACTCTGGGAGTGTTCTTTTAAATAATTTCTTACATCTATTGCATAAATAATCTCCATGTTTTGAACAAATGACACAAGATTTGGGGAATAGTATGTCCAAGATATCCATATATCAAATATTAAGTGAGAATAATTAAATACAACTTAAAACTCTGC
>JAXGWV010000043.1:0-4366 GCA_040773125.1 Candidatus Dojkabacteria bacterium
ATCCTCAACTCAACCCCAAGGGGCTGAGCTATTATATCTTTTTGGATTCCCTAGCTCTTGTTTGTGGAGCTATGAAACCGCCTTTATTCTTCTAGAGCAGTATATTATCCCATGATATGTGGAGGAAATCCAATAGGGTGGGGCCTGTAGTTGTGCTTTAGATTAGACCCAAAGTCAAAAGCAAGAAAGAAGAGACCCTTGTGATAAATAAGGAAATTATTGAACCAAAAGGAAAGATTGGAATTAATAAAATTATTAAAAAGAGTATTTGGAACCTTTCAAGGTTCTCCCAATAATATCTTGCCTTTTGGGGTAAAAAAGCTCTTACTATCTTATGTCCATCTAATGGAGGAATTGGGAGGAGATTAAATACCGCTAATACAATATTAATCATTGCAAATGTCAAGAGAAAAAGGGACAAATTTCCTGTTGGCTTAACAACAGAATTAAATAATGCAATTGCAAAAAGTAAGAGGATGTTAGATGTAGGTCCTGCCAAAGAGACAAGAGCTGTATCTCTCAAACGATTTTCAAAATTAAATTCATTTATTGGTACGGGTTTGCTCCATCCGAATTTAAAAAAAACCATACAAATAGCTCCAATTGGGTCAATATGTTTTAGAGGATTGAGAGTTAATCTTCCATTTACTTTTGATGTTAAATCTCCAAGTTTTGTTGCAGTCCAAGCATGGGCATATTCATGAAAGGTAGAAGCAATCACAATAGATGGGATTGCAAACATTATCCAGTAAAGCATATCTGAGTTTAGAATATTCATAACTCATTATATCAGTTTCTAAGTTGATGTAATATAATGAATAATTATAAGGCTATGAACCAAAAAGAATTAAGAAGTATTACTATGTTAGGGATTGGAGGAGAGGGTTCCTACTATATTGCAAAATACTTTCTATTCTTGGGTATAGATGTAAAAGGTTTTGATATTAGAGAAAGTGAAAGGACAAAAGAGCTAGAAAACCTTGGAGCAAATATTACATACCGAAATCCAGTCAAAGGAGAAAAATTTAATTCGGATTTGTTGCTATATTCTGCTGATTTACCCCAATTAATACAAGAAAGTGTTTTGTCCTCAAATCCTACTATAGAGAAATATGAGATAGGGGAGTACTATCATCGATTAATTAAAGATTTTGAAGAAGGAAAACTTAACAAGAAGGAGATTATTGCATTCAAGAATTCTGAAATTGCACCTCTTTTTGATATAGATTTAAGTAAGATGAGATATATATCTGTAACTGGAACAGATGGAAAAACTACAACTTGTACAATGATTTACCATATACTCAAGAGCTCTGGTTTCAAACCGGCTTTGATTACAACCGTGGCTGCATATATAGGGGATGATGAAATTCAAACAGGTTTTCATACAACAACTCCAACATCTCAGAAATTGTTTGAATTGATTAAGAAGGCTGAGAAGGTTAATTGTACACATATCATTATCGAAGCAACTTCACATGGTTTAGAACAGGGAAGAATGGCTGGTTTGAAGTTTGACAACATTGGATATACTAATATTACTTCAGAGCATTTGGATTATCACAAAACATGGGGAAACTACTGTCGTGCAAAATCACGGTTAATAACAGAAAACTTGAAAAAAGATGGTCATGTAACCCTAAATAAAGATGATAAATCATTTGAAATACTTTCCAAACTCACATCCGTGTACTCAGATTACAGTATTTATCAGAATGCAGAGATAATGGCGACAGATATTGTAGAAGAAAATGGAGAAATTCGTTTTAAATTAAATGGGAAAGATGCATCTCTTCATATGTTAGGGAAGTTCAATGTTAGTAATTTTCTTTGTGCTACAAGTATTTGTCTTAAAGAAGGTATCTCATTGGATAATTGTATTGGTAGTATAAAAAGTTTTAAACCTGTTGTTGGAAGAATGGAAATTCTACAGAGTAAACCATTCTTTGTCATTGTAGATTTTGCTCATACAACAAATGCTCTTAGAAATGCTTTAGAGTCAGCAAGGAAACTGGTAAGTGGAAACGGAAAACTAATACATGTTTTTGGCTGTGCTGGACAAAGAGATACAACAAAGAGATCTCAAATGGGAAGAGTATCAAATATTCTTTCAGATATTACTATCCTCACTGCTGAAGATCCAAGATTTGAGAGTTTGAAAGAGATTAATGATGAAATTGAAAGAGGGTGGAAAGCAGGTGGGAACAAAAAAGCAAAAATAATACGATTTGATGATGATTCGAAAAATGTACAGGTTAGAAAGGATGCCTTGTTAAGAGCTTTTGCATTAGCAAAAAAGGGGGATGTAATAATAGTGACTGGAAAGGCTCATGAGAATTCACTCTGTTTTGGTCAAAAGGAATATAGCTGGAATGATATAAAAGAATTGGAGGAGATCATACTCCTAAATTCTCAAAAGGGTTCTTGCCATTCTTAATTTCTTAATATATAATGCAACGCTATGTCAAAGATATGTGAACTATGTGGAAAATCTACAGTTTCTGGAAACAGAATTCAACACAAGCACTCAGTAGGGTGGAAGTACAAAGCTCCAAAAACCAAGAGAGTTTTTAGACCAAATCTCAGGAATGTTAATGTTGAGATTGATGGAACACCAACAAAGGTGAATATTTGCATGAAGTGCTATAAACAGCTTAAAAAAGAAATTTAACCTCCTATTTACCATTCTTTCTCCTTAATCAAAAGGGCTTTTTGTATATGTACGGCAGAATGAATAAATGATAGAATCATTTAAGGATTAATTGTATACATTTTTACCGATGAGCATTATTGACTCTTTCTGGAAACTGATAACATATGATTTGGGTATCGATTTAGGTACTGCTAATACTATGGTATATATGAGAAATCATGGTGTTGTGGTATCTGAGCCTTCTGTTGTCGCAATTGATAAAAGAACAAAAATGGTTCTTGCTGTTGGCAAAGATGCAAGGCAAATGATTGGTAGAACACCAAGTAATATTGTCGCAGTGAGACCTTTACGTGATGGAGTAATCTCAGATTTTGATACTACCCAAGCTATGATTCATCATTTCATTACCAAAGCTCATAAGTATTTTACCAAAGGGTTTAAGATTCAAAGACCTAGGGTAATAATAGGTGTCCCTTCCTCTGTTACAGAGGTAGAAAGACAGGCAGTTATAGATGCTGTCAAAACAGCTCAAGCAAGAAAAGTTTATGTTGTAGAGGAAGCAATGGCAGCAGCTATTGGTGCTGGTCTTCCGATAGAGGATGCCTCTGGGAGTATGATTATCGATTTGGGAGGGGGTACAACAGATATTGCAGTTTTCTCTTTAGGGGATATGGTAGTTGATAAAACCATGAAAATCGCTGGGGATGAGATGGATGAAGACATAATTAACTATGTAAAAAGTAAGTACAATATGTTGATAGGGGAAAGAAGTGCGGAGGACATAAAAATAATGATGGGATCGGCGATGCCATTGAAGAAAGAAAAGAAATATCCAATTCAAGGAAGAGATTTGCTTACAGGATTACCAAAGACGGTTGAGATTAGTAGTATTGAGGTTAGGGAGGCAATAATGAATACAATTTCATTGATCACTGAGGCTGTTAAGGATGCAATAGAAGAAACTCCACCGGAACTGTTAAAGGACTTGGTGTCATCAGGGGTATATGTCGCAGGTGGAGGGGCATTAATCAGAGGGTTAGATACCTTTTGGACAAAAGAATTGGAATTACCTGTAAAAATTGTTGAAGACCCCTTATCTGCTGCTGCAAGGGGGACTTCTTTGATGCTTGACCATATTGAATTACTTGACAGGGTCCAAAGATCTTGGGAAGAATTAGTTTAACGCTGTATTAGATGAAAAAATACAAGAAATCGTTCTCTTTATCTGATCAACAATATTTTTTTATTATTTTAATCCCAATTCTTGTACTTCTTATTCTTTTGGATTCTAGAAATCTTCTTTCTCCTTTTCGTGATGGGATATCATTTCTTTATGAGCCTGTAGCAGTATCAGGAAGTCAAGCGGGTAGTGGTATGAAAGATTACTTTACAACATTTACACAAATTTCTGATTTTCAAAATGAATATAATCAGATGAAGATTGACATTTATGAGAAAGATATTAACAATGCCTACTATCAAACAATACTTGAGGAAAAGAGGGCTTTAGAGAATCAACTTAATTTTGCAAATAAAGGAGCTCATTATTTAAAAGCAAAAGTGGTTGGACATGATAATGTAAGCCTGAGAATAAATGTTGGAAGAGAAGATGGGGTTGTAGAGGGAGATACTGTTTTGTTAGGAAATATGTTAGTTGGGATAGTGCAAGAAGTAGATATGAATGGCTCTTTGGTTATTTTACCCTATTCAAAA
>JAXGWV010000044.1:0-4200 GCA_040773125.1 Candidatus Dojkabacteria bacterium
ACTCCCAAACCACAAAAAATGACTTCCTCAAATACTATCCCAAATATCCAGAAAACAATGTACATGTAACATACTTAGGGATTGATATTAACGAAAAACAAATATCCACGGACAGACTACTTCCCCACGACTACAAACAAAAAGGTTACTTCATATATCTAGGTGGAGGTATAAACAGAAGTAAGAATTCAATAGGGGTAATAAAGGGATACAGACAATTCATATTCAAATTAAAACAGGAAGGAATTGATAAAAAGGATGCTCCATATCTTGTAATAGCGGGAGGTAAATTCCAAGACACAACCAAACCAGAGGTAGCTGAGTTAATCAAATATATAAAGGAAAATGAATTACAAAGGAATGTGGCATTCACAGGTTTCTATGAAGACAAATATACATACTCCCTTTTAAACAACTCTCTAGGTTTTCTTCACCTTGCTCTCTATGAAGGTTTTGGTGTATCCGTAGCAGAAGCCCTAAGATCAAAAACTCCAACCATATTACACAAAAATCCTGTATACGAGGAAATATTCAAAGATGTATCTATCTTAGTAGATGGTCTAAATGAACTAGAGGTGGGAAATGCAATATATGATATATTCAAAAACAGAGAAAAATACCAAGCAATGATTCAAAAAGGATATGATCTTTCCCAATCATTCTCATGGGATAAATGTGCACAACAGACTTTTAATATTTTTCAAAAAGTAGAAGTATGAATGGGACAGTAATCTCAACAATCTTTTTAGTATTAGCAGGATTACTTGCATTGGGAGGACTAACACTCACTCTTCTTTCTCTCCCTGGTGTTTGGCTAATATTCCTCTCTGCAGTTATCATTGCAATACTTGGGGGCTTCGAAACGATAACAGGACTAACCTTACTAATTCTCTTTTTCATTTGTATCTTCTCAACAATTGTAGATAATCTACTCCTTACTCTAGTCTCAAAAAAATCTGGAGCAAGTAACTATGGAGCTTTGGGAGCACTAATTGGGGGGATGTTAGGGTTGTTAATTGCAAACATCCCTGGAATGTTGATTGGACCATTTGTAGGAGCAGTACTTGCAGAATACCTACTTGCTAAAAAAAGCTTCAATCAAAGTATTAAATCAGGTTGGGCATCATTTGTAGGATTCCTCCTTGGAACAGGATTAAAAGTTCTCATAAATATTGGTTTGATAATATTCATTGCATCAAAGGCTCTGTAGACATACACATTCCCAAACAAATCTTCAACTACATATATCCTTTTTTTGAATTCATATATTTTTTTAATTTGTTTATCTCTTGGAATATCTGGATTAAGAATCTGTTTTTTGGGAATATATATCTCTTTCTTTTCTCCACTGTCAATATCAATCTTGTAAGTATGCTGTTCTAAAAAATCAACAGCAGTAACAGCAACAATATATTTCTCATCTATATACACAGGTCTAATTGTTTCAAAAAATTTAAACTCCCTCTCAATCTCTCCTTTTGAATTCTTTACTCTAAATACTGTTGAAAATTCATCCTCCGAAAAGATTGTGAAATGTTCAAACTCACAAAACAGAATTTCTCCATATTTTCCAATTCCAACTAATTCATTCTGTTTCCTCTCCCCAATCTTCTCAAAATCTCTCCTGTTTAAATCGTATTTGAGAATCTCTTTATCTACAACAAACAGAATATTCTCTAGATTTAAAAACAATACCTGTTGAGGGGAGGTAATACCTTCTACAAGAAAAAACTGGGTACAAACTATGATTGATGAGAGAATACCTACAATTTTGTTAAGCATTGATATATTAAAAAATTTAAGTACCTGGATGTGGATTGTCTCCACTCAATCTTCCTGGATTCTGTTTGTACCCAACTGTAAGGACCTTACTCCAGTCCTGATTAATATATTCAACGGGATTAACATGTGTATTCTGTAATCTTCCTGCTCTAAGTTCAAAATGAAGATGGTATGCAAGTGGTTGACAATTCCAAGAACCTGTATTTCCTGTTCTTGCAATCACTTGGTCTCTCTTTACTCTTTTTCCTACGTCTACAAAGCTCTCATCAAGATGAAAATATACAGTATACATACCATTGTCCTGTTTAACTGTGAGGTAATTTCCTCCTGATACACATTTACCAAAGTAGCTATCCCATCCTCTTCCAACGACAATACCATCACCAACAGCGAGAGTTTCCTTTTTAACAACAGAGAAATCAATCCCTGTGTGTGGTTTTTGATATTGAGTATATCCATGCCACTGAGATACTCCGACGATAGAGGAGAATGGGAAAGTGAAGGGTTTAGCCAATTCGTTTTTAGCTTGTTTAAGAATTGGTACATCATATATTTTATGGAAGTTTTCAAATACATTGTATTCCCTAATCCTAAAGTATGCCGAGTAGTCAAGCTGTACTTTCTTCACATCATTTATCTTTGAAATCTGAGAGAGGAGAGAAAAATTTTCAACATCAAGGTAGTAAGCAAGAGGAGAGTACTGTTTGTCATCTAGGAGAATATTCATATGTAAATTAGGATGAATACTGAAATGTTTTGTTTCCAAATATTTTTCTGCACACTCAAACCAAGTCTTTGGTCTGAAAAAACTACTGTCACAAACATACACATCAACTTCAACCTCCATATCTCTGTATATATTTCCTCTTACTAAAATATCTTTAATTATTTCCTTTTCTACAATTTCTGATGAAAGATTCTCTAAATCTGGAATACTACATTCAATCTTAGTTGCTTGGTTATACCGTTGAACATATTTGTATTTACACTTTGTTGTCTTCATCCCAACCCCTTTTACATCTTGTTGTTGTGAAAAGTGCCAGTCATATGTATCAGGTTCATTCACAATCTCTTCAGTGGGAATCTTTATCTTCTTTACTACTACTTTCTTTGGAGTCTCAACTTTTGGAATATCTTCCTCTTTCTTCTCTACAACCTCTTCTGTACTTTCAATTGGTGTTGGTATCTCTATCTCTTTTTCTTTGTAAAATCTGTTATACCAGTACTCAGGTATATCCATCCCTATACCCAGAACAAGAATCTCTGAAACATACCTATGCTCATTTGCATACTCTGTCATGTAATACTCTTTTTCAAAGAGATATACCTGCAAAGCTACGACACCTTCCTGAATTGGGTGGATAGTGGCACCATCATCTTGCGTAATTGTAAATGTAGAACCCATATGGAACTGCCCTTCTAAAAAATATATGTAAACGTAGTAGACATATTCCTTTTGAGTATCTTTGTTCTCCCATTGAATATGTATATCCTCATCAAAAGGAAATGTATCTCCATACTTGGGAGAGAGAATCTCAAAATCTGTTTTCATTCCTGCATCTACCTCATTTATTCCAGGGAATTCTTCCTGAGCCTTTGTTTTAAATATTGGGAAAGAAAGCAAGATTAATACTGCAAAAAACAAAGTAAGGATTACTGTTAAAAACCTTTTCATATGAAGAATATATTCTGTTTACATTAATTCAAAATTAATTCGGAAAAGACCTGCATGGGTGGTATAATATGAATCGTATGTTCAACTTTTTAACAAAAATATTTGATTCAAATGAAAAGCAATTGGCTAAGATACAGCCAATCATTGAGGAGATTAATGCTAGAGAGAAAGAGATCTCCAAACTCTCGGATGAAGAGTTAAAGGCAAAAACAGAGCTTTTTAGAAAAGAAATAGGAGTAAATTTAGAGACATCTAGAACTGATTTTGTAACCTTAAGAGATGATGAATTAAGTAAGAATCTTGATTTGGAGAAAGAGAAACTTTACAGTATTCTCCCTGAAGCTTTTGCAACTGTAAGAGAGGCCTCAAAAAGAGTTGCTAATCACAGGCATTTTGATGTTCAGTTAATGGCAGGATATGTTCTGTTCGACAACAAGGTTGCAGAGCTATTCACTGGTGAGGGAAAAACATTGGCTGCTAATCTACCACTGTATCTGTATGGACTAACTGGAAGGGGTGCTCATCTTGTTACCGTTAACGACTATCTTGCTAGAAGAGATGCAGAGTGGACTGGTCATATTCTAAATGCTTTAGGAATGAAAGTTGGAGCTATTAACTCTGGTAAGCAGTACAAATTTATCGATGACAAGGAGGCTATAAAGATAAAGGGGGATGAAGCGAAGAAGTTAATCAAAGAGAGAGATTTGAAACTTAAAGAGGCTGGAAGATTAAAGTATGACCAC
>JAXGWV010000045.1:0-3895 GCA_040773125.1 Candidatus Dojkabacteria bacterium
TATTGAGATGTTTTTTATGTCAATTCCATTTATTAATATCTGTCCTATTGTAACAGGGTAAATTCTAGCTAGGAATTTTACGATAGTTGTTTTACCTGCACCATTATGTCCGACAAGAGCAACTTCTTCACCACTTTCTATTTTGAAACTTAAGTCCTTAAACACATACCTGTTTGCCTTCGGATATTTGAAGGAAACATTTTTAAATTCAATGGAAGGAGGTGTCTCAAGATAAGGCAATTTTATGTTCCCATCCTTTATAGCTGGCTTCATTTCAAAAAGTGTGATTAGATCTTTCATCTTTACAGAATATTCATTCATAATTGTAATTGATGACAGCATGCTGTCTAATGATCCTGAAAATGTCCCTAACGATTGTATTTGGAATGTTGCTGTTCCTAGAGTAAAGAGACCCTGAATATGTCTGTAAAAGATGACAGCGTATGCTAATATTCCAACAAAGGATTCAAGGGAAAGAAGGAAAAAATTTGTGATTTCTTTGTCCTTGATAATTTTAAGTAGACCGTTATTAAATGAAGTAAAGAAAGAAAAGTATCTTTCCTTGAAATATTCATATCCACCAACGATGCTGATTTCTTGTAGATCTTTTGAATTTTGCACGGTATTAATATCACTCCATGCAATTCGTCTTTTTTCTGAATTGTCTACTTGCCAGCGGAAATCTTTTTTCATAAAGTACTGGTCAGGGAAGAATTTGATAATGGTTGTAATTATTAGGATAGGAATCATCAAAGGGAAGAAAGAAAGAATGATAGCTCCTGAGATAAAGACCCTAACTAAATTTGAAATGAAGTAAATGGTCTCTTGTAGCATATCAAAAGTACTTTGTAGCCAATCAGACGATCTTGAAACTCGATTTTGGACATCTGGGTCTTCAAGGTTTTGAATTCCTAAATAGTTTAAATGTTGGGCGAACATAATTTCTAAGCGCATTCTACTAATCTGTTTTATAGACCTGTATGCATATCGGTCAATGTTGTTCACTAAACCTGAGATGAAAATGTAGTACACCAGTAAACCCACGAGGTAGGGGATTAAAGACTCAAAGCTTTTTGTTCCACTCTGAGCAACTTTGATTAGCTCATCAATTAACTTTGCATAGAAAAAGCTATAAAGAATCCCCCTTGCATCCCTAATTATCCTTGTAATTATTAACAGGATTGTTTTGGAGGGAGATATCTCGTAATAGATTTTGAAAATCCATACTATAGTTTTAATAAACTCCTTAATTGATAGACTTTCTTTTTCTTTTTTTTCTTCTTCCATTTAGTCTAGATATGTTTTTGTACAATAGTTAGAATTCTCTCTAAAAGAGTTTCAAGAGAGCTTTCCTTTATCAGAACACCTGAAGCATATGTATGACCACCACCACCTAATTCTTCTGCAATAACCCTAACATCTTGATATCCCTTTGTACTTCTAAATGATACAAACCAACTATCTTTTGTATTCATATCAGGCTTTATAATAAAACCCCAATGCACTCCCTGAATAAATCTAAGAAATCTGTCTCTCAAAAAAGCTTGGGCTTCACTTGCTCCCTGCTTTAATTCCAAATCCTCTTCCAAGTCTTTCCTGTCTATAGCCATATATGCCATATCATTTTCTATCTTTAGTGATTCTAGGTATTTAATAATTGCATGTGTTGCTTCTCTAGGAAATTTCGAATTTCTGTATGCATAATCCTCTAAATCAACATCAACAATACTTTTAGCATCAGCAAAAACCCTATGTGTATTTGGTGTTGTAATGTCATAAAGAAATCTCCCTGTGTCAGCTACAATCCCATACTGTACCAATGTTGCTAAATCTTCATTCAGTTTAAATTTGTTTTTGTAAAGTGTTTTAAGCAACATATAAACTTGTTCGGTAGCAGAGCTCATGTTCTCATTAATCAACACTGTGTTTTTTTTCTTTTCAAAAAATGTGTCGTGATGGTCGATAATAACCTCTGGGATTGAAGCATCTATACTGTCTGCTTCGTCTATACACAAGCTAAGATCTCCTGCATCTGTAATGATAATTAGATCAAATCCTTCGCTGTTTAATTCACTAACCATTTCAATTTCTTTCATCCAAGGGAGTTTAAGAGAAGGATTCTGTTTTGCTCTGAAAACAATTTTCTTTTTAGGATAAAGCTCAAGAAGGCTTTGTTTTAAAAGGAGAGAGCTAGAAAAAGCATCAACATCAGGTCCTTTGTGAGTAAGGATAAGAATATTTTTAGATTTTTTCACTAACTCTTTAAATTGGTTGTAACCTTTTTTCATATTCTTGATAATACCAAATGGGCAGAATATAATACAGAGAGCTTTTAAATTAAAGACAAATTAAATGATAGATATTAAAAGAATTGTAGAAAGAAAGGAAGAAGTTCAGAATGGTTTGTTAAAGAGACTGAATAAGGAAGACTTTGATTTGGACAAAATAATTTCTTTGTATGAACAAAGGAAGAAATTTCAATTAGAATTCGATACTGGGAGGGCAGAGCAAAATGGTTTTAATCAAAAGATGGCCTCTGTTGATAAGAAGAGTGAGGAATTTCAAAAACTTCTTTTAGAACTTAAGAAGAAATCTGATGATGTGAAAAGAAGTGAAGAAAATTTACGAACTGTTGAGGAGGAGATTAAATCACTAATTGAAGTGCTTCCAAACATCCCAGATATTGATGTGGTTTCTGGGGGAAAAGAAAACAACGAAGTGATTAAGGAAGTCGGCAGTAAACCTTCCTTTGATTTCTTGATTAAAGACCATGTTGAATTAGGGACACAACTAGATATCTTTGATTTTGATAGAGCCTCAAAAATATCTGGGAATAATTTTAGTATGTACAAGGGTTTGGGTGCTCAATTGGAATGGGCATTGATTAACTACTTTATTTCTGAACATATTAAAACAGGATATGAAATGATTATTCCACCTAATTTAGTGGTTAGGGAATCGGCCTATACTGCTGGGCAGCTGCCCAAGTTCGAGGAAGATGTGTATTGGGTGCAGGATGATCTTTGTCTAATTCCTACTGCTGAAACAGTTTTGACAAATATTTATCGAAATGAGGTTTTGGATGAAAGAGAACTTCCAAAAAAATTCTTTGCATATACACCTTGTTACAGGAGAGAAGCTGGTAGCTACAGGGCCAATGAAAAGGGACTTATAAGAATGCACCAATTTAATAAAGTTGAAATGTTCCAATATACTACAAAAGAAGGTGCGGATGAAGCATTTGAAGAATTAGTTAAAAAAGCAGAGCAGTTAGTTGATGGTCTTGGAATACACTATAGAGTGGTAAAATTAGCGGCTGGTGATTGCTCGGCGGGAATGGCACGAACATATGACATTGAAGTATACATCCCGTCTATTGATAAGTACTATGAAGTAAGTTCTGTCTCCAATGCCAGAGATTATCAAGCTAGGAGAGGAAATATGAGGTATAAAAGATCTGATGGCAAATTGGAATACTTAAATACTTTAAATGGTTCAGGTCTTGCAACAAGTAGATTAATGGTTGCTTTAGTAGAGACTTATCAAAATAAAGATGGAAGTATAACAATCCCAGAAATCTTAAGACCTTTTATGGGGAATATAGATAAAATTTCTAAATAGAAAAATGAGCATCTTTCTTGGATTCTTCCCTGATAGTAGATCAAATACTATGATTTCATCTTTGACTGATAGCGTAAAGAGTGTTTTTGCAGATTTAGGTATAAAGGTGAGATGGAGTAATCCTAAGACATATCATAGTACTTTGCTTTATCTTGGTAAGACAACCTCCCCTTTAAAAATTTTCATAATTAAACATAAATTGAAGAAATTTCAATTCAAGAAATTTCGAGTTAGATTTAATTCTGTTAAATTAGGAATAAGTAGGCAGTATAGA
>JAXGWV010000046.1:0-3798 GCA_040773125.1 Candidatus Dojkabacteria bacterium
GTATAGGACAGATTCTTAATACAATAAATTTTCAGATTACGACTATAGATCCCCTTGATGAGAGAGCAAAAAAGAAAAGAGAGAATTTAGAGAGAAAAAGGGAAGAGTTGGAGCAATATCTTCAAACAATTGATGTCTCAACAAGAAGAAATCCAAATATCCCATTAGATATTCAAGCCCGTTTTGTTGTGCAGTCTCCAAAGATATTTGTTAGGGGTTTGCCAGTATTGTCAAAGTATGAAGAATTGTATAGTCCCATTAGAAAATTAGTTTTTGCTGGAGCCTTGAAGAAATTTAACGAACTAAATACGCCCTTATCTAAATTAGAGGAAACTCCTAAAATAGCAGATCTTTGTCTTATAAAAGAGTTTGTAGATCATACTGTAAGCGAAGAGATGTATGGTGAGTATTTTTTCGGTGATAATAAATTGGCAAAGATGTTTAATAAAATATCAAATACCGAAGCTCTTGAAAATGGAATTGGAGCTTATTTCAAAAATGCTCCTAGGGTGGGTAAAAGTAGGATAAAATTTGTGCCCACAAGGGGGTTAATGCTTGAGATGTCTGGGCAAATAGCAGATGCCTGTTGGGCAGACAAGTATGAATCAGTTGGTGAGCAAATGCCCAATATGTCAGTAATTATTATGAAAGCAAGACCAGGTGAAAAAACTGAAAGAGTTGTAGGTGCGGCATTATTAATTGATACCTTCTCTCCTAGAACTAAGGAAAGAGTTTTACTTTTAAGAGGTGTAAACCCAAGGCAGAACTATATTAATACCGTAGACTCAAAAGAATTTTTTAATGCTATAACGGATTATTTGGTAAAAACAGCGCATAAAAGAGGTATGATTCCTGCAGTTGTAATTGACGATCACCAAGGAGGTGCAGGAACAAACAGACCTGCATTATATCGGACTATGGCAAAGATGAAGAAAGACCTAACGATAATCCCAGTGAATGGTAGGACCACATTCTTTAATGGATATGATGTAACAGATTGTTCATTCAGATTAGATTAATCTAGATATTGTAGGAATCTTCACAAAGTGCCAGTTTTGTAATATAATTCGCGTGCGGTCGAGTGGTGGAACTGGCAGACACGCGGGACTCAAAATCCCGTGCTAGCAATGGCATAAGGGTTCGATTCCCTTCTCGACCATTTTATTTAAGTAGTAAAAAAATGGAGGACTTCATTCTTAATTTTTTTGATGGTCTGAGTAACATCGATTTTAACTTTGTTTGGACCCTGTTTGGTATAGCACTGGGTGCATTCTGGATAGTAGTACTGTATTGGGTATGGTTAGATTCTGGCGAGAGAACTACAAAAAAAGAGACAAGAATAGCTTACCTTATCTTAGTAATCCTCCTATTTGTAGTAGGTTTAATTATTTACTTACTAATTCGACCAAATCAAACAATTGAAGAAATATACTGGGCTGATCTAGAGAGAAGATATTTGAAATATGAGACAGCAGAGCTTGGCGATTGTCCGAAATGTGGCACACAACTTTCTCCGGGTTTCAATTACTGTCCTAATTGTAAGTATGTAATTAAGGTTAAATGTCCTCAGTGTGGTGTTGAAATAGACAAACAGTACAAATACTGTCCCTCATGTGGGAATCAAATGAAAGAAAGAGTCCAATCTTTAGAAGAAGAACTTCCTTCCAAAGAGGTTATGCAGGAGCAGATTCAGGCATCAAAAGAGGAGGCTGCTGATGTTGTTGAATCAAAAAGGATAAGATATATGGTTCGAAAAGGTATTGCAGAGTCAATAGGGGATAAAATTGTTGAATTGTTTAAAAAGGATGTTAAGAAAGATTCTGAGAATACAAAGGAAAGCAATACCAATCAAGAATCTGTTCAGAACATTAGTCAAAATAAAACAAATAAAAAAAAGAATAAGAAAAAGAGTGGTAACAGACAAAGATAGGATGAATTTGTGCTATCATATATTACTTAAATAAGTAAAGGAGTAATCGTGTCTGAAGTAATTTCGTCATTGGTAAATTTTGTAAGAGGAATAAATCCTTTTTTGGGGCTAATAATAATTTTCTTTATTGGAATGTATGTGTTCTGGAAAGAAGCCTCAAGAAGTAGAAAGAATAATTCCTCAGTTTTTGATACATTTCTTTTTTCTGTGTTGTTGGGAATAGTTGTTGGTAGGATAATGTATATTGTGCTTGATTGGAATGAGTTCTCATCTTACACTTGGTATTGGCTACCATATGAAAGGTATGGGAATCAAATATATATGTTTAGATTATTACCTTGGCGCTTTTTGAGAATATGGGATGGTCAGCTTGATATAGTTTTTACCTTTATCGGACTACTTTTTTCCCAAACTTTTTTTATTATTTTTATCAAAAAATGGAAATGGTCAGATATGTTCTCAGCACAGTATTACTCAAATTGGTTAATGATAGGTCTTGTATATGTTTTTATTGGAGTCTTAAATTCAAATGAAGAGTGGATAAAATATTCCTACTGGATTTTGATTCCATTTGTGTTGATGCTTATACTCCATTTTTTTATTACGAAATTAGCACAGGGGAAAAATAAAGAGAATCTTAGGGTCATACTAAACAACATTTTTGCTTTACTTGCAGGGGGAATTATCTGCTTTGTTTTTTATTCTTCTTCCCCGAAGATGCCAACGATTGTGGGGATATTTACCTTAATTGTTTGGTACATAGCAGGTGTATTATCGAATTTATCTAGCCAAAAAAAGGTGGACAATGTGACGATTGAGAGGGTTTCTTCTGTTAGACAAATTTCTTTACCAGAAGCTAGAAAACCAATAAGATTACCAAAATAATGATGGAAACAATTGTCTCTAATGATTCGAAAGCACAGAGGGCTGATTTATTTGTTGTTAACTTACTTAACAATAATGGGTTTGAATTTGTTACAAGGGCTTTCCTACAGAAAAATTGGAATGATTTTGTTCAGGTGAATCAAAAAAGAATTAAACCATCTTACAAACTTCGAGAAGGAGATATTGTAAGTGTTTACACTGAAATTATCAATGAAAAAATCAAGGAAGAAAATAATGTGTATAGAATTTTACCTCAAAAGGGAGACTTGGATATAGTGTATGAGAATGATGAGTATTTAATAATCAACAAACAATCTGGAGTAGTTGTTCATCCTGGTTCTGGAAATACTAATAATACTCTTTCAAATTATGTAATGTATTATCTTAAACAAAAAAATCAATTTGATCCGAGAATAAAGAGGGCAGGGATTGTTCATCGGTTAGATAAAGGAGTTTCGGGTTTGATTCTTTTCGCTAAAACTTTGGAGTCTCAACAGTACTTTCAAAAGCTGTTTTCACAGCATCAGGTTGTTAAAATCTATCATGCTAAAATTAACAAAAACCCATTTTCAATTTTCAATAAAATTCCTCAAGTAGATAGTAAACAAAGAGATATCGTGGATGTACTAAGAGAACAGGAGTTAAATGGTTTCCTAATAGATAGCAATTGGGTAAAAATAGAGGGTTATATTAAGCGTAGTAATATCAATCGAATGAAGATGCGGTTTACACCTATCTCTTCAATCCGAGGTGGGGGAAAATATTCTTGTACATACATTCTTCCATTAAATGAGAATGAAGTACTTGTGAGGATTGAAACTGGAAGGATGCATCAAATTAGGGCAACCCTTGAGTATTTAGGTACTAATATAATTAATGATACCCTCTATGAAACGAAAAAGGGTAGAGGTGGTGTTCCAGAGCAAATTGAATTAAAATCAGTTTTAATTTCCTTTTTAGAACAAGATGGTCAGAGAGTAACA
>JAXGWV010000047.1:0-3629 GCA_040773125.1 Candidatus Dojkabacteria bacterium
AGACATCTTTAATTTTTGTTTTGTTGAAAAGGTTTTCCCACATATTAATGTTTGACTACCACTTCGTTTTCAGGTAAAATCAGAGTAGGGGTACTCAGGATATCCTTTTAAGTTTTTAGAAAACTTTGCAAATGAAAAAGAGATCTTTAAAGAGATTATCTGCCTTTTTCAATATTTCATTAGTAGTTCTTCTTCTTGTTCCTAATTTTATTATTCCAGCAAGCGTATTTGCGTATGATTTCCCTAGTACGAATGAACTAAATAAAAATAAGGAAGTTCCAGGGAGAATAGGGCAAACAGCACCATATGTAGATTTGATATCATCAGAAGTTGGAGATGTTACTCTTCAATTTTTCAACTACGCACCGGGAACTGCATGTTTTGAACATAGATCTGACGGAGAATCATCACAGTATGGAAATATCTATGCTCATCCTGTTGTCTCTGGAGACTATTATTATTACTATTTTTGTCTTCCTTCACAACAAACAACAATTAAAACTTATTCTGCAGATGAATATGTAGAAATTCGTTTGGCATTTGGAGGTGAAAGAGATTGGGATTTTGATTGGACTAGATTTGATGTTCTACCTGTACCTATCCCTCCCTCAGTACCTATTTTAGAGTATCCAATAGATGATATTGCAATAAATGATAATACACCATTAATGCAATGGTCAGATTCAACAGATAGTGATGGAAGTGTATCTCATTATTTGTATAGAGTCTTTTATAATTGTACTAATATTGAAAATATTCCTAATTCCTGTTCTGTTTACCCAAACCTTGATGGATTGAAAGTAAACGATTCTCAATATCAAGCAGGTACGACTAACGATAATACTTACTATTGGCAAGTTAGGGCAGTTGACAATGATGGAAATCTTAGTGAATGGAGCCAACCAGAGAAAGTTACAATAGATACCATCCTCCCTACCAAACCAGTATTCACAGCACCAGAGAACAATTTAATGAGCACTGTTAATTCGATTAGGTTAACCTGGACAGGTGGAGATGACACTGGTTCTGGTATTAAGAATCATATATTTGGATATACATTTACATCTGCACAAAGTGGTAATATCTCGTTTTGGAATACAGGGTTACTTCTTGGCAATCCGTATCTTAGAACTGGGAGTTATGGTCATGGAGAAGGAAAATATGAATTCTATGTTAAAACAATAGACAATGCAGGAAACGAAAGTCCTCAAAGTGACATATTAACTGTTTACTTTGATGGAACTGCACCTGCAATGCCAGCGGGCTTGTATTGGATGGATTTAGACAACAACAAGCAGATAATGTGTGGAGGATATAGTAATACACATCACACTAATGAATATTGGGATGCAATAATGGGTGATGTATCTTTTAGTCATTATGAATATTCCTCATTTAATGCCCCTAATGGTTCTGCTGGACTAGTAGAAAAAAGATTTGACACTAATTTTTTTAATAGCTCATGGTGGAATATTCCTACCGAAGGTACTTACGGATTTAGAGTAAGAAGTGTTGATACTTTTGGAAATAAATCAAACTGGGCACTAACAGACCCTATTGGTTTTGAAGGTAGTTGTAAGATTACTATTGATTGGACAGCACCAGTTGTAGAGATTACAAACCCAAGTAACAATACGTATGTAAAGGGTACGGTATCCTTTAAAGGAAGTGTGGCAGATGAGAATCTTTTACGATATTACTATTACATTGGAGGTGTTGTTGGTAAGACAGTTGTTACAGATTTAGCTTTTACAGATCAAGAAGTATACTCTTGGAATACTACCAGTAAACCAGATGGATTGTATACAATGAGATTAGAAGCTAGAGACAAAGCAAACAACAAAACAGCTGCATCAGTTCATGAAATAAAAGTTACAGTTGATAATACTTTACCAACTGGTGAAATAACTGGTATTAGATATACTACAGAGGATTCAACGAACTTCATTACAAATGACAAGAGCCCTCTAATATTTGGAACATCTGATGATAACTACGAAGTTGATTCCGTAGAAGTAAAAATAGGGGATGTCTTAGGAATAGTAACTTTAGACAATGATGATTGGATTGCCCAATTCCCTACGCTATCTGATGGTACATATACAATTTCATTAAAAATTACAGATAAAGCAGGAAATATAACTGAAGTTACCAAAAATATAACAATAGATTCAGTAGCTCCTTCTGCAGTCTACACCCACTACATTAAGGGTGAACTTTTTGAAGGAGAGATAGCTGAAGTAAAAAGTCTTTGTGATTTGTCTTTCACTGGAGCATATACAGACCCAGATCCCTCAAGTGGATTAAAATATGATTCCTTTGTAATATTCCAAGCACAAGATGACGGATCATTTGGATTTGCTGCAAATGGAAAACAATCTTACTGCTCATGGAGAACATCTCCAAATCTTGTTGATTTAACTACATACAACCTTACAGACCAAATTCCATTTACAAATTGTATTGCAACCTTACCAGATGGAGAATATTACATGTCACATCAGGTATTTGATAATGCAGTAAGAAATGATATCCCAACAATTTCTCAATTTAGAGATGTCCTAGGTCTTCACTTTGTAATCAACAACACACCAGTGGTAACAATAACAACTCCATTTACAGAAGTATTACAAGGAACCGGATCCTTTACAGTTGAAGCAAATGCTGTAGATGGAAATGCTCCTCTTCAATATGAATGGACAGGCAGTAACGGTTTTACAAGTACAGAAAAATCCTTTACCTTTATGCCAGCTTTAGTAGGAGTCTACACATACACAGTTAAAGTAACCGATGCAGATGGCGATATGGATCAAAAGAGTGTAACAATTACAGTTAAAGCTCCTACAATAGAACAACCGCAAGATATTCAAGCAGTCCTAGGAACAACGAACACAACCATGACACCTGTAGTTACCAGGAGACCTCTATCTGCAGCAAGTGTATTTGAGACTACCCCGGAGGTTGTAGAAGAAGAAATATCGGTACTTCCAGAAATTCTAGGTGAAGAAGATATATCCTGTGTAGCAAAGGCAGTTTCGGGTCATGTATATTTGGACAAAAATGAAAACAATGCATGGGATAAAGATGATAAGGCATTCTCAAACATCAAGATAAATATTACTACAAAAGATGAGAACGATGAAAAGATTGTTGAAGAATTTACAACCAATGAAGAAGGAGAGTGGAAAACAACCCTATGTGCTGGAAAATACTTAGTCAGTATTGACACAACGAGTATTCCGGAGAATTACAAACTAAATGGAGATTCTACAATACAGATAGATGTTTTAGAAGGTGATACAAAGGGAGTAGAGCAATCATTTCTGCTCACTGAATCGAAAACATTCTTACAAAAATATTGGTGGATTCTCCTTCTTGCAATTCTAGTAGTGACAAGTATTGTAATCGCAGGATCAAAGAAAGACGAAAAACAATCTTCTTAATAAAGAGATATTAATTATAGATAGAGAATCTAATACTTTTGATGTTATACTCATAGTATGGACTCAGTAAAGGATATTCTCTCTCAGTTAAAAACAAATATTCCCCAAGAAAAAAAGAAAGATTCTCAACAAGAGCTTTTTGATGTAAACCTATTACAAACAAATCCTAAGAAAATATTTGGAGAC
>JAXGWV010000048.1:0-3481 GCA_040773125.1 Candidatus Dojkabacteria bacterium
AATTTATCAATCTGTAAATACAGATCTTTTTTACTTATATCTTCTGTTGCTTTTTTCGCAACCGTTTTTTTGTCTACCATAGGATTATCCTTTGGTGATGTCCTCCTGTTAGCTGGTACAGACATACAACTAATATTATTTACTAACGAGGGAAGTATATCATGTTAAAAAGAAACCCGCAACCGACCTGATTTGTCAGAATTTTAGATATTCCTTTAGCACCACTTTGTCCATATCAGGCTTTTTAGCTTTTAGAATATACCTACCATATAGCACAAATGTAGAATTAACTTTATACCAATCTTTCTTAGGATAAAGTTTCTCTAAATCATGTGCCACTCTGGTTGGATTTGTGTTCTTTGTTAATCCATATGCTCTTGCTACCCTTAATACATGGGTATCCACTGCAATTCCCTGATTTGCCTTATATCTATCATTCAAAAAAACATTGGCAGTCTTGTAACCTACCCCTGGTAGTTTAACAAGCTTCTCAATCGATTTAGGAGGTTGTCCAGAAAATTTACTATCTAAAATTTTTGCCATTTCCTTAATATGCTTGGATTTCGTTCTGTAATAATTTATACCCCCTAGGGTATATTCTAAATCTTCTAGTTTCGCCATAGACAGTTTTTTTGCTACAGGATATTTTTTAAACAGTTCTTTAGTAATCTTATTGACCTGTTTGTCCGTTGTCTGTGCAGAAAGAATAATACACACTAAAAATTGGAAATCGTTTTCCCAGTTCTTAAGCTCTGTAGTAGCCCTAGGAAAAAATCTTTCTACCTCAGATAATAGAAGCCCAGCCAACTCCTTTCTTACCATAAATCTAGCGCTCTTCTCAACTTATTAACAAATACTTTGCCTAAAAAGTACTCATATACATTCATCACTTGAGGAACTATTGATATAATTCTCCTAAACTCATCTTGTACCTCTTTATTCGAGAATCTTATATTTATACAACTTTTCGCTACACTCTTTCCTAAAGACATACCATATAGATACATATTTGGCTTATCATTATTCTTCAAAGCTTCCTTATATTTCAAATAGTCACCCTTGTTATATTCCGCTTTTGGATATAGACTATCCACCACTTCCCCAAAATCTATCTTAAACTCACTCCCTTGACGAATTTCCCCCATATCTCCATATGTAGAAAGAAGAATATTATGTATATTCTCGAATATTTCTTCTCTACTCCTCCAATCATTTTCATCTCGTGTAATAACTTCATGCCACTGTTCTCTGAAAATCTCTTTGTACATACCATAAACCTCACTTGTCCTCTCCTGAACTTCTTTTTTCTCGTGTATATCCGCCTCTTTCTCCCTCATGTTCATCCACTCTCTATTTTCCATCTTCAACTGGACAATACATCTATCCAACCCAAGTTTTGAAATCATTAAGGAATCTAAATCAAGTGCAATATTAATATATTCTTGCATTTTTCTCCTATCTAATTCCCCCTCTAAGGAGATACCATATCCTATTGTAACCGCATTACTAAAAGAACTCCTATCAAAGAGAAGTAGTGTATTCCAATATTTAGGCTCACTAAGATAAATATCTAGAAACTCTAGCCTGTTTAAGGCAAATAGAGCCATTCTAATTTCAAGATTATTTTCCTTACTAACAGTCTTCTCGGAGATACTGCCATCTTTTAGCATTGATCTGATACAAGTTCCAAGCGGAGTTGAATATATTGGGAAGGAAACATATGTCGTGTTGATTCCTTCTAATTCAAGTCCTTCCCTTAATTTAGAAGTAGCATCACCTTTTCCCAGATGATCTCCGCCCTCAATGCATATAGACCCATAGCTTTCTGCCCCCATTTTCAGTAAAAAAGTAAGATTTTATACATTCAAATTATATCACAAATCATTGCAAACGCATTTCTGTACCAATATTTTACCCAGGTATTAGCCAGTGTTGACGTGGAGTTTGCAATTTATCTGGAGTCCCGGGAATGGATGTAACTCCGCATGCAAAGCATCTAGCTTCATTCCCTTCATAAATTTGCCGCGATGTTACATTCGAAGAGACAAATACCAGTTATCTCTCCTAAAACAACGAAAATATGTAACACACATTTTTCTACCAACGTGTTCCAACTCTAAGCAGAAAAGGTAAATATATGACAATATAGTTTTTCTTCCAGGACACATCTCTGCCGTGAAATTTCTGTTATACTATTACTCTATGAAAAAGCTATTAATATTTGACTACGATGGTACATTAGCAAAACCAGTATCCAAACCTTCTAAAAAAATTTTAGATGAAATTGCTAGGCTTTTACAAGGGAACTACATCGCTGTCATGAGCGGAGGAAGAACCATAGAACAACTTAACGAATTACTGATAAGGAAAATACCATTAAAAAAAACTTCTCTTCTAAAAAATCTCTACCTCTGCCCTCTTCATGGAAATAGAATATACAAATGGAATAATAAAGAATATAGATTAATATATAGTGCAAACGATATGACCTCAGAAGAAATGATATATATCTTTAATATATTAAGCGAAATTGATTGGAATTCATTCAATCTCGGAGAAATAACTAAGGAGAGAATAAAATACAAAGGACATGTTGTATCCATAGATTTCTTAGGAGATTCAGCATCTAACAAAGAAAAAGAGGAGTGGGATCCAGATAAGAAGAGGAGAAATGTTATTAAAGAGGATATTGATAAATTATTAAAATACAGATTTGATGTTTATGCAACAGGAAGAAGTACAATAGACATTGTAGATAAGGGTAATACAAAAGCAGATAATACAAGGAAACTTGCGAAGATGTTAGGTATATCATTGAAAAATGTTGTATTTACAGGTGATGAGTTTGGTAAGCACGGCAATGATTTCCCTCTATTAGAATTAGATGATATACAGATAAATATAACTAAAGGCCCTGAAGAGACTTTGGCATTCTTAAAAAAACTTTAGAGGTAAATCCTGAGGCTATTCTTCGTTCATAATTTTTTCATAATTTCAACCAAACCTATCCCTACGTCATTTCAAATTTCTTCTGATTCCCCAACCCAAAATGAAACTTTTCTAAGATCAAAGCTCTGGGTTAGGAGATCATTTTAAGCTTGTATTATCAATAGATTAAAAATATGTTAACAAAGGATAATCTTAGGTCAGACTTTTATATAACAAAAAAATACTAGCTACTATTCTTCTTTCTCGATTAAGGGAATTTTTGTTCCCTTCTCCAAAGATAAATCTTATCATCAAATCCTCCTGATACTATATCTCCACTGGGTAAAACCTGAAGGGCAGACACATAATCCTCATGTTCTCCTACCAGCTTCTGTTCATATGTATCATCATTCTTTAATCTCCAAAGATAAATCTTATCATCAAATCCTCCTGATACTATATCTCCACTGGGTAAAACCTGAAGGGTAGACACAAAATTCTCATGTCCTCCTACCAGTTTCTGTTCATATGTACCATCATTCTTTAATCTCCA
>JAXGWV010000049.1:0-3340 GCA_040773125.1 Candidatus Dojkabacteria bacterium
AGACTTACAGGGAGAAGACAGATTAGAAAGAGTAAAACTTTCCAAAGCATATAAAGATTCAGAATATCTTGATGTTGATGGGATTTTTGTTGAAATAGGAAGTGAACCAAATATATCATTACCAGTAAAATTAAATATTAAGGTAGATGACCATAACTACATTGTAGTTGATAATCAACAACAAACTAGCATTGAAGGTATATGGGCTGCTGGAGATTGTACTACAAATTCAAACTATTTAAAGCAAGTTGTAACTGCAGTTGGGGAAGGAGCTGTCGCAGCTAATTCAATATATTCTTACTTAAATACGAAGAAAACAGTAAGTTCTTAATTCTTGTTCTTCCCATTAACAAAATCAACCCAATCTTGAAGATAGTTAGAGCTTGACCACATTTTAGGGTCTCCAACATTAAATTCTACCCTACCCCCGTACTTCTCTACAACTTCAAATTCAGGGACATTCTTACTTTTGTCTCTATCTCCTCCTTTGGTAAAAACATTTGGTTTAATAGACTCTACAGCTTCAACACAGTCATCTCTAGTAGTACTGTTATATATCACAACATAATCAACTCCCTTAATATGATCAACAACTCTTGCCCTATCCATTTCCGGCATAAATGATTTTCCTTTTTTAGTGATTGCTCTTTCGTCTCCATCTACAATAACTACTAAAATATCACCAAACTTCTTTGATTCAGTAATACAAGAAGCATGCCCTGGATGTATAGGATCAAAAAAACCTGATGTGCAAACAATTGTTTTGTTCTTTAATTTTGTATCTCTTAATTTTTTAAACTCTTCTAGAGTAATTACCATGATTTATTTTTTATAACTTAATTAAGAATCATACATTTGTTTAAAACATTTTGTCAAAAAACTGTAATTGGCCTTGTAGTATTTTCAATTTTCAAATTTCTTTTGTAAGTAAGGCAATATTTAGAAAAATTACTATTTACAGAACTATAAGTCATTGACCACCACAACCTGTTGGGGTAAGGTTAATCTTGTAATACAATATATTGTACTTTGGAATTTATGAAGTGCCCTTTTTGTGAATGCGAAATAACAAAGGTTGTAGATAAAAGGGATAATAATGAGGATAGGTCAACTCGAAGGAGAAGACAGTGCCTAAGATGTGGAAAACGATTTACAACATACGAACGATTAGAGAGTTTGGATGTTAATGTTATAAAAAAAGATGGCTCATTAGAAAAATTTGATTCAGAAAAGATTATAAAAGGCATTAAAAAAGCCTTAAATCAAGAGCAAGTTGATGAGGAAGAGATAAGAGACTTTGCTGAAGAGATAGAAAGATTAGCACTTAACAGTGAAGATCCTCTTTCAACAAATGAGATTGGCTTGAGAACACTTGAATGGCTAAAAGGTAAGGACAAGCTAGCATATATTCGCTTTGCTTCTGTGTACAAGAAATTTGAGACTTTAGATGATGTCAGAAAAGAAATAGATAGTATCGAAAATTAATTTTTACTCAAAAAATATGTCTGCCCCAAATAAAACGCGAACACCAAACAGAAATCAATTAAAAGTAATGAAGAGAGACGGGAGTCTTGTGACATTCCACAGAGAAAGTATTGTAAGAGGAATTTTTAAAGCAGCTAACAGTGTAGGTGGTAAAAATAAAAAAAGAGCTGAAGAAATTGCTGATGAGGTTATTAAGATAATAGAAAGCAAATATTCCAACAAAAAGGTTATTAAGAGCAGTGAAATTGCTGAGATTGTGGCTCAAACACTAATTGACATGGGTCACACTAAGACTTCTATAGCATACAAACTATTCATAGATCTCAAATACCAAGTTAAGAATATTAAGTCTTTAATAGATGCCAATACTCTTGTTAAGGACTATATTGATAAGCTTGACTGGCAGGTAAACGAGAATAGTAATATGGCCTACTCTTGGCAAGGATTAAATAACTACATCTCTACCACCGTACAATCAAATTACTGGCTTCATAGCATTTATCCAAAAGAGATTTCAACAGGAAATATTAACAAGGATTACCATATTCATGACTTGGGAATGTTAGCAACATACTGTTGTGGTTGGAGTCTAGAAGATTTACTTCTTAAGGGTTTTACTGGAGTTGAGGGGAAAATTTCTTCATCACCAGCAAAACATTTTAGTACTGCATTGGGTCAAGTTGTAAACTATCTTTATACTCTCCAGCACGAAGCTGCTGGAGCACAGGCATTTTCTAGTTTTGATACATTTCTTGCTCCATTTGTTAGGTTTGATAAACTCTCTTACAAAGAGGTTAAACAAGAGATGCAAGAATTCCTATACAACATGAATGTTCCTACTCGTGTCGGTTGTCAAACTCCATTTACGAATATTACTATGGATTTAGTACCTT
The DNA here is from genome assembly GCA_040773125.1 of Candidatus Dojkabacteria bacterium. Classification (GTDB taxonomy): domain Bacteria; phylum Patescibacteriota; class Dojkabacteria; order SC72; family SC72; genus UBA5232. The sequence goes on from JAXGWV010000049.1 coordinate 2,379, forward strand.
CTGGTCAGTTAGCTGAGCAGGGAGTCATTATTGGAGGTCAAATTAGAAAAGAAAAATATAAAGAATTCCAAAATGAGATGAATTTAATTAATAAGGCATTCTGCGAAATTATGATGGAGGGTGATGCACAAGGGCGTCTTTTCTCCTACCCTATTCCTACATACAATCTCACAAAGGATTTTGATTGGGATAATCCTGAATATAAACTTATCTGGGAAATGACGGCCAAATACGGTGTCCCTTACTTTTCTAACTTCATTAATTCAGATATGAACCCTGATGATGCAAGAAGTATGTGTTGCAGGCTGAGATTAGATAATCGAGAACTGAGAAAAAGAGGTGGCGGCTTGTTTGGTGCAAATCCATTAACTGGAAGCATTGGAGTTGTAACCATTAATCTTCCTAGGATTGGTTTTGAAGCTGAGAATAAAAGAGATTACTTTAAGAGACTTAACAAACAAATGGATCTAGCAAAGAAAAGTTTACATATCAAAAGAAAATTTCTTGAAAAATATATGGAAAAAGGACTTTATCCCTATTCAAAATTCTATTTAGCGGATATTAAAAAGAGATTTGGTGAATACTACAAGAATCACTTTAACACAATTGGAATTTTAGGTTTAAACGAATCCCTCATTAATTTCTTCAAAGACCCCAATAAAGGAATTGCATCTGAAGAAGGAAGAAAATTTGGTCTTGAAATAATGATACATATGAGAGAAAGGTTAATGACTTATCAATTAGAAACAAATGAATTATTTAATCTTGAAGCCACCCCTGGAGAGGGTGCAACATACAAGTTTGCGAAAGCAGATAAAAAACGCTTCGGTGATTCAATAATTGCTGCATCTGATATAGGTGAGCATAAAGGTAAAAATATCGCACCTTACTACACTAATAGTTCACAACTTCCTGTTGGTTTTACTGATGATATCTTCGAGGCCCTAGATCTTCAAGATGAG
>JAXGWV010000050.1:0-3197 GCA_040773125.1 Candidatus Dojkabacteria bacterium
AAGGATGTCTAATGGTATGGAGGTTACTGCATATATTCCTGGTGAGGGTCATAATCTTCAAGAGCACTCAGTTGTTCTTTTGAAGGCAGGGAGAAAAAGAGACTTGCCAGGTGTTAAATATATTATTGTAAGAGGAAAGTACGATACGGCAGGAGTAAAGGGAAGAAAGAAGGCAAGATCTAAATATGGCGTTAAGAAAGAAGACGCTGAGAAGTAGTTTTTAATTAAAAGATATTAATATGAGAGGTAAAAGAGCTAAAAGAAGAAGTTTAAAATTAGATAGGAAATATTCAAACCCAATTATTGCAAGATTTATTACTAAGGTAATGCAAGATGGGAAAAAGAGTCTCGCTGAGGATTTAGTATATAGTGCAATTGAGAAAGCATCAAAAATTGTCAAAGAAGATGATATTGTTATATTTGTAAATAAAGCAATTGATAATGTCAGACCTGCACTAGAGATTAAAGCAAGAAGGGTTGGAGGAGCTAACTACCAGGTACCTATGCCAGTATCACCAAGAAGGCAAGAGACATTGGCAGTAAGATGGATTGTAGAGGCCTCAAGGAAAAAGACAGGAAAGTCTTTTGATGAAACACTATGTGATCAACTAGTAGATGCATACAAAGGAGAAGGAGATGCAGTTAGAAAGAAGGAAGATACGGAGAAGATGGCTGAAGCAAACAAAGCCTTTGCACATTTCCGATGGTAATATTTAGAATAGTAGGATTAGAGAGAGAGGTTTAATAGCCTCTCTTTTTTATTTTGTGCTTTCAATTCTCTCCCAACCACTTTTAGGCATATCTTTTCTGAGGATAATTCTTTCCCAGAAAATCCTTACCCATGTTAAAAGTCTTACTGGGAATAGTAAAAGTGACCAAAAGAATTCCTTAGCATTCTTTGCATATCTTAATACAAATCCAGCATATCCCAATTCAATACCAAAACTTCTAGATTGCTTGTCCTTTTTAAATATACCCATCTGTTTTAATTGTGAAAATCCACCAAGAGATCTTACTTTTTGCTTCATATAGTCCTTTAAGCTTCTTGGATACTTAACAAAACACATTGCTTTTGGGGCATATGCAATTTCCATTCCTAAGTTTCTAATATAGTAAGACATGTATGCATCATCAGACAGGGTGTTACTTGGTAATTTAATATTCAAGTTTCTTACCGCCATAATATATCCACTCATAGGGAAGAAATTCTCTTTACTCATATAATAATCCTTCCCATTAACCAGATTCATAGTTTTTGTTCTTCTATCATGTGCAGAATCTGAAAGCAGATGTCCCCAATATCCAAAAATATTGTTCCTATCATCACTAGAAACGGGTCTTCCACTAACTCCACCAACTTTTTTGTTTTCAAATGGTTCTAGTAATTTTAAAACGCTGTTTTTTTCAAAATAAGTATCTCCATCAGTTAATATTAGTATGTCTCCTTTTGCTTTCTTGAAAGCCATTCTTAAGGCATATGGTTTCCCTTTCTTAGGATCTTTAATTTGAATATATCTTTTACCTAGCTTGTATTTGTTTGCTTCTTTTCTTCCTGCAATTAATGTTGCAGAATCAGGGGAGACTTGGATAATTTCAAAATCATTAGGAATACCAGAATATTTCTTATTAACAATACAGGAAATACATCTTCCAATGGTTTTAGGTTCTTTAAATGAAGCGATGATTACACTAATCATTTAGTTGTTTAATAAATCTATTCAGAAGTGGCCTCAGTTTCCTCTGGAACGGTTTCTTCCGTAGAGACCTCTTCTGTAGTTGTACTCTCAGTAGGAGTTGTGATTATTTCTTCTTGCAGGTCAGAAATTGTGACAACAGTTGCATTCTTAAGATCTTCATTTATTAAAGATATGTTCTTGGGAATCTCCAACTCGTTTACAGAAATTGATTGACCAGGATGTTCTAATTTAGAAATATCAACTTTAATTGATGGAATAAGATCATTAACCTTACATCTTACCTCAATCGAATCCAAAACCTCGACAAGTACGCCTAGATTATTTTTTACTGCTGGTGAAATTCCAACGATTTCAAATGGGATAGAGAATACCATATCTTTACTCTCGTCTATTTCAAAAAAAGCTATATGTCTTAATTCATCTGTTACAGGATTCATATCTACCTCTTTAACAATTACTTTAAAGCTTTTACCATCAAGTTCAGCATCTAGAATTGTTGTTGAAGTAGCATTTCTGAGAATCTGTTTTGCTGTTGAAGTATCTAACATAATGCTTTTTGATTCAGTTTTTGCATTGTAAACAACAGCTGGTATGAATCCGTCCTTTAGCAATATTTTGTTCTTCTTACCACTTAAGTCCCTCTCGAGAAATTTGATTTTTTCCATAATGTGAGGAGTATACCAGATAAATTAACTTTCATCAAGATTTCCTAGGCTTGTAGATTGGAGAACATTATAATAAAAATCCTTAACCCCATATAGTATGTTCACGCCAGTAATTAATACAGTTTTAATATTTTTTTTAAGTTTAATTAATCCTTTTGTTTTCCTTATTCTGTGAAATGCATGCCAATGAGATATGACCATATCCTTAATTTCTTCCCCACAACTAAGTTCAATTAATAGCATAATTGCCTTCTTGGTCCTTTCCCATTCTAGTGGTGAGTAGGAGCAATTGAATTCCGTTAGGCCATATCTTGATATTGCGATGAATTGGTAAGGAGGTAATACTTCTTTATCTTCATCAGGTATTCTTCGATTGTTTTGAAGGAGAGCAACATTACTTCCATCATCAAGGGTATATTCTTCAAAATATTTAGGATATTCGGTTAATACCCTGTCAGTTATTTGCTGATTTATTTCTTCTATTGGGAAATCTAAAACCTCACAATTTTGTTCAATCTCTTTTTCCATGGTAGAAAAGTATATCATTATTTTCTTGAGAATGTGGGTTTAAACTAGGAGAAATATTTCTAAAGAACAAGCACTTGACAGTAAGACCTGCTCATAATATACTTAGCAGATAAATTGGCTATCTGCTAAAGTGGAATTAACGGAAAGACAAAAAGAAATATTAAGTGCAGTCATCCGCGAATTTATGGAAGAAGCAGGAGAGGTTGGTTCTTTATCGCTCGTTGAAAAATATAATCTTGGTGTAAGCTCTGCAACTATCAGAAACGAAATGGTAAAGCTTATGAGATTGGGTTTGTTAGAAAAAAGT
>JAXGWV010000051.1:0-2972 GCA_040773125.1 Candidatus Dojkabacteria bacterium
ATGTTAGATTTATTTGAAAAATATTTTCCTTCTGTTATACCTTCAAAAATATATTCGCATGAAGCATTAGTCTGCTTGGCAAATGAAGCGGGTTTTCATGGAGAGATGCCTAGAAATCTCAATGCTCAGCCCCTTTACTTTATTGTAAGTGGAGATAATGCTGTTGCATTTCTACCTTTAGAAAACATTGAAGAGGATAGGATTGATTGTTATTTTTTTCACAAATATAGTATTGCTTTCCAACATAGTCCTATTTTGAGAGAGAAATATTCTGAAGTGCATAACAAGTTGAATAAAGATTAAAAAGAAGATAGAATTGTTAACGTTGTGGGCGATTAGCTCAGCTGGTTAGAGCGTCACATTGACATTGTGGAGGTCACAGGTTCGAGCCCCGTATCGCCCATTTATCCAAAACCCTTATTTCAAAGAATAAAAACTACTCATTGACATCTTTATCATAATTTCATATAAGTTTAACTTAGTTTGTTAAATTTTTAAATAAATCCATGATAAATTACGAAGACGATACTGCAATTGAGTTTCTCAATCTATCCTACAAGAAATTAGAAGAACTAAATCTAAAAAACAAAGAGAGAAGGAGGGATAGAACTGAAGAAAACCTTAAAAATTTAGAAAAAGAATATAGAAAGATTTTAAAAGAGGAACAGAAGATAAAAGCAGTAATTGTCGCATTCTCAGATTTGGAAGGTAGATTTCACACATTGGATTATGATAAAAAGTATTTACTCGAATGCAATGATAACCTTACCTTTGATGGATCTTCAGTAAAAGGATTTAGCAAAGTCAATAATTCTGACCTAAGACTAAAATTAGATTGGGCATCTTTCTATTTTCTTCCTGCAGATATATTTGGTGAGGGGAAAGTCATGATTTTTGCAGATATATATACTCAGGAAAACAAGCCGCATAATTCTGATTTTAGAGGTCGTCTTAAAGAATACATAAAGATTTTAAAAACAAAAGATATTGAAGCTAACATCGGAACTGAGCTAGAAGGATTTCTAGTAAATGGACTTGATGCCGAAATGAATTTCAAAGAGGAGAATGGTTTCGAATTAGTCTCTCTCGGTGGATACTACCATTCTTTACCAAAAGATAAACTGAAACTCTTTATCGATTCAACTGCTGAAGCTCAAAGGGCTCTTGGATTTGAGAATGAAAAGGATCATCCAGAGGTTGCACCATCCCAATTTGAATTAAATTACAAATATACAGATCCTATAAATGCTTCAGATCAAATTCAACTTTACAAATTAGTAGCAAGACAAATTGCTGAAAACATGGGCTGTACTGCAACCTTTTTACCTAAACCCTTTATGAATATTAACGGGAGTGGGATGCATACTAATATCTCTCTCTCAAAAAAAGGAAAAAATCTATTTTATGTAGGACAAAAAGATAGTTCCATCTCAAAATTCGGTCAAGAATTTATAGATAGGGTTCTTTCTAATGCAAATGAAATCTGCTTGGTCCTTAATTCTAGTGTAAATTCATACAGACGACTAGATCCAAGATATGAAGCTCCAAATCAAATTAAATTTTCATTCTCTGATAGAAGCTCTATGATAAGAATCCCTGCGGGGAACAGCGATTCAACAAGAATTGAGGTTCGTTCCGTTGCTTCAGATGCAAATCCTTATCTAGCTATATACACACTCTTAAGGATTGGATTAGAGGGGCCTAAAGAAGTCTTGGTTAAAAAAGGAAAAAGACAAAGAACGAGGACTCTTCCTGATAATATATTTGATGCAATTAGAGTATTTAAATACAGCGACATAATGACAAAAATTCTTGGTGAAGAAGCAAAAAATAACTATTCTCAACTTAAAGAGAAAACTGCTGATAGAGCACAGAAGGAATTAGGTAGATACGTAAAAAAATCAGAAGTTATTTTCCATCATGAGATAACGAATCAATATCTTTGGAATGAATATTAATAATTTCTTTTAGAAAGAATCCTCAAAGCTTCTTCTGCAGAATTTGATTTCATTAGTAATTCTCTTAATTCACCTGCTGTATCAAAATTGCTAATATATGCCTTAATGTATTTTTTTTGACTATTGAATATATCTAATTTTGACTTCTCTTTCATATAAATCCGAAGATGCTCAGATAAAGTTTCAAATCTTTCTTTTTTAGAAACAATGCCCATTCTTTTCCTCGGGTCCTTAGAAAACAACCATGGATTAGCAAGAATTGCCCGACCAATAAGGACTCCGTCTACTCCAAAATTCTTACCATATTCTTTTGCCTGTTTTGTATTCCCAACATCTCCATTCCCTAATATCAAAGTCTTAGGACTTATAGAATCTCTCAATGTAACAGCCCTTTTAATTTCATCCCACCTACACGGAACAGAGTAATTTTCTTTAGCTAATCTAGCATGAACAGTAAGCAAATCTAAATCCTTCTCTAAAAGAAAGCCAATCCATTCCTCCGTTTGAATTTTCTCAAATCCAATCCTTGTTTTAACGCTAACTGGAAGATCTCCAGAACTTTCTTTTACTGCTTGAATAATTTCACCCGCCAATACCTTATCATTAATCAATGCAGAACCACTACCACCTGAAATAACATCTCTTACAGAACATCCCATGTTAATATCTATTCCATCAGGCTTTAAATCCTTAATCTCTTTTATTGTTTTAGCATAAAATTCAGGTACATTTCCCCATAATTGAAAAACAATTGGTCTCTCTATTTCACTAAAAATAAGTATATGGGAAACTTTCTACCTTCCTTTAGAACAAAATCCATGAACATTAAGAAATTCTGTAAAAAAGACATCTGGCTTACCAATCTTACACAGCACTTGTCTAAACACAGTATCAGTTATTCCATCCATCGGGGATAAACCTAAGATAAAACCTTTCTTAGCTAAAATTTTTTGATAAATATTCTCCATACCCTGATTCTATCATAAAGTCACTGTAACAAACGAGAAATAAAAG
>JAXGWV010000052.1:0-2880 GCA_040773125.1 Candidatus Dojkabacteria bacterium
CCAAAAAAGTTGATAAATCTCTCTTTGTTCCTCATCTGAGAATCCAAAATTAGAAAGTTTGTTTAAAAATGGGATTGGAGACCCAAATGAGTGATTATAATCACTCAATATGGCTTCCTTAACTATATCTTTCTCTAAATATGGAAATACTTGGGTCGATTGCATAACAGCTTTTGCATAGCCCATATCTATTAAAGATAAAGCCACATCATTATCCAAATCGCAAAAATTATATAAATATTCTGCTAATATATCCTCCCCATTATTGTTTAAGAAGTAGCTGGCTAACTTGGTATAGTCTACTCCTTGAAAACTTGAAAGATTTTCAGCAACTTCATATCTAAAGCCCTCATTTATTAAAGAAAAAGCCATATCATTATCCAAACCACTGTAATAACCTAAATGTTCTACTAATATATCAGCATCCTTATTGTTTATGAGGTAACTGGCTAGCTCATGATAGTTTACCTTTTTAAAGCTTGAGAGATTTTTAGCAACTTCATATTTAAAACCCTTATTCATTAGTGCTTCTGCGATTGAAGAACTCAATCCGTGAAATAACCCTACATTGTCTGCAATAGCTTTAAATTGGCCTTCTTCTATAAGCCTATTTGCAACATTTATAGGATCTAGATCATGAAACCGAAATAAATTTTCAGCAAGTACTTTCCCTAGCCCTGCATCTAAGATTTTTTTAGCATACTCTTTATCATTTAGGTCTGCAAATTGATCCATACTTCTTGCCAATACTTCCAATTGACCTGTAGATACTAATGTGTCTGCTATTTTTTTATTATTTATCAAAGGAAAGTGAGACATATGTTTTGCTATAACTTCAAAGGATCCTTTTTTTAATAAACGATTACCAATTTCATCATATTTAAATTCCTTAAAACTACGGTTGTAATAAATTACATTTTCAGCATTTTCTACATTATCTATCAATGTAAGAGCAATATCACTATCTAGATCCTCAAACTCCCATAAATTATCAAGGAGATCCTTAGTGTGACCATTACGAAGAAGATATCTTGCAACACCTGAATCAAGTTTTCTAAATCCATAAATGGAATGAGCACCAAAAAAAGATTCTGGATCTTCTTTGATTCGAGCCGCCCCACCATTAAGAGACATTTTTATTTCTGTTATGGAATCTTCTTTTATTCTGTTAACCTTTGTAAAAATGTTTTGCCTTAAATCTTCCATTCTCTGATGAAAATTTTTTGCTGTCTCTTCTGGAGAAGCTTGATTTTGAATTTTAAATTCTTGTTCTTGAGATGAATAGGCTTCAACTGCATCTGACTTTGTAACAGTAACCAAAAAATCTTGAGGATTCTCAATCGGAATCACAGTATCTACCATAACATCCTGCCCTTCTTCTTGGTTCAAGGAGTCTTCGGTTCTCTGGTCTTGATTAATTTCGCTTTTAGATTCAGAAAAACTCATAAGATACAATTATGTAGTATTTATTGATAATTACAAGTTTATATTTCTTAACATTTACTGTCTACTTTTATTTTCTATTTCGTACTCTTATATAAATTCCTAAAACTAGCTATCTCAGGTATAAATGCTAATTTAATATCTCCAGTAGGTCCATTCCTATGCTTTGCGACTATCAAATCTGCAATACCTTTCTTCTCTGTGTCAGGATTCCATGTCTCCTCTCTATCTATAAAAATTACAACATCCGCATCTTGTTCAATAGACCCAGATTCTCTCAAATCAGACAACTGTGGCCTTCTACTCTGCCTCTGCTCAATTGCTCTAGAAAGCTGAGAGAGAGCTACGACTGGAACATTTAATTCCTTGGCAATATTCTTCAACCCCTGAGTAATTTCTCCAACCTCAAGAACTCTACTCTCTTTACTGTTTCCATGCATAAGTTGAAGGTAGTCGACAAAGATAATGTCTACACCACTCTCAACAGCAAGTCTTCGAGCTTTTGTTCGAAGGGAATTTATATGCTGACCTGCTTGGTCATCGATATAGATATTGGCATCACCCAATTCTCCCATTGTACTGGCCAATTTCATTAATTTTTTGTCATTCAACCTTCCTGTTCTCATCTCCCAAAATGGGATACCCGATTGCATACCTAAAAATCTTTCCATAATTTGAGTTTTTGACATTTCAAGAGAGAAAAAAGCAACTGTCTTCTTATCCACCAAAGCAGCGTGTCTCATCATATCCAAAGCCAAGGCAGTTTTACCAACTGAGGGTCTAGCAGCAAGTACAATTAGGTCTGAATTTTGGAATCCCCCAAGTAAATCATCTAAATCCTTAAAGCCTGTTGAAATCCCCAAGTATGACTCATCATTCTCTGCTCTTTCTGCTCTCTCATATGCTTCCTTAAGAAGATCTTTTATGTGAACGAAATTTACTTTTGTTCCAGTTTGAGCAACATCAAATATTTCTTTCTCTGATTTATCAATTACTTCATCTATTGGGGTTGTTTCATTCTTAGCAATCTCAGAAATCATTCCTGCTGCAGAGATCAATCCTCTCCTAATGGCACTCTCTTTCACAATTTCACCATACTCTTCTGCATGCGAGGATGTAGCTACTGTTGTCACAAGCTCTGCTACATATCCTGCCCCTCCCGCTACAGATAATTTCTTCTGTTTTTTTAACTTATCAACCAATGTAACTAAATCAACTGGTAGAGCATTGTTAAACAAATCCATAATTGCAGAATATATCGCTACGTGTCTTTGATCATAAAAATGCTCGGGGAGTAGCCATGCAGAAACAGTGATAATTGCATCCTTGTCTATAAGCATGCAACCAAGAAGTGATTTCTCAACTTCAATATTTTGTGGCACCGAACTATTTTCTTTCATATTACATTTTTATCACTTTAAGAAAACAATCTCTACA
>JAXGWV010000053.1:0-2510 GCA_040773125.1 Candidatus Dojkabacteria bacterium
AGGCCCTTTAAAAGAAGATGAAATAAAACGAGTAAAAAATTGGGCTAAAGGTATAATTGAGTAATATGATAACAGTAACAGGATATATAAACCCTGACATCGATTGTGTCGCCTGTTCAATAGGGTATGCTGAGTTTTTAAGAAAAGGTCTTAAAGAAGCTCAAGCAGTATATTCTGGGGATATAGGAAAAGAGTCTGAATTTGTAAAAAAATACTTTGGGTATTTAAGTATTCTGCATGTATCTGGGGGACTTGAAGAGGATCAGATTGTATTGGTGGACACTTCAGACGTTGAATCAATAGATTTAAGCATTAAAAAGGAGAATATCATCGAAGTTATTGACCATCGTAAGCTTTCGTATATTCATGATTTCCCAAGGGCGAAGATGCAAATAGATTTGGTTGGCTCTTGTGCGACATTAATTACTGAGAGATTTCATGATAATGGCGTTATTCCTTCCAAAGAATCTGCGGTACTGCTTTTCTCTGCAATAGTATCTAATACTGTGAATTTCATGAGTAATGTAACAACCCAAAGGGACAAAGACATGGCGAATTGGCTAAAAAAATATGCAAATATCCCTCAAAATTATATCTCAGATATGTTTGAATATAAGTCAGAAATAAACAGGGAAAACATTGAGGAGGTATTAACAGAGGAGTTTAAGCAGTATACAATTTTGGGTAAAAAAATTGGAATAGTGCAATTAGAGATAACCGAAGCTATTCGTAGGGTCTCAGAATTGGGGAATGATATAAAGGCAAAGCTTTGCGAAATTAAGAGTGAGAAGCAATTAGATTATTTGCTTCTGTCCTGTGTAGATATTAAAGAAGGATTTAATTATTTCTTAACAATAGATTCAAAGTCCTCAGATTTTTTTGAAAAGGCCCTTGGAATTACCGCTGTTTATGATGGTGTAAAGTCGGAGGGTATTTATATGAGAAAGGAGATATATCCAAAATTAGTAAAGTATTTAGAAGACAGAAAGTATTGATTAACAATGTTTCTGGTGCTAGAATAGCCCTTGTTTAATTGTCAACCATCACTATATGCCAATTACCGCACAACCCGTAAAAGGAATGTATCTTCAAGAAGAGGGGAGAGTATTCATTTTACAAGACCGGAAATTAAAGACTCAAGGAAGACAGGGAGGTCTCATAATTCTTAAAATGAAAGCTTTAGATAGTGGTCAAATTGTTTCTAAAACGATTAAGGCTGGTGCTAAGGTTGAATATATTGAACCTGAAACAAAAGAGGTTCAATATCTGTATTCTGATAATGAAGGTTCATTTTTCATGGATTCTGAGACATACGAGACGATTATGATTCCTAAAGAGGTCATAGGTAGTTACGTTCAATTCCTTAAGGAAGGAGAAGGTGTCTTAGTTATGGTTCACGAGGGAAAAATTCTTGCAGTAAAAGAGCATCCATCAGTAAATCTAGCTGTTGTAGAGGCAAGTGATGCAGTAAAAGGCAATACCTCAAATTCAGCTACAAAGGAAGTTGTTTTAGAAACTGGTTACAAGGTACATGCACCCTTGTTTATCAAGGTGGGAGATGTGTTGAAAATTAATACAGAAACAGGGGGATATTCTGGAAAGGCATAAATACCCAAGACCCTACATCATGTTAGAAATAGAAGAACAGCAAAAAACAGAACAAAATGAGAGAAGAGAAGCTAAAGACTTCTGGTTTTACAATGACCCTGTATATAACCTTTGCATTAACCTCTCTTATCTTAACTCTTCAGAAGAAGAAGCTTTTGGTTCAATTTTGACCCAGGATATAGATGGTGTAAAAACAATTGCAAGTGTAGGTTGGAATATGTTTGTTGGAGGGGTGACCAATATGAAAAGACAAGGTTACAGCAATCATGCTGAGTTTCAATCAACTATTCTTGCACAAGCTTTAGGGTATGATGTCTCCAATCCTGAAATATCTACGCACATATATTCTGCAGGAAGACTAATTAAGTCTAATCTACTTTTCCTTCATCCTGAAGGGCACCAATTTAGTTGTACAAGATGTACTGGAGCGATTGGAAAAATCAACCCAAATATTCACATTGTTACTCCTTCTGCAAAATACGGATGGATGGATTCACCTCTTACAAAAGCGCATGAGAGTTCATTGAAGTTTAAACAAAATGGTGTTAAAAGAGATAAAAGTTTAGATATTAATGTAAGTATTTCAGGTTTAAATCTTCAAAAAACTCAATATGGAATGAATGAGATTATTTATCGAGTAGAACAAAACGGGCTTGTAATTGATGAGGTAATAAAAGAAGCAATTTTGGGACAATATGAATATCTATTAAAACTTCCAATTCAAGAAAGGAGAGCCTTTATCGAAAATATATTTGGCTCACTCTTGTAGTACAATGAGGAGATCCAATATTTAAAATAGAGTTGATATACCATTGAAAATTGGTAAGACAAATGTATCTTTGGTATAATCAAATAACGGTCCGCTGGGTTGCGTGGAGGGATCATGGAGTTTGCTGTTAGCG
>JAXGWV010000054.1:0-2461 GCA_040773125.1 Candidatus Dojkabacteria bacterium
CTTGTATATATCTATTAGATAGCTACCTGTATATTGAATTGTTGGAATAATACCTTGAGATTGTTTAGTAAAACTTTAGTGTCTATACTCTTAAGTAGGTCAATGAATTGGTGTTCAGAATAAGCACCATCTTTTACCCCATTCTTAGAACAAGAAAACCATTTATTTAAATGTAAACCGTCCAGCCATCCAGCTTCTTAGACACTCGAAATCCAAACATATAGAATAGAGATTACAGACAAAGAAACAATAACTACTCCTATTCCCCCCAATATACCAGTTATTAATCTTCTCCAATTAGTAGATTCCAAGACTCCAAGATATTGCAGAAACCAATCAGTAAAAATTGTCAAACAAAATACAACCACTACAATAATGGGTAATTCATAAAATATAAAAATTATCACACCCAAGAGATATCCGATTAACATTCCGAGACACCTAGCACATATGGGAAACTGATATCCTTTCCAGAAAAAACTTCTCTCTGGCATCTGATGGCATTGGAGAGCAGCTCCCATTTTCATAAGTTTTAACCATCTTTTCAAACTACTTTTCATTAAAAGTTAAAGTCTGTAACTCTTCCTTCGCTCTAGATATTTGCTCTAACCTCTTGAAACTCTGTACTGCTTTCTCCTTTTTCTCCTTTAATTCAAAAAATTCTTTTGTCCCAAACTTTTGAATAAATCTCTCCTCACTTTTTTTATATGAAAGGATATCCCAAAGAGATAAGCTAAAAAGAATAAATCCCAAAAAAGTAAGATCTTCATAAAAGAAAAATATTGAACTTACTAACATACCCACAATACCAAGAATTAATAATATTTTTCTGTTTTTTTTTGCTCCTATAATCTTCTCGTTGTTCGTTAACTCTTTTTCCCTCTGCCTCATAAAATCACTATCTGCTTTGTCTAAGTTACTTTTAGCCTTAGTAATATGTTCTTCTATATCTTTTAATTCTTCTGTTGTTGCAGAACTAATAATAGATTTATAGCTCTCAATCTTTCTTTCTTTCTCTTCAACCTCAGATTTTTGAAATTTTAAACCACAGTTACTACATATCCAAAATTCCCTCGTTTCCTTTTTACCTGAATTACAAAATCCAAACAAAAGACCTGGAAGACCAAAGCAGAAACATCCCGTCGCGGCACCTTTATTTGAAAAACCCTTACTAGTTGTTTCTGATACAAACTGAATCCTTTCTGAATTGCATTTAGGACATTTCATCACATAGCTGTATAAATTTATTTAGAATACTATACAATAATACAATTTATCACATATCATCAAATATGTCTTCACAAATGGTATAGAGAAAATCATTGTAATCCTAAATCCTATCTTAATAGTTCTAAGGAATTAAATAAAACTTACAAATATGATTATAGAATCTTCTTTCTAGGTTTTATTAATATATGAATAATTAATATTTCGAGAGAGTCCATCCCTTACTACTCGAAAACAAAAAATTGGTTAAAATTCTCACTGGGTTACTTGTAGTTCTATTGGCAACATCATGTTCGTCGATATTAACAACTACAAATACATTTGCATCCTCATTTTCATCTCCAGAGACAATTAATGCTACTGTCACACCAAAACCAACTCAACCGGAAGAGGTTAAAACAGAAACATTAATTCCAACAGAAGTGGAATTAGAGGAACCAAAAAGAATCAGTCTTGAAGGTCTGTATACTGTCTCTATCCAATCCGAGTTTCTTACTGATTGGTATCGATCGTTATTTAAGCAGTTAGAGATAAGGTGGTGTGAGCAGTGTTCATCTGAGGAAATTGAAACCCAATTAGAATATGCAGGAAACAATTGGATTGCGGTCCAAGATGAACACGTATTGTACATACACTCAGGCTGGGACTTCTTTGCTGGACCGGAATTAGGAGAAATCTTACTCCGGATGTATAAGGCTGAAAATTTGATAGATTCAGTAATCTGTCTCAACGAGAATGTTTGCTACGAAGTAGTAGACTACAAAATTCTCGAAAGAGATTCGATAGGAGGAAGTATTTCCTTAGGAGAACTATTTACAGTTCAAGAAGATGATTATTTCATCTTTACTTGCTCAGAGCTAGTAATCCCAGGAATTCCGACTGCAAAACTGATCATTCAAATTCGTCAACTCGAATAAAGTGCAAAGGGGAAGGTCTTGTGACCAATCAATAAAGATCTTCCCTTAAATATCATAAAATGAATTCAAAAAAATATTTCTAAAAGCTTTTAAGTTTGAAACCCAAAAAGTACTTAGGAGAAACTCGTAGCTTACGTTAAAGAATATCTTCAAAGCTTCCTTAAGTTAGAGTCTGGCACCCCATAGTGTTGCTCCTCTGCTCTCTATCTGATATAATCTCTTGTACAGCGGACATTTGTCCATAGACCGATTCGTTCTTTAAAGGAGAATAAATGAAAATTAAGATTGGGAACCGAGTATTTCAAGGTGAAGGCGTA
>JAXGWV010000055.1:0-2362 GCA_040773125.1 Candidatus Dojkabacteria bacterium
AGCATACTGTGTCATCTTATCTATTCTTTCATTCTCAACAGCATCGCTCATTGTAGTAGCAGCAATTCTCATAAGAGCGACAGATGCGACACCAACTACCATGATTGCAATAAGGGATTCAATAAATCCCATTCCTTCATATGAATTGTATTTTCTTTTAATCTTCATTTCCTTCAACAATAATTCTACCTGATAAATGAGATATAATAATAGTTCTTCCTCCATTATCACCCAGACGAGTTATCTTTATCTCAATTGGCTTAGCATTAGATAAAGGTTTTAATGTGTCATAATCAAAATTAAGTAGAGCACCTGTGGCATCATAGAAAAGAGCTCTTCCAGTTACAGATTCAAAGAAGAGAAAAGCTGGTATATTATTTTCATCCGGAGCATTGTCTTTAAGAACACCAGAAATAGAAACAGACACTTGTTGATTCCCAGCACCCATTGTTCCTATCCCCCAATCTCCAAAAGGGGCATAGATTTTAAGAGTATTATCAGTAGGAAGATCCAAGTTCCCACAAGGGCCAGTTCCAATGGAGCCAGTTGGGATAAAACCATTAGAAGCTCCATAATCATTCGCTGGATCATAATTGGGGATAGCTGACCTTGTCTTTATACTCCCATACTCAGAAAACCCAGAGCACCATTTAAAAGGAGTGTATACACCGAAGGTTCCCTCAGAATCATCCGCTATTTTCCTTAAATCTATTCCCAATCCATATATCCATCCTTCATTTGAACCTTTTTCTAGTAACATTGCATCTCTTTGTATCTTTCTAATATTCTGTTCAAAACCATTTATAAACTCGTTTAATCTGATAGTGGATTGAAAATCTTGATAAGATGCAAAAGAAAGACTTGTTAGTATAACTATTATAGACATAACAATCAACAACTCTATAAGTGTAAAACCCGAATATCTTGAAATCTTTTTTAACATATTAGGCAGCTTCAAGTTACTACTTCAATTTAACATAAAGCAATATACTATTCAATGTTTCTGGCACCTTAGAATGAAGATGTAAGGAGTTGTAAAATTGTGCTAAAAATCTCATTTCCATATACAGCCCCGAGAAGAAAAGATAGGGTAACGAAAGGAATCATTGGAATTTTCACCTCTTTAAGATTCTTTTTTGTTATAAGTCCATATAGAATTGCATAGAACAGAGCAGATAATATTGAGAACCAGAAGATAATTAGAAATTGCTCTGGTAAGACTGTTAATCCAATAGAGAGTAGTACTAAGATATCTCCAAATCCAAATGATTTTTTTATTGTCTTAGATAAAAGAAAAACTAACAACAGAATTCCAATAGTTACAAATACTGAGAGAGGAATCCGAATATAGAGAGAAAAAATTAATACAGAGAGAATTAGTAAAATATGTACTAGATTCTGAGGAATCTCCCTGTAAAGAAAATCGTAATATGAGAGGATAAAGAGAAAAAGAAGAACAATCCAAATATAGAAAGGGGAACTGTTGAGATAGAGTAACAGAAAAGAAACACCCAAGAAAGCTTCTGAGATAGGGTAGTAATGATTTATTTTAGAGCCACAGTTCCTACACTTTCCTCTAATCAATATGTAACCAAAAACGGGTATTAATTCGTACCAAGTTAATTTTTTTCTACATTGTTCACAGTAAGAACTCTCCGTAAGTAGGGTAGACAGCTTAATATTTTTTTCAATTCTATACAACGTAGCATTAATGTAGCTGGCAAGAGACGCCCCTAGGAAGAATATACATATGTAAATAATAAACATGCATCTATTATATACACCTTTTTATAAAAGAAGAACCCCTCCAGTGAGGGGCTCACTTCAATACTCGCTATTCATTTGTATGAATAAATAGTTACATACATGCGGGATCTAACACATCAAGACACTCTGTATCTTTGTCTGGTACACAACTAGGAGAACATGGATCATCTGGACTACCAGGTATTACTGGAGAGGGGATGTCCCTAATAATTGGTTCCAGAGTTTCATCTGCACCATCATCAGCATCATCTTCAGTATCACAATATGCAGGTCTCCCATCTAAACACTCTGTATCTTTTGTAGGCTCACATGGAGCACAAGGGTCATATTCCTCATCATCTTCTATTGGGGCCCAAGCTCTTCCATCCCAATTAGATTTATCATCTTTTCCAATTATTGTTAAATACAAAGACTCATCTTCTGTCGGAAGTATCTTTTCTTTACTAATGACTCCAAAACCGTCTTCCATAGTTGGATCTCCGAATCCATTACCCACACATAATATTCCCTTTTTTAATTCATCATCTATACCACCAAGAGTAACACAAATTAAAACTGCTTGTCTCGAAGTATTGGTAGCATAGTAGTAAGTTGC
>JAXGWV010000056.1:0-2353 GCA_040773125.1 Candidatus Dojkabacteria bacterium
ATGGCGGAGAGGGAGGGATTCGAACCCTCGGTGGGCTTATGGGCCCACGACTCGTTAGCAGTGAGTTCCTTTCGGCCTCTCAGGCACCTCTCCATAAATAGCTTCCCATTATACTTCATTAAACTAATATATGCTAGAATAGGTATATGTATCTAGGCATTCATGTATCATCTTCTGGTGGTATACAAAACTCAATAACCAATGGTGAAAAATATGGTGTAAACAGTATCCAAATAATGCCAACTGCCCCTATGAGATGGGCAACAAAACTAATTACCGATGAACAGATAAATATATTCTTAGATACCCTTGAAGAATCTAGTATAAAGAAAATATTAATCCATGGAATATATCTAACCAATCTTGCTAGAGAAGACAAACAGCTGTTCCATCTTGGGAAAATGGGCTTAGTAGTCTATCTGGATTTTGCAGAAAGAGTAGCAAAGGGAATTAAGGAAAGGAAAATAGACAGTGAAATACTAGGAGTATGTTTTCATCCAGGTTCTCAGAAAGAACTCTCATACGAAGACAGCTTGGAAAGAATATCTTACGGTATACAATGGGTATTAGATGAGGTAAAAGGTAATCAAAAACTACTAATTGAAACTACTGCTGGTACAGGAGGAAATCTTGGAAGAAATTTTACAGAGTTAAGATTGATGAAAGAAGGTGTAAAAGACAAGGAAAGAGTAGGGTATGTAATGGATACTGAACACACATATGCATCAGGATATGATTGGGTGAACAATTTTGATGGAGTGGTTGAGGATATGGATAGGGAGCTGGGTATACAAAATGTTAAAGCAATACACCTTAATGACTCAATGGTAGAGTGTGGAAGTAACAAGGATAGGCATGCAAACTTAGGAGATGGTAAAATTGGAGAAGAGGTAATATCAAAAATGCTTCACTACAAAAAATTCAACAATATCCCCTTCATACTTGAGACACCAGCACTTAAAGGGGATGCTACAATACCTGAAGAGGTTAAGATGTTAAAGAAATTAGCAAAATAATTTTAGAAAGAAACATATGAAAGAAAAAGAAAGAAAAAAAATTCTAAAATTCCTTGACCTACTCCCCAATCCCAAGACACTATCTCTAATTGCAATAACTATAGTTGTTGGAGTAATATTCTACGTCTTAATCTTAATCTCTCTAACACAATAATGGGACAGGTCAATCTAAATGAAAAGCAGAAACAGGCTGTAGAATTCAACAATGGTGATCTTTTGATAATCGCAGGGGCAGGAACAGGAAAAACTTCTGTAATAACTGAAAGAATCATATATATAGTAAATAAGGGGTGGGCAAAACCATCAGAGATACTTGCTCTAACCTTTACAGAAAAAGCTGCCCAGGAAATGCAAACAAGAATTGATGAAAGAATGGAGTATGGATATGACGAACCATACATATCTACATTCCACTCTTTTTGCGACCATATACTTAGAGATGAGGGTTACAACATTGGCTTAGATGGAAGCTATTCTCTGCTTAGTACAGCTCAGGCATACATATTTTTAAGGAGACATCTGTATGATATGCCATTTAAAACTCTTCTCCCTAAGGGAAATCCAACTAAATTTCTTAACGATTTCCTTAAGCATGTAAGTAGATTGCAAGACGAGGATGTATCTCCAGAAGAGTATATTAAATATGTAAAATCTCTTCCTAAATCAACAGATGCTCAACAGGAAGAATTCACAAGGATGAATGAATTGGCAGAGGGGTACAAAAAGTATGCAGAATTGAAAATTGCTGAATCAAAAGTTGATTTTGGAGATTTAATACTCCTTGCGATTAAGCTTTTTAGAGAAAAGCCAAATATTCTTGAAAAATACAGAAACAAATTCAAATATATTCTAGTTGATGAGTTCCAAGATACAAACTATACACAAAATGTATTGGTAAATACTCTTAAGGGTGATGGACAAGCCCCCTTCCTAACCGTTGTCGGAGATGACGATCAAGCCATATACAAATTTAGAGGTGCTGCAATATCAAATATACTTCAATTCAAAGAAAAATATCCCAAAGCTCATGAAATTGTCCTTACAGAAAACTATCGTTCAAGACAGGAGATCCTTGATTCTGCTCATACATTAATTAGACACAATGACCCCAATCGTCTAGAGGTAACAGAGAAGATAGACAAAAGTCTAATTGCACGAGGAGTATTTGATGATGACAAGGATTCTGTCAAGCTAATCGTTTCTCAACATGAGACAATGGAAGCTGAAAGAGTAGCCGAGGAGATTATGAAATTAACTGGGTATGGAGAGTTAGTTAAGCTTAGGGAAGACAGTGGTAGTCAAACCTTTGATGAGAAGGGTCAATCTACCTTCTTGGA
>JAXGWV010000057.1:0-2213 GCA_040773125.1 Candidatus Dojkabacteria bacterium
AGTTTAATAATTGCCCTGGAAAAAACATAATATGCTTAAATTACTTAAATACCTAAAACCATATATATTCCTCATCCTACTTCTGCTAGGTCTAACTTATGCACAAGTGATGGCCTCATTGGCTTTACCTGACTATATGGCTAAGATTGTAAATGAGGGTATCGTAAATCAGGATCTAGCACTAATCTGGAGTACTGGAGTAACAATGATTTTAATAACTCTAGGAGGTGCATTAGCTGCTGTAATTGGGAGGTACCTTTCTGCGAAAATTGGAACAGGATTTTCAAAAGATCTTAGGAGAGCAGTATTTAAAAAAGTTGAAAGCTTCTCGATGGAGGAGTTTAATAATTTTTCCATCTCCTCTCTGATTACTCGATCTACCAATGATATACAACAAGTACAGATGGTTGTAATAATACTTTTTAGAATAGTTCTTTCTGCACCAATTATGGGAATAGGTGCAGTAATTAAAGCTAGCAATATGGCACCATCTATGACTTGGATTATGGGAGTTGCAGTTGCAATTCTTCTAACAATGATTATGGTTCTCTTTGTTGTAGTTGTTCCTAAGTTCAAAATAGTTCAAGAGTTAATAGATAAGCTAAATCTTGTTACAAGACAGAATTTAACAGGATTAAAAGTTATTAAAGCATTCAATACAGAGGATTATGAGAAAGACAAATTTGATAATGTTAATAAAGATCTTACCAAAATCAATCTTTTTGTACACAGAGTAATGGTGATAATGCAACCTATTATGATGCTTGTATTTAACTTAACTACAATAGCCATAATATGGATAGGGGCACATAAGATTGATATAGGGGAACTCCAAATTGGTGATATGATGGCATTTATGCAATATGCAATGCAGATAATAATTTCATTTTTAATGATATCTATAATCTTTATTCTACTTCCCAGAGCATCTGTATCTGCTCAAAGAATATCGGAAGTTTTAGAAACTACTCTGCATATTCTAGATCCTCAAAAACCTAAAAAGGCAAAAGGTCATGGACAAGTGGTTTTTAATAACGTTACATTTTCATATCCAGATGCTGATGTCCCTGTTCTTTACGATATATCTTTTACCGCCAATCCAGGAGAGACTACCGCAATTATAGGTGGAACAGGAAGTGGAAAATCCACTGTTGTGAACCTTATCCCTCGTTTTTTTGATGTAACATCAGGAGAGGTTCTAATAGACGGTGTAAATGTGAAAGATATAAAGCAAAAAGACTTAAGAAGAAGAATAGGGTATGTTCCTCAAAAAGGAGTCCTTTTCTCTGGAACAATTGAATCCAATATTAAGTATGGGAAGCCTAATGCAACAATGCAAGAAGTTTTGAAAGCTGCAAGAATAGCTCAAGCTGATGAATTTATTAGTAAATTAGAAAACGGTTACAATTCAAATGTAGCACAAGGTGGAAGTAATTTCTCTGGTGGACAAAAACAAAGATTAGCTATTGCTAGAGCCATAGCTATTAATCCAGATATATATATTTTTGACGATAGCTTCTCAGCATTAGATTTTGAAACAGATTACAAACTAAGAGAAGAATTAAAGACTATTACAAAGAACTCAACCGTGATTATTGTTGCTCAAAGAATTGGTACAATGCTTCATGCCGATAAAATAGTTGTTCTAGATAATGGAAAGATAGTAGGGATAGGTAAACATAAAGAGCTTCTAAAAAACTGCAAAATATACAGAGAAATAGCAAATTCTCAATTATCTGAAAAGGAATTAGAATATGAGTAACAAAGAAAAACCATATACAACTAGAAAAGGAGCGGGGTTTGGTGGAGGCGGAAGAATGATGCATGGGGGTGAAAAGCCTAAGGATTTCAAAAAGACAATGAAAAAGTTAATTGAATACTTGTCCCCATATAAAAAATCTGCCATTGCTGTAGTAATATTTGCCATTACAAGTACATCATTTTCAATTCTTGGCCCAAGAATATTAGGGAATATTACTAATCAGATAGCAGAAGACTATATAAACATAGTTGTTTACGAACAGATAGTTGATAATCTTCCTCAGGGAATTACATTACCCAGCGGGACTACTGGAGAGGATATTTTGAAGATGGTTCCCTCAGAGATGATTTCAAAAGTTCCACAAGACAGATTAGATAAAATTAAGAATGTAGACTTCTCTAAGAAACCTCACATTCAGTTTGATATTATTGGTAAAACGATACTTCTTCTA
>JAXGWV010000058.1:0-2213 GCA_040773125.1 Candidatus Dojkabacteria bacterium
AGTTTAATAATTGCCCTGGAAAAAACATAATATGCTTAAATTACTTAAATACCTAAAACCATATATATTCCTCATCCTACTTCTGCTAGGTCTAACTTATGCACAAGTGATGGCCTCATTGGCTTTACCTGACTATATGGCGAAGATTGTAAATGAGGGTATCGTAAATCAGGATCTAGCACTAATCTGGAGTACTGGAGTAACAATGATTTTAATAACTCTAGGAGGTGCATTAGCTGCTGTAATTGGGGGGTACCTTTCTGCGAAAATTGGAACAGGATTTTCAAAAGATCTTAGGAGAGCAGTATTTAAAAAAGTTGAAAGCTTCTCGATGGAGGAGTTTAATAATTTTTCCATCTCCTCTCTGATTACTCGCTCTACCAACGACATACAGCAGATGCAGATGGTTGTAATAATCCTTTTTAGAATAGTACTCTCTGCCCCAATTATGGGGATAGGTGCAGTAATTAAAGCTAGCAATATGGCACCATCTATGACTTGGATCTTGGGAGTTGCAGTTGCAGTTCTCCTAACCATAATTATTGTTCTCTTCGTTGTAGTAGTACCTAAGTTCAAATTGGTACAAGAGTTAATAGATAAGTTAAATCTTGTTACAAGACAGAATTTAACAGGATTAAAAGTTATTAAAGCATTCAATACAGAAGATGATGAGAAAGACAAATTTGATAAAGTTAACAAAGATCTTACAAAAATCAACCTTTACGTACACAGAGTAATGGTAATAATGCAACCTATCATGATGCTTGTATTTAACTTTACCACTATAGCCATAATATGGATTGGTGCACATAAGATTGATATTGGAGAGCTTCAAATCGGTAATATGATGGCGTTTATGCAATATGCTATGCAAATAATAATCTCATTCTTAATGATATCTATAATATTTATTCTACTACCAAGAGCTTCTGTATCTGCTCAGAGAGTTTCTGAAGTTCTAGGAGCTTCTTTGCATATTCTAGATCCACAGGAACCTAAGAAAGCAAAAGGAAAAGGACAAGTGGTTTTTAAAAATGTCACATTCTCATATCCAGATGCTGATGTTCCAGTCCTTTACAATATATCTTTTACTGCTAATCCAGGAGAGACTACCGCAATCATAGGAGGAACGGGAAGTGGAAAATCTACTGTCGTAAATCTTATCCCTCGTTTTTTTGATGTAACATCGGGAGAAGTTTTAATAGATGGTGTAAATGTGAAAGATATAAAGCAAAAAGACTTAAGAAGAAGAATAGGATATGTTCCACAAAAGGGTGTTCTTTTCTCTGGAACAATTGAATCTAATATCAAGTATGGAAAACCTACTGCAACGATTCATGAAATTCAGGAGGCTGCAAGAGTAGCTCAAGCTGATGAATTTATTAGTAAACTAGAAAACGGTTATGATTCAAATGTTGCACAAGGTGGAAGTAATTTCTCTGGTGGACAAAAACAAAGATTAGCTATTGCTAGAGCCATAGCTATTAATCCAGACATATATATTTTTGACGATAGCTTCTCGGCATTAGATTTTGAAACAGATTACAAACTGAGAGAAGAATTAAAGACTATTACAAAGAACTCTACCGTGATTATAGTTGCTCAAAGAATTGGTACAATGCTTCATGCCGATAAAATTGTTGTTCTAGATAATGGCAAGATAGTAGGAATAGGTAAACATAAAGAGCTTCTAAAAAACTGCAAAATATACAGAGAAATAGCAAATTCTCAATTATCTGAAAAGGAATTAGCATATGAGTAGTAAAGAAAAAGTAGATACAACTAGAAGGGGTGCAGGTTTTGGTGGTGGTAGGAGGATGATGCGTGCTGGGGAAAAGCCTAAGGATTTTAAAAAGACGATGAAGAAGTTAATTGAATACTTGTCCCCATACAAAAAATCTGTGATTGTTGTAATAGTATTTGCCATTGTAAGTACAGTATTCACAATTCTTGGACCAAGAATATTAGGTAATATTACTAATCAGATAGCAGATGATTATGTAAATATAGTTGTGTATGAACAGATAGTTGATAATCTTCCACAGGGAGTTAAACTTCCTAAAGGTACCACAGGAGAGGATATTTTGAAGATGGTTCCCTCAGAGATGATTTCAAAAGTTCCACAAGACAGATTAGATAAAATTAAGAATGTAGACTTCTCTAAGAAACCTCACATTCAGTTTGATATTATTGGTAAAACGATACTTCTTCTA
>JAXGWV010000059.1:0-2187 GCA_040773125.1 Candidatus Dojkabacteria bacterium
AAAATATCTACGATAAAAGGATCTGACACTCTCATCAATCCATATGTTAAACCTAATCCCATAAGACCTCCAATGAGACCAATCATTGCTGATTGAATTAAGAAGATTACCAGTACTTGTGTATTAGAAGCTCCAATTGCTTTAATTATTCCTATCTCCCTAGTTTGCTCATATATACTCATAATCATTGTATTAATTATTCCTATTGAAGCAACAAAAGCTGATATACTTCCAAATACAATCAATGCAATAGTTAACCCACTAGTTAATGTCTCAATAAAATCAACAATAACTTTTGTAGAAATTACATTTAAGCCTATCTCTTTTGAGATATACTCCTCTATTTCTGTAGTCTTCTCCTCCTCTGTCTTTACCAGCAACTGGCTATATCCAACTTTATTCAAATAATCTTGTTCACTCTCAAAACCTCCGATATCCACTAAAATACTAAGAGCTTTTTGGGGATTAATCCAGAATGCATCTGCTTTCGTTCCCACAACTCCTTGAACAACAAATTCAAACTCTACATCATTTGAATTCTTGTTTGCTACAGATACAAGCGATTGCCTAGTTGAACGTTTTGCAATCATTTTCTTTCCAATTAATTCCTCAGGTAAGACCTCAAAAAAGGATGCAACATAATCACTAACAAAAATACCATTTAATTCAAGATTGGGATTAGAACCAATAAATGATTCGAATGCTTCATCAGTCCCTGGCATATTAAATGCCTGAATCATTCCTGATGGGTATGGGGTATCATCTCCCTCCAAATACATCTCGAAGCCATTGAGGATAAAGATTGAATTTACTCCATTAACACCATCTAATTCCTCTATCTGCTTTCTTCTCTCCTCATTTATTACAACTTTCTCTTTCTGCTGAGTTTTTTTTGAAGGTGCTGAATTCATATTCCCAAAAGCCATAAAATCAGTTGAAGAAACATACAAATCAGTAGGCTTAAATACAGAGCTAAACTGGGTTATGATAGCTCTCTGCAAATCTGTCATCCCAAAAAGAATAAATGTCATTAAAATTACAGCTATCATAATTCCAAGACTAGTCAGAAATGTTCTTAGTTTTCTTCTTGTTATTAAGCTCAAGGCATATTTAAACATTTTTACCATCTACTAAAGTAATTATTCTATCTGTCTTTTGAGATATATTCTTATCGTGCGTAACAAGTATTACTGTAACCCTTTCAGTTCTATTTAATTCCTTAAGCAATCCAATTATTGATTCTCCCGTTTTACTATCAAGATTACCTGTTGGTTCATCAGCTAAAACTATTTTTGGATTATCAATTAACGCTCTTGCAATCGCCACTCTCTGTGCCTGACCCCCTGATAGCTCTTTAGGAAGATGCTTCCTTCTGTTTTTCAAATCAACCATTTCTAAAAGGTAATCCAATCTTTTATTCACATCTATTCCCTTGTCTTTTACAAATTTTAAGGGTAGTAAAATATTTTCTTCAACAGTTAATGAGGGAATTAGGTAAAATTGCTGAAATATTGTTCCAACAATATTTCTTCTGTAGAGATTCGGATTGTACTCTTTAATATCTTTACCATCAATAAGAACTTTTCCTGTATATTCCAAATCAAGTCCTCCAAGAATGTTTAACAAAGTAGACTTCCCAGAACCAGAGCTACCAACAACAGATATGAATTCACCTTTATCAACATTAAAAGATACTCCCCTTAAAGCTTCAACGGAGACATCTTTACTCATTTTGTATACTCTCTTTAAGTTTGATATTTCTAAAAAGGACATAGGATTAACATCTAAATAAGCTTTCCAGTTTACAATATGAAATTGAAAAATACAAATGCTTTAAAGTAACCAATGAGATTAAATTGCTTTGATTAGTTGTATACTTCCTACATTTATGTGAAAATTGGTAATAAGTTAATTCAATTAAGAAGAATGTTGAAGGCTTAGATACAAAAGACTTTGCAAATTTTCTTCGAGAAGTTGTAAAAGAAACAAAAACATGACAAACAATTCCAATAATGTTAAGAAAAAGGTACTTCTTGGAATGAGTGGAGGTGTAGACAGCTCTGTTGGTGCACTACTCCTCAAAGAATCAGGCTACGAAGTAATTGGTGCAACAATGCAACTTCATGATTTTTGTAACAATGATGATCTAGTAAAAGGTGCCCAAGAAGTAGCAAAGAAGTTAGGAAT
>JAXGWV010000060.1:0-2155 GCA_040773125.1 Candidatus Dojkabacteria bacterium
ACTAGTATGGATGGTAATTGCAGGATTAATAATGAGATTTTCTAAGGTATCTACAGAGACGAAGCTTAAAATTAAGAAATTTCATGCCAAATGGTATATGTTTGTAGCTGTATTCTTGCTTTTGATTCTTGCTCATCTTCTCTCAATACCTAATTTCCCTTATGCGATAGGGTAAGAAAAGTTCAACAAGAATTGGAGATTTGTATAACTGCTTGTTCTGTCCCTCCATTATTTCTAGGGAAGTTTTTTTGGTAATAGCTTGATAATTCATGCATTAGAATAAATGATATAATGTGGACACTATGAGAAAGGAAGATAAATTGAAAGCTATGGAGGTAAGATCCTATATTAAGAATGCAAAAAGGATTCTTTTACACTGCCATCCTTTTAGTGATCCGGATAGTGTGGGTTCTGTTTTGGCGATGAGAGAATTTCTTCTAAGCCAAGGGAAAGAAGTTGCTGCCATTTCTGGTGACTCTGGATATCCAAAGACATTAGAGAGATTAGATCTTAAAGAAAAGATACTTGATTTAAATTATTTCCAAATTAAAGTAGAGGAGTTTGACTTATTTATAATCCTCGACGGCTCTTCGAAAGCTCAAATATCTAGGATTGCAGATATTGAATTCCCTAAGGGAATGAAAACTATTGTAATAGATCATCACAAGACAAATGAAGGTTTTGCAAATGTTAATTTGATAATCGAAGATTGTGCATCAACGACACATATCCTCTATGAATTGTTTAATCTATGGGGTGTTAAAATTTCTAAAGAGATGGCATTGTATCTTTTTATTGGTTTATTTGCCGATACAGGTGGGTTTAAGTATCTTAATACTACTCCAGATGTCCTATCTATAGCTGCAAATCTTGCTCGGATCAATCCAGAATATCATCAAGTGATTTTTGATATAGAGAATAGTAAAACTCCTTTGGAGCTAGAAATGACATCTTTAGCGTTATCATCAATAAAAAAATATTTTGGTGGAAAAGTTGTTTTTACGTCTATACCCTATGAAATTATAAAAAGAAAAAATTTATCAAGAGAAGAGGCTTTAGAAGGACTCATTCCTAATATTTTGAGATCTGTGATTGGATGGGAGATAGTAGCAAGTTTAGTAGAAGTTGAAAAGGGTGAAACGATAGTAAGTCTTAGAACTAGAAATGAAAAAATCTATGATGTCAGCAAAATAGCTATGAATACTGGTGTTAATGGTGGTGGTCATCCTGGTGCTGCTGGAACAACAATAATGAAAGATTTAAAGAATGCTCAGTTGGATTTAATAGATTCAATAGAAAAACTTTATGCTGAGGAAATAAGGAAATCCTCGTAACTATTTGATTAATTGTTGAGTTAATTGACAAGGTATTTGTATACATAAACTGTGTATCTGCAAAAATATAATAGGGAATACGGTTCTGGGACCTAAAATGAAAGAGAGAATAGTATAAAAAGGAAGGAAAGGTACTACATTCTTAAATATCTATAATCATAAGTATGTGTACGCTATTATAAACTGAATAGGTTACGAAACATATGGCACTCATGTTTTAAATTAATTAGAGTCTCATATGTATGTAACCTGTACAATGAGTTGACAATTGGTGCAGTAGGGTATAGTATTTAAACATATAAGGGAGTTGGCACGTACAGCTCCCTTTATCTTTTTGTGACACACTTTATCCCAAACTTACCTTCAATTTCTCTTCTCTCTTATAGTAAATTTCTGTTGATTTTTAAATACAATATTTTATAATATGAATAGCAGAGGTTGAGAAGCTAGTTACTTCTGGCCGAAGGGCATAAATTGCATTTATACCCCTTCTATCTGCTACTTTTATTCCAATCTCTCTTCCATGCGAAGAAAGAGAACCATAGTCATACTCCCATAAGAGAATCATCTGCACACATATAACCAAGGGATAAATAGAATATTGCATGTGTGATAGTATAATATAGAGAAGTAGAATGTTAATCGAAAGGTTAACGAAATGAAAAGAGAGGACTTTGTACCAGACAAATATAAACATATGGCAAATATGGATATACCCCTTCCCATAGGTCATGGTGCTACAATATCCCAACCATCATTAGTAAATCAGATGTGTAACCTATTACAAGTAGATTCTAATTCTAAAGTATTAGATATTGGTA
>JAXGWV010000061.1:0-2154 GCA_040773125.1 Candidatus Dojkabacteria bacterium
ACCTTTTGCCTCTTCAACAGTAATGACACCGTCTTTTCCAACCTTATCAAAAACTCCCGCAATCATATCTCCTAAATCCTTATCATTATTTGTTGAGATTGTTGCAACTTGTGAGATCTCCTCTTTTGTAGTTATCTTTTTGGCCTTCTTTGATAACTCTTCTAATATTATCTCAGTACCCTTATCTAAACCTCTCTTTAAAGATATTGGATTAGCTCCTGCGGCAACATTCTTAAACCCGACATTTGCGATAGCTTGAGCCAAAACAGTTACGGTTGTTGTACCATCTCCTGCTAATTCGTTTACCCTATTTGCAGCTTCCTTTATCATCTCTACGCCTACATTTTTAAAAGGGTCTCTCTCTTCAATCTCTTTCGCAACTGTAACTCCATCTTTAGTAACTACCTGTGAACCAAACGATTTTGCAATGGCAACATTTCTCCCTTTCGGGCCAAGCGTTACTTTTACGGCATCAGCTATTGTATCTACACCCTCCTTTAAGGATTTTCTTGCCTCCTCGTTGTATATTATTGCTTTTGACATATTTGTAAGAAAAATAAAATTATCTAGATTACTTAATAATTGCAAGAATATCTCCTGCATCTAACAATAGGAATTTCTCCCCATCTATTTCTAATTCGTCTGGTGAGTATTTTTTGAAATATACTCTGTCACCCACTTTAACATTAAAATCAACTTGCTTCCCTTTATGTTTGCCCTCACCTAATTTTACTATAATTCCTGTTTCTGGTTTTTGATCCTCGGTTGATGAAGGGGGGAGGATTAGTCCCGCTAATGTTTTCTCATCAACTTTATCCGGAGAGACAAGAACTCGATTTCCGATTGGTGTTATTTTTATATCTTTAGACATATTTGTACTAGCAGATTAAATTAACGATTGCTAATTGTAACACAAAAGAATCAATTTATTCAAGACCTGTTAAGGGAAATCTGTACTATAATTATCGATATAACTAAAAGCTCCCTTTCAACACGACAGAATCAGGCAACAAATCAATATTTATAATTTCCTTCCCTAAAAAACCGTTCTCTGATACTAATATCAAAGCATCACTTAAACCCTTGTTAACTTTTTCTAAAATACCTTTTGACATGAACAAAGGTATTTTCATATCACCCAAATAAATATTTCTTGAAAAAAGCTCCGCCGTTTCTCTGTTATCCTTAATAATATCAATTCCTATCCAAGGAAGTTGAATTGTATTTAACTTAGGATGAATAAATAACTCCCATATACCCTTCTGAGAGTCTAAACAGAGATCTTGTATACTCACATCTGAAGAGGAATTAATTGAATCGTAAAGAATTACTAATACCTCATTTTTAGTAAAAGTAATAAATTCTGGAAAAGAGTCAGATAGTACGAAATTCTTAATTTTTTCAGAGATATTTAATTCTTCTGATAGCTCGAATTCGTCTTCCCCAGAAATACAAATGACATCTGCATTTTCTTCGAAATCCTTAATCCAAGATGAATATCTAATAAATATATAACCCACGAATGCTATTATTATTAACAATACAGTAGAAAATATCAGAAGAAATTTTTTCATTAATTAAAACTTTTTAAATATTCTTTTCCAGTAATAAACAACTTTCTCTTCATAGAAATCCGCCTCTTTTATCCCTAACACTTTTGAACCAAGCCAGTATGATAATACTCCATACAAAGATGTCACAATTGTCAAAATAATTATTGATACCGTCCTGGTTGTATCAAGTTTAAAATCAAACAACCTGAAAACAAGATACATTCCAAACGACATAAGTCCAACATTAACGAATTTGACAAGCATTGGAGAGATGGTCTCCTTAAAGGAGAAAGACTTTATCTTTTTATTTAACATTGCCATCAGTATTGCAACTTCTACAAAAGCTGAAATACTTAGACTCAAAGAAAGACCACCTACTGCCATATCTGAATCACCTCTGCTAGTACACCACTTTACTATATCACCCAGAAATGACCCTAAAACTTCAAGTATGCCATTTCCATTTGCAGAAGAGACCTGAGAAACAAACTGTTGGAATATCGGTCTCCAGTCGAAGTAATGACTAAAGAAATTGGTTAAAAGAAAAGCACAGACAATATTAACTAAAATCCCCACTCCAGATGCAAAGAAAGGTTGCCAA
>JAXGWV010000062.1:0-1997 GCA_040773125.1 Candidatus Dojkabacteria bacterium
GCCATATACAAATTTAGAGGTGCTGCAATATCAAATATACTTCAATTCAAAGAAAAATATCCCAAAGCTCATGAAATTGTCCTTACAGAAAACTATCGTTCAAGACAGGAGATTCTTGATTCCGCACATACATTAATTAGACACAATGACCCCAATCGTCTTGAGGTAACAGAGAAGATAGACAAAAGTCTAATCGCACGAGGGGTATTTGATGACGATAAGGATTCAGTTCGGCTAATCGTTTCTCAATATGAGACAATAGAAGCTGAAAGAGTAGCCGAGGAGATTATGAAATTAACTGGGTATGGAGAGTTAGTTAAGCTTAGGGAAGACAGTGGTAGTCAAACCTTTGATGAGAAGGGTCAATCTACCTTCTTGGATAGTCAAACTCCTGGGAAAGATGCGAAATACAAATTCTCAGATATTGCAATCCTTGTCAGGGCGAATGCTAATGCAGATGTATTTGTTCAGGAATTTAGGAACAAGGGTATAAGGTACAAACTTGGTGGTTCAAGAGGACTGTACTTTAGAGAAGAGATAAAGAATTTGATTGCTTTCTTAAGAGTTCTTACAGACTTTACTGATGAAGTATCTATGTACAAACTTCTTACAATGGGTATTTGGAATTTCTCTCCAAGAGAATATATGGAATTAATACAGTTAGCAAGGATGGAGAAATTAACACTTCTTGAACTTCTCGAAGCTGAGTGGAAGATTAAGGTTGGGGAAGAAAATTACAGTGAGGATGATTTTAAGGAAATAGATAGCAAGATTCTAGACAAAATACTCTCTCCTCAAGCAATAGCTGGGGTAGGGACATTGCTTATGCTTCTTGATACAAGTATAAAAAAGGTTAAAGAAGGAAGATCTTTAGTCGAAATACTCTACGATTTTGTGATGAACAGTAGGTATTTGAACGAATTTTTAGAGCATGATACACCAGAGAGCATCTTTGCTATTTCAAATATAAACAAATTTTTTGAACTGGTAAAAAACTATGAAAAAGACAATCCTGAGTCCAACATTTATGAATATGTAGACTACCTTAATTACAGTATCCAAATTGGGGAATCACCTCTTGTAGATTCTGTTGATATGGATGAGTTAAATGCTGTTAATATCATGACTGTACACTCAGCTAAAGGTTTGGAATTTCCTGTTGTCTTTCTTGTAAATCTTGTTTCAGAAAGATTTCCGACAAGAGCTAGAGGTGATGCTCTTCCTATTCCAGATGAGTTAATCAAGGAAACAGGTATTGAGAATCTTGATGAAAAAGAAGCAAATATCCAAGAAGAAAGAAGACTCTTCTATGTTGGTGCAACAAGAGCAAAAGAGAAGCTGTACCTCACAGCCGCAAACTACTATGGTGATGCAAAGAGGAAGAAAAAGCCAAGTATTTTCCTACATGAAATTCTTGACAGAAATGTAGATGAGGATTTTAAAGAGAAAGTTCAAGTCAATGATTTTACTGATGATATTATACATTTAACTTCTATTGAGGGTTCGGACCAATCTATACTTCCCTCTAAGGATATATTCAATATGGTAAAAAGATTTAGCTACTCCCAACTTAATGTGTATGAAAGCTGTCCAAGAAAGTATGAATATGCATATGTTTTGCGTATTCCCACAAAAGGAAATGCTTCAACTGCTTTTGGTACAACCGTTCACAATACTCTTAAAGACTTCTACACACTGCTTAAGAGATCAAAAGAGAGTTTGGGAGGCATGGTTAAACCTCCAACGAAAGAAGATATGCTTGCTTTGTACAAGAAGAATTGGGTTAGAATTGGATATGAGAGTAAGAAACAGGAAGAGATTAGGAAAGCAGAAGGGAGAAAGATAATGGAGAGGTATTTTGATAATGTATTTTCTATGGAAGAGAATCCTATACGATTAGAGGAATCATTTAGTGTGCATTTTGCGGATGTGGTATTCGGTGGGAAGATTGATAGGATAGATTTGATTAAATCAGACAAAGGAATTCAAGAGGTATA
>JAXGWV010000063.1:0-1971 GCA_040773125.1 Candidatus Dojkabacteria bacterium
CTCGGTTCCCTATCCACCTTCTCAATTTCTTTTTTCTTTGTTAAATACTCCTTCCTAAGTATCTTAAAATACCCTACTAAACCAACCATACCCCCATTGTCCCCCCTGTATTTTTTTTCTGAATAAACATAACTCAAACCATTCTCCCTTACAAAACTACCAACCCTTCTTAAAATCTCCTCACTATTAAACACACCACCACCCACAAACACACTCCTAACCTCAGGATACATATTCAATGCTCTCTCTAACTTAATCAAAAGAGATTCAACAATCGTATCTAAAAACCCTCTACAAAAATCATATACCCATACAGAATCCTTCTCATGCATCTCTCTCAGTTCCTTAGTCTTGTACAATGCTGCCGTCTTAATACCAGAATAGCTAAAATTCAAATCATCTGAATTCTTCATAGGAATTGTAAAGGATATATTCCCTCTCTTCCCCCTCTTTGCAAACTCCGTAAGAGTAGGACCTCCTGGATACCCAAAATTAAGCATCCTACCAACCTTGTCAAAAGCTTCACCTACAGCATCATCTAATGTCTCTCCCAATTTCCTGTATTTCCCAATTTCTTGTACATAGATTAAATCTGTATGCTTACCTGAAACAAGTAAACCCAATGCAGGAAAAAGTCCTTCTATCTCTTCTTCTACTATCCCTTTACCTTTGGAGTTCTGTAAAAGACCTGAAAGCAAATGACCCTCCATATGGTTAACAGGAACAAATGGTTTAGAATATTTAATTGCTAAATCTTTTGCAAACTTTAAACCCACCTCCAAATCAATTGCCAAACCAGGACCGTATGTACAAACAACAAAATCAATATCCTCAATACGAACCTTAGCCTTTTTCAATGCCTCCTCGTAAACAAGAGGAATATTTTTCTCATGCTCTCTACGAGCAATATCTGGAACCACACCACCCCATTGTGCATGAATATCAATCTGAGATGAAACCACTGAACTAAGTACCCTAGGGCCCCTCAAAACAGCCACTGAAGTATCATCACAACTAGTATCAAAAGCTATTATCAATGGTTCCTTACTCATATATCTCAATACTCCTTTCTTCCAATGAAAGATATTTAATAACAACCTTAAACATTGGAATATTCATATTGTCACAAAGAGCTTCAATCTCTTGAAAAAACTTGTCCGCCCACTCTATTAACACAACATCACCTTTTTCTAAATGTTCAACAAGACCCGAACCATCTAACTCTCCCTCAGCCAGTCTCCAAGTATCCATATGAGCTAATATTCTCTCTGTACCATCTTTTTCTAGATACGGATATTCATTGATGATTGTGTAAGTAGGAGAATTAACAATCTCCTTTACTCCCAAACTCTCTGCTACTCCTTTTGCAAACTGTGTCTTCCCTGCTCCTAACTCTCCACTTAAAGCCACAACACAGGGAGTATCTGGTGTAACATATTTACTTGCAAAATCCTTTCCAAATTCTACGGTCTGTTCAACAGAATTAGACTTAATCTCTTCAACTTTTTTGTTTTTTACCAACGCATCTTCAAACTGAATCTTGCCCTGTCTTAATACTGAAAGCTCATTCAATGTAGTATCAAGTACCGTAGAGGGTTGATTCTTAGGTAATTCCCCTGCATCTAGAAACAACTCTATGAGGTCTAAACTTTTCTTTGGTAAATCCTTAATCAATTGATCAATACTGTAGGGTGTTGCTTTGTAGGACATATTTGCAGATGTAGCAGTAATTGGTTTCCCAAATTTTTCAATTAACTCCAAAGTAAAAGGATATGCTGGATAGCGAACACCTACTGCACCTTGAATTGAGACTACGGGTGGGACTAAAATTCCCTTAGATTTTGATATTACTGTGATTGGTCCGGGTAGATAGTTAGAGTAAAGATTGCTTGCCATCTCATTGATTTCTACATACTCTTTAGCCATTTCTATACTTGATACAGCTATGGATATTGGTTTAGAACCTCTTAA
>JAXGWV010000064.1:0-1964 GCA_040773125.1 Candidatus Dojkabacteria bacterium
CGGCATCTCTTGCAGCTTTGGCTGCAGCTTTAGCTTTGTTTGCGAGAACTGCCTTGCCTATTATATTCTTTGCATCTTGAGGATGCTCTTCAAAATATGTCAATAATTCATCTCTAACAACTCTTGCAACGATACTTTTAACTTCTGGGTTATTCAATTTAATTTTTGTTTGACCCTCAAATTGTGGATTTGGAACTTTTACAGAGATGACCGCAGTTAAACCTTCTCTGACATCATCTCCACTTAAGGTTCCATTCATCCCTTTAAATAGTTCAGTTTTGGTTGCATATGTATTAATTGCACTTGTGATAGCTGTCCTGAAACCTGCCAAATGGGTTCCACCCTCCGGATTTATGATGTTATTTGTATAGCATCTCACGTCTTCATCCATATCGTCTGTATACTGTAACGCCACCTCTACTACGACATCACCATCTTGTTTATTCATATAGAAAGGTTCCTCACCAATAGCTTTCATATCCAGGTTTATAAACTGAACATATGATTTGATACCATCCTCAAAATACAAATCATACTGTTTGTATTCTCCATGGGTATCATCAATTACTGATATTCTTAATCCTGCAGTTAAATATGCATGTTGCCTACATTTTTTTACGATTGTTTCAAAATCAAATGTCGTTGTAGTAAAAATCTCATCATCTGGCATGAATGTGTGTTGTGTCCCTGTTTCGTCTGAATCCCCAATTCTCTTTACTGGTGCAGTTGGTACTCCTCTTTCATATCTTTGCTCAAATATTCCTCCATCACGCTTAACTGTTGTTACCATCCACTCTGAAAGGGCGTTTGTACATTTCATACCAACTCCATGTAAACCTCCAGATACCTTGTATGCTCCTTGTTCAAATTTCCCTCCAGCATGAAGATTGGTCATAACAGTCTCGAGAGTTGAGACTTTAGTTTCTGGATGAATATCTACAGGTATTCCTCTTGCATTATCTCTCACTGTAATTGAGCCGTCTTGATTTAATATCACCCATATTTGGCTACAATATCCTGCGATTGCTTCATCTACAGAGTTATCAAGTATTTCTGTAAATATATGGTGAAGTCCATGCACATCAGTTGATCCAATGTACATAGCAGGTCTTTTTCTGACCGCTTCTAACCCCTTTAACACTTGAATGTTTGATGCACCGTAATCTGAAACTTTGGTCATAAAAAAATGTAAAAATCCTGTAAATTAATTCTTTCTCAAGTTCTGTATTCTGTTATATATTATACCATTTTTAAGCCTGAAATATTACTCTTTAAGTTGTATAATCATAGACTCCAAAGTCAATTTGCGATTGCAATTAGAGTTAATCTTCTCTCTGCTCTCTTGAATCACTTTCAGGTCCTCTAGAAATTTTTTCGAACCATCTATATTACCATTTTTGATATTAATTTCAAACTTTGTTTTTAAATAATTCTCAACCTGATTTATTAACTCTAAAGATTGGCTTCTATCCTCACTTGCTTTCTCAATTTTTTCAAATTGTGATATCAAATCTAATTCAAAGAAGTTTTCTTGAAAGGAGCTCTCGTTCCCTTTTTCTACGTGAGAATAGATGATTCTTGCACGAGATCGAATTGTAGGAAGAAGATTTTTTTCATTATCAACAGTTAATACATATATCGTATTGTCATCACTTTCCTCAAGGGCTTTAAGAAGGGAGTTTTGGGCCTCATGGGTAAGTTTCTGAGCATCATGAATAATTCCAAGTTGAGAACTTTCTTGGAATGGTTTGTAGATTAATTTTTTCTGAAACAATTTAATATCTTCAATCCCTATACTAAGTTTGTCAGTAATTTCGAGATTATGTATATCTGGATGTGAGGAAAGTGTTTCTAGCGAGAGAGGTTCTTTAGTTTTTAGAATATATGAAAGAAAACTTCTTAAGTTAGTTTTTTCCTCATCTTCTACTTTGCGGACAAAGATATATGTCATTGACTGATTCTAG
>JAXGWV010000065.1:0-1941 GCA_040773125.1 Candidatus Dojkabacteria bacterium
ACAAAAACATTGGAGAGATAAAGTATGACAAAATGTTAGAAAAGCTTCAGAAGGGAAATATTGGCATAGGACATACAAGATGGGCCACTCATGGAGGAGTTTCAAAAAGAAATGCCCATCCTCATATCTCTAAGATAGGTGGCTTTACTTTAGCTCAAAATGGAATTGTAGAGAATTTTAATGAATTAAAATCTTCTTTACTAAAAAAAGATATTCACTTTGTTTCAGAAACAGATACTGAAGTCATTGTAAAGTTGATAGAACTTGAATTACTTAAAGGAAAGACTTTGAGAGAGGCAATAATTACAGTCTTTAAAAAATTAGAAGGTAGAAATACGATAGCTGTATTAAGTAACAATGATAGAAAAATATATGCAGTCAGAAATGGTTCTCCATTAGTTTTAGGAATAGCTAAAGATGGAATATATATTGCTTCTGATACTCTTTCATTTTCTACTGCTACTCATGATGCTGTACTTCTTGATGATTTTGATATGGTTGAGATAGATGGAAAGAATATATCAATTTTCAATATACAAAGTAATGAGTTTAAACCTGTTCTAATAAAAAAACTAAAACATCAATTTAACAATATCGACAAGGGTAAATTTGATCATTTCATGCTTAAAGAAATAGTTGATCAGAAAGATACTATCCTCTTGGCAACAGAGTACTCAGAAAAAGAGTTTGAACCTTTTTTAAAAGTAGTTAGAAATGCTAACAGAATATATGTTACTGGAGCTGGTACTGCAGGTTTTTCTGCAGGACAAGTTGCTTTTTTTCTTAGAAATATCGCAAATATTGACGCACAGGAGATTAAAAGCTATGAATTCAAACAATATATTCCAATTGTGAAGGAAGATGATGTACTAATCGCCCTGTCTCAAAGTGGAGAAACAGCAGACACTATAGAAGCTATTGAGGCTTTTAAAAAGAAGGGTTGTAGGGTAGCAAGTTTAGTTAATATGTATGGGACAACAATTAGCAGACTTTCTGATTTCGAATTCTATACAAATTCAGGACCTGAGATATGTGTAGCATCTACTAAAGTTTTTACAGCACAATGTGCCTGGGGATATCTGTTATCAATGGCCCTAGCAAAAAGATATGAGGAAGGAAGAAAGAATTTGACCACATTAACAAAATCGATATCTCCACTTTTTTCTGAAAGTAGTTTTAAAAAAATTAAGGCTATTTCAAACAAATTAAAAAACAAAGAGCATGCATTTATTCTAGGTAAGGGTGAGAATTTCTTTATTGCTCTAGAAGGTGCATTGAAAATTAAAGAGATTTCTTACAAGCATGTAGAAGGATTTGCGGCAGGAGAACTAAAACATGGAGTAATTGCATTAATTGAAAAAGATACACCTGTAATTAGTATTATTCCATCAGAAGAGAGTTGTGATTTTCATGACATGATAAGTGCTGTAGAGCAGGTTAAGGCTAGAGGGGCCTTAACAATAGGTATTGGAAACGAAAAGTTAAGAGAAAGAGAGATCTTTGATTATTACATAAATGTATCTCAAATAGAGAATGTAAGTAGTATTGCTAATGTCATTCCTTTTCAACTCATCTCATATTATCTCTCAGTAGCACTGGGAAATAATATTGATAAACCAAGGAATTTAGCAAAATCAGTTACAGTGAAATAGAGTAGGAGAGTGAATTTCGTTCTGGATTAACAGTTTTACGAGATTCACTCTCTTGTGGTTGCGGTTAAATTAAGGCGGATGCCTCATAGGTATTCTCAGAATACATTGAGATAATAATTGGAACGACTAGGTCGCTTCGATTACAAATTTTTTTAATATCTGGGGTGACAATATATAAAACATTTTCTTCCTCAGGAGGAAAGTAGAATCCTAATCCATCTGATTTGCGGATAAAAGCTATACTAGTTTGTGGACCAATATAAGCCACATGATGTTCATCGGATGGGAA
>JAXGWV010000066.1:0-1901 GCA_040773125.1 Candidatus Dojkabacteria bacterium
AAAAAACCCTACTCAAATTAGAAAACACTTATACCGAAGATCCGATATAAAAATCATCTAATTCTTTCGGGCAACTTACTCACGTAACAAAAGGAAATATATATTACCTTCATATTTCCACTTACCGTGGAAGATGAATTCCCCAAATTCAGTTGTCGTGAGATTAATAGCTTTCCCTCTTATCCCTAGGAGGATCTTGTTTTTCCCATTATAAAGACAGAAAAGATTGATATAGCAAGAGAGCATATCTTCTGGCGCTTGGAAAACGGTTATCCTTCCTTGTGGCTTTATTTTAATTCCGGAGACTTCAAGTCTGCGACCAACATAGAAGTCGGGGTTGATGGAAAGCGTCTCTATTGAGACTTTTGTACTTCTTGAAAGACACATTTCTTCTCCTTTTTTAAAAGATCTTTTGTTGTAGAACTAATTAGTTCATACTTCTGTTCACATTATACTACTCTTTCTATAAGCTGACAACCTGCTGAGTTTTTCAACATGATATAATGAAATGATGAAAACAGATTTCAAAACACTAAAAGAGCTACACGAATACTATGCTGTTCACAACACTTGTGGATTAAAGAAATTAGCCACTCAACCAGTATATGAAATTACCCCACCCTCCTCAGGAATTCTTCTCATTGGTGAAGCTCCAGGAAAAAATGAAGATTTACAAGGAAGACCCTTTGTTGGTTCTGCTGGTAAATTCCTAGACGAGCTTCTCAAGAGTATTGGATTCTCTCGTGAGGAAGTGTATGTAAGCAATGTTGTAAAGTACAGGCCACCAAACAATAGAGAACCACAGGAAGATGAGAAAGATGCTTGTAGAGTTTGGTTGAATGCTGAATTACTTTTCATAAAACCAAGAGTAATTGTTACATTAGGAAGACATGCATTAGGAAGATTTGTACCAGGTGCAGGGATTACGGCTTCACACGGGCAACCATTTGAACATCCTACTGGCATACCTGTCTTTGCAATGTATCACCCAGCTGCTGCACTCTACAATCCTAACTTGAGAGATGTACTAAAAAAAGATTTTAAACAATTAAAGAATTTCTTAGATAACAGACCTAAAGTCAGTAAAGCTAAGCAGGAAGAGATTGATGCAATTTTACAACTCTAATTCTTTTTGTGACTCCATTCACTGTCATAGAAAATTTTCTCTACACCCGTTTCGTAATCATTACAAATTTCACTCTCCTTAAACCATATCTTTATCTCCCTCTCTGCATTCTCTACTGAATCTGAAGCATGTAACATTGTCATAGTTGACCTATCTATAAAATCAGCCAATGCATATGTATCCAAGGAGTAATCATCTCTAATCGTTCCAATATCTCCATCTGCAGGACTAGTACTACCTAAAATTTTTCTTACCTGAGTAATTACACCAAATCCTTCCATTACCATTGCGATAATGGGACCACATGTAAGATAGTTAATATTTCTCTGCCTAATCTGTTTCCCTTTCTCAAGTGAATTCCAATTAGATACCTCCTCACCTCTTGCAATTGCTCCCTTTTTTGCTTTCTCCCCAATCTCAATTAAATATGCTTCCTTCCCTTCGTAATGCTCACCTACTTGTTCTTTTGTAGCATTAACCATCTTTATCGCGGTAATCTTTACACCTTTTCTTTCAAATCTTGAAATAATTTCTCCTACTATCTGTCTTTGGAGTACATCAGGCTTAATCAAAACCAATGTTCTCTCTTGTGCTAATTTTGGTTTGCTCATGTGGTAAGTATTGCTTAAATGTTAGATAATACAAGGATATCAAATATATGAAAGAAATTACAGAAAAAGAAAAATTTAAAGAACTTTTTGAGAATATTGCTTCTGAAGAAAAGTGGAATCAGAATTCCTTGAACAAAATACTTAGGAAATTCAAAAAAAATGAT
>JAXGWV010000067.1:0-1735 GCA_040773125.1 Candidatus Dojkabacteria bacterium
ATTCGGATCAAACAACCTAATTAACAAGGCTAAGAAACTATTTACAATCTGATGTTTATGTTGTTCATTGTAGAACTCCATAATATTTAATCCAAAAGGTCTCTCAAAATCAGCAGCATTAAAATATATGACATCCTCTGCTCTCTCAGGAGGAATCCTCTCTAGAAGCATTTCGGCTGCAGATCCGTGAGGATCGATAAAACAGCATCCATCACCATTATAGATATCTTGAATCATCATTCTAACCATTAACCAAGATTTACCTGTACCGGTTTGTCCCAGAATATATGCATGTCTCCTCCTGTCATCTCTTTGAAAACAAATCATCTTCCTTTTTCCTCTAAAGTAGTTATTTCCTAACCAAATAGCATCTTTTGAATTAATATCAGAACTAATTTCATTCCCAGCAGGAAGCTCTTTAGAAAGAAGCCAAACAATATTTGGAGTAGTAATATCCTTATTAGGAAAATGATATAACCCTGCCAATTCCTCAATATTTAAGATACTTTTTTCACTTTCAGGTGTCCTCCTATAGATAACATCATAAAGAAAGGACATCTCTTCACTATCCTTTATCTTTTTCTTCTTTAATTTGTTTATCCCTGGATTGGAGTACTGATCGAATGCCGAGAGAATATTATCTAGGTGCATCTTTGCGATTTCCTTTGTAGGAGCACTAGTTACAACTCTAATTTCTGATATTAATCCCGGTTTAGAGATCTTCTTATTTATTGCTTGAATCTTTTCTTGTGGTACATTAATCTTCTTTTTGTCAGGATCAGAATTGTTCTTCTCAATATTCTGAACAAACTCACTACCATTCTTCTGCCATCGGTTATCGGTTGGAGCGACGGCTAACTGAACAATTGCACCTTCTTTCTCAGACATTTTACTCAATGTACTTAGAACATTTGCCATTGGATCTCCCGTAAAACTTTCAGCAGTTCTTATCGGAGTATACGAATCCTCATCTAATACAAGTCTCGCGTATGCAATCTCTGTGTTTGGAGCAAAGATATTGTATTCATCAACAACGGAAACATCAGCATCTTGATAGGAACCCAGTATTTGTTTCTCTACCATATCTGCATATTTTCTTGGACAATGAACAAAGAAATGTATCTCTCCTGGCAACCCAACCATTTCGAATGTAACACAATTACTTACACTAAATTTCTCGGCTATTCCTTCTGCCTTTCCTCTGATACCATACAGATTGGCAAACATTTTCTCAGCAGACCCTATCTCTACTTCATTGTCTTTGGGTACCCTAATTTCCATAAGGACTCCATCACTAGCTTTCTCGTTTCTGTCTTTTCTTTTAAGATTCTTTTTAATATACAAAAAGCCAAAGACTGCAAGAGCTATGAAGATAATGAAAAAAGAAACCCATCCCCAAGGGATATCCACATCGAAGGTATCATAGGAATTATCTTCATACCTAGTAGACGTTTCTCTCTGGGAATCTCCTAGAGTAGGTCCAAAAACTTGTGCGTAAATATCTTCTGAATACATCTAAAGGACAGTATATATTATCCATTAAGAATATCACAGAGAGGATTGTATATCAAAAAATACTAAGTTGGAAAAAACAAATAGGGATTAGTTAGTTACCGGAACCTGTGCAATTTTTTGCGCGACGATATCTCTAGCTCTATCACCACTACTTATCCCATCACTTACACTCCCATCTATTTGACTCGGAGTATAACCACGCCCGTCCCAGATATTGTCA
>JAXGWV010000068.1:0-1693 GCA_040773125.1 Candidatus Dojkabacteria bacterium
CTCATCTTGAAGATCTAGGGCCTCGAAGATATCATCAGTAAAACCAACAGGAAGTTGTGAACTATTAGTGTAGTAAGGTGCGATATTTTTACCTTTATGCTCACCTATATCAGATGCAGCAATTATTGAATCACCGAAGCGCTTTTTATCTGCTTTCGCAAACTTGTATGTTGCACCCTCTCCAGGGGTGGCTTCAAGATTAAATAATTCATTTGTTTCTAATTGATATGTCATTAGCCTTTCTCTCATATGCATCATTATCTCAAGACCAAATTTTCTTCCTTCTTCAGATGTAATTCCTTTATTTGGGTCTTTGAAGAAATTAATAAGGGATTCATTTAAACCTAAAATTC
Organism: Candidatus Dojkabacteria bacterium; assembly: GCA_040773125.1. GTDB lineage: Bacteria > Patescibacteriota > Dojkabacteria > SC72 > SC72 > UBA5232. The sequence goes on from JAXGWV010000068.1 coordinate 354, forward strand.
CAATAGTGTTAAAGTGATTTTTGTAGTATTCACCAAATCTCTTCTTGATATCAGCTAAATAGAATTTTGAATATGGATAAAGTCCTTTTTCCATATATTTTTCAAGAAATTTTCTTTTGATATGTAAGCTTCTCTTTGCTAAATCCATTTGTTTGTTTAGTCTCTTAAAATAATCTCTTTTATTCTCAGCTTCAAAACCTATTCTAGGGAGATTAATGGTTACAACTCCAATGCTCCCAGTCAATGGATTAGCACCAAATAAGCCACCACCTCTTTTTCTTAATTCTCGATTATCTAATCTCAGCCTACAACACATACTTCTTGCATCATCAGGGTTCATATCTGAATTAATGAAGTTAGAAAAGTAGGGGACACCGTATTTAGCTGTCATTTCCCAAATAGGCTTGTATTCGGGATTGTCCCAATCAAAATCTTTTGTGAGATTGTAAGTAGGAATAGGGTAGGAGAAAAGACGCCCTTGTGCGTCACCCTCCATCATAATTTCGCAAAAAGCCCTATTAATTAAATTCATCTCTTTTTGGAATTCTTTGTATTTCTCTTTTCTAATTTGACCTCCAATAATGACTCCCTGCTCTGCAAGCTGACCAGAAGGAATTAAATCCATCGTAATATTAGTAAACGGTGTCTGACAACCAACACGGGTAGGAACGTTCATGTTGTAAAGAAATTCTTGCATCTTTTGTTTAACCTGTTTGTATGAGAGTTTGTCAAACCTAACAAATGGTGCAAGAAATGTATCAAAACTAGAAAACGCTTGTGCTCCAGCAGCTTCATGCTGAAGAGTATAAAGATAGTTTACAACTTGACCCAATGCAGCACTAAAATGTTTAGCTGGTGATGAAGAAATTTTTCCCTCAACTCCAGTAAAACCTTTAAGAAGCAAATCTTCTAGACTCCAACCACAACAGTATGTTGCTAACATTCCCAAGTCATGAATATGGTAATCCTTGTTAATATTCCCTGTTGAAATCTCTTTTGGATAAATGCTGTGCAACCAGTAATTTGATTGTACTGTGGTCGAAATATAGTTATTTAATCCTTGCCAAGAATAAGCCATATTACTATTCTCCTTAACCCTCCAATCCTCTTCACCAATATACCCCCTTACTAACTCCTCTGCATCAATTAAAGATTTAATATTTTTTACTTTATTCTTCAAATTAACAAACAACTCTAAAGCCATGGCAGTTTTACCATGTCCCATCTCTTTTAGGGTCTCTTTTACTTCGGAAAAAATCTCCTCAGTTGTAATCTCTTCATCAGTTGGATATTTATTAATAAGTCTTTTAACAACTTCATCAGAAACCTTTTTAGCTCTC
>JAXGWV010000069.1:0-1653 GCA_040773125.1 Candidatus Dojkabacteria bacterium
AAAGAGAGCAATAATGGTAATTTAGATATTAATGAAAACTACCCAATTCCAAATAATTGAAGGAAAGAAACCAATACTTTTTTCTGCTCCCCACGCTTGTTTACACAAGAGACCTCTATTGAGTACTGCATATAGACAGGCTGAGAGATTTACAGATGAAATTGTTATAGAACTTTGTGAACTAACTGGTTCTTGGGGAATATATTTATCATCAGAGATTAAATATGACCCCAATTACAACAAAATTGAAAGAAATGAATATAAAAAGGCTGTGCAAGATTTATGTAAGAAGGGGAAGATAGAACAGTTCATTGACATACACGGTATGGCTTTGGGTACAGATTTTGATTTGGGAATATATTATCCTACTAGATTTCTTCGTTCAAGGTCATTTGCTCAAGAAGTGAGAGAAAAAATAAATTCGGGAAGGTTGTATGGGATTAGTACAATGCTTTTTAGGTTTTTGGATAATGATGAAGAGACTTTGGGGGAATTTGTTTCAGGTAAAATGCGAATTCCATCAATACAAATTGAGATAGCTAGGTATCTTAGAGAGGATGAAGATTTAAGGGAAAGTTTTGTCGAGAATTTGGCAAAAATAATAAATGAAAGGTTTGTATAAAAATATTATCGGTTAATTAAACATTTTTTAGGGTAGCTTTACTCATATCGTTTTGTTTGTTATCCTTTGTTGTAAATAAATAAATTGTATATCCCATATTCATGAAAGAAGTTAAGAAAAAAGTTGAAGAAACTCCATCAGTTGAATCTTCCAAAAATAAGGCAATAGAAATTGCTATAGCTCAGATTGAAAAGCAGTTTGGGAAAGGCTCAATTATGAAATTGGGTGATGAGAAGAGGGTAGATATAGAAGTAATTCCGACAGGTGCACTCTCGCTAGATTTGGCCTTGGGAGTTGGTGGAGTTCCAAAGGGTAGGATTATAGAAATATATGGACCTGAGTCATCTGGAAAGACTACATTGGCATTGCATATCCTTACTGAGGCTCAAAAAATGGGAGAGGCTGTAGCTTTTATAGATGCTGAGCATGCTTTTGATCCTACTTATGCAAAAAATATTGGTTTAGATATTGATAATTTGTATATTTCTCAACCAGATTTTGGGGAGCAAGCCTTAGAGATATTGGAGACATTGGTGAGATCTTCTGCATTTGGTGTAATTGTCATTGATTCGGTTGCCGCTCTTACTCCGAGAGCTGAGATTGAGGGAGAGATGGGAGATAGTCATATGGGTCTTCAAGCGAGATTAATGTCACAAGCTCTTAGGAAGATAACTGCTGTTTCTAGTAAGACGGGTACTACGATTATTTTTCTGAATCAGCTTAGAATGAAGATTGGTGTAATGTTTGGTAATCCAGAAACAACAACAGGTGGGAATGCTCTGAAATTCTATGCTTCTATCAGGATGGATATTAGACAGAAGGATAAAATTACAAAAGATGGAGTTGTAATTGGTCATTCAAGAAAAGTAAAGGTTGTTAAAAACAAGGTTGCACCTCCTTTTAAAGAAGCAACATTTGATATGATATATCCTTTTGGAATAGATAAAGAGAGTAGTATTCTTGATGCTGCAATTGAAACTGGAATTGTTGTGAAGTCAGGAGCTTGGATGAAATATGGTGATCAACAATTA
>JAXGWV010000070.1:0-1645 GCA_040773125.1 Candidatus Dojkabacteria bacterium
AGTTCCTAATACAAAAAATCTCTGAGAGAAATCAATACCAGATATTAATTTCGCAATTGGAGGATTAATGATGTCTTTAATTAAGGAGCTAATAACTGCAGTTGTTGCTGCTCCTACCATCATACCTATTGCAATATCTATGGCAGAACCTTTAAATGCAAATGCTTTAAAACCCTCTAAGGTTTTACTTAAGCTCTCCTGAACTTTTGTTTTCTTCATTTCTGTTTTTCTTAAAATTAAATAGAAGAAATAAAATTGTTGATAATGTAAGACAAGTATATAGAATTACTTGATTTTGGACCACCTCATATAAATAATTGTTTCTTGTTGAGAAAAGAGTTATTTGTAAAATTGAAGCAGAGAGTAAAACCCAAATATATGAGTATGTACCTCTAGCGATAAAAAAGTTTGCAACCATATATACAATAGAATAGCCAGTCATGCAAAGGCCAAATACGCCAAGGTATGTATTAATCTTTAAATAGCTGTCTCCAACTGAGAGGGAAATAATTTTTTCTCCGAGAAAAAAGTATATTAGAGAAAGAAATAATCCAATAAGTAAGGACAAAAGAATTGAAAGAAAAAGACTCTTTTTTTGTTTTGTAAAACTACTTTCATTTGATAATCTTGCAAAAAGAACTGCCGAAGTGGTAACACAAGCAAAATAGACGATTTTTCCAAGGAGTGACAATGATGAATACTCTGCTCTAAATGTACTGTTCACCAGAACTAGATCAATTGTGAAAGGCATTGTAAGCAGAAGAAATGAGAGGGTCATTAGTAAAAATTCCTTCCAGTTATTCTTTACTTCTGTGTCCTTTTTCTTTTTAAACTTAATCATAGGAATTATAAAAAGTGTTGTGAGGAATGGTGGGATTGCATTCGCTACGATTAGTAAAGGAATATTTCCTCCAATTTTAATGGCCGAAATTCCGATGAAAAATTTCATTACTGTTTCTGCCAGCAAAAGGAGATTTACTGTAATGACTTTTTCCTGTCCTAAAAGAAGGCCTTTGGATACTGGGGAGATAAATGCAAAAATAATTGCTAGAGAAAGGTAAAGGATTAATTCTTTTGGGATAGATGCTAATTGGGAAATAGGTACTTTAAAGAGGAAAAAGATAATTGAGGCCACTACACCAATAATTGCAAAGGAAATTGTGGTATTCCACTTGTATTGGTTTAAATCATTCTCCTTGTTTTTTGCAATTGTTTTAGTGACCAAAGATTGTATAGACATTCCACTTATCTGGGAGAGATAAATAATTCCAAGAGCGGCACTAAAAATCCCAAAAATTTCCAACGAAGTATATCTTGCGATAAGGATGTTAAAGGCGTAGTTGAGTATTCCAACAACACCTCCTAGAAAAGTAGTAAGAAATAGATGCAATAGAAATGTCCTCTCTTTTGATTCAAATTTGAACATCAATCTTTTCTGCTATAATGTAATTGTATTAAACTGAACAATTTTATCATTATGCAGGATACAATTCTAGTTATTATCGCTTTGGTTGGTGGGGTGCTCCTTGGTGTAGGTGTTACATTTTTTCTTAGGAAGGGTAGTAAAGATGAAAAAGAAAGTATTGAGGAGAGTATAGGGAATCGATTGAATGAACTCCTTCCAGATGTTTTGAGTAAAGCAAAT